>DASSBF010000045.1:0-16036 GCA_035699005.1 Dongiaceae bacterium
GGCGATCGGCTACGCCGTCTACCACTATGTGATGACCCATCCCGCCGAGCCGGGCACCCTGGCGGGGCGCGTGTATGAGAGAACCGTGAAAAGGAAGCTCCTGGGGGATTGCGGCGAGACCATGCGGAACCTTGCGAAGGCGAGCGACAACACCGACGCCCAGTTCGACGCGGCCTGCCAGTGCTTCACCGACGCCATGTTCGAGAAGTTCCGCGATGTGCCGCCCGGCGATCTCGATAAGGTGGCGAATGCAAAGGAGACGCAGCACAGCGCCGAAGCCATTTTCAAGAGCTGCGCCAGCCAATCCGGCCTGAACTAGACGATCGGGGATTCCTCAATGGCAGAAACGAATTTCGACATCATCGTGGTGGGCGGCGGGCCGGGCGGCTATGTGGCCGCGATCCGCGCGGCGCAGCTCGGCCTCAAGACCGCGTGCGTCGAGCGCGAGCATCTGGGCGGCATCTGCCTCAACTGGGGCTGCATCCCGACCAAGGCGCTGCTGCGCTCGGCCGAGGTCGGGCACCTGCTGCAGCATGCCGACGCCTATGGCTTCAGCGTCGGCAACGTGTCCTTCGATCTCAAGAAGGTGGTCGACCGCTCCCGCAAGGTGGCGAACCAGCTCTCCAACGGCGTCAAGCACCTGCTCAAGAAGAACAAGGTGACCGTGTTCGACGGCCACGGCCGGCTCAATGGCCCGGGCAAGCTGAAGGTGGAGAAGGACGGCAAGCCGGTCGCGGACCTCACCGCCAAGCACATCGTCCTCGCCACCGGCGCACGCGCGCGGGCGCTGCCCGGCCTCGAGCCCGACGGCAAGCTGGTCTGGACCTACAAGGAAGCGATGGTGCCGCCGACCATGCCGAAATCGCTGCTGGTGGTGGGCAGCGGGGCGATCGGCATCGAGTTCGCCAGCTTCTACCGCACCCTTGGCGCCGAGGTGACCGTGGTGGAGGTGCTGGACCGCGTGCTGCCGGTCGAGGATGCGGAGATTTCCGCCTTCGCCAGGAAGGCGTTCGAGAAGCAGGGCATGAAGATCCTTACCTCCGCCACCGTGAAGACGCTGAAGAAAGGCGCCGACAACGTGACGGTGACGGTCGAAGCCGGCGGCAAGTCGCAGGACATCGCCGTCGACCGCGTGATCCTGGCGATCGGCATCGTCGGCAACGTGGAGAATCTCGGGCTCGAGGGCACCAAGGTGAAGGTCGAGAAGGCCCATGTGGTTGTTGACGGCTATGGCGCGACCGGCGAACCCGGCGTCTATGCGATCGGCGACCTGGCCGGCCCGCCCTGGCTGGCACACAAGGCGAGCCATGAAGGCGTCTCCTGCGTGGAAAAGATCGCGGGCTTGAAGGGCGTCCATCCGCTCGACGTGCGCAATGTTCCCGGCTGCACCTACTGCATGCCGCAAGTGGCGAGCGTCGGCCTGACCGAACAGGCGGCCAAGGACAAGGGCTACGACGTGAAAGTGGGCAAATTCCCCTTCATCGGCAACGGCAAGGCAATTGCGCTGGGCGAGCCGGAGGGGCTGGTCAAGACCGTGTTCGACGCCAAGACCGGCGAACTGCTGGGGGCCCACATGATCGGGGCGGAGGTGACGGAGCTGATCCAGGGCTATACCATCGCCAAGACCATGGAGACCACCGAGGCCGAGTTGATGCACACCATCTTCCCGCACCCGACGCTGTCGGAAATGATGCACGAAGCGGTGCTGGCGGCCTACGGGCGGGCGATCCATATCTAGGGATGCCATGACAACCGAGCTGAAGCTTCGCCACCCCGAGAAGGCGCACCGGCCGGACAATCCTGTCCAGCGCAAGCCGGACTGGATCCGAGTCAAGGCGCCGACCAGCAGCGAATATGCCGAAACGAAGGCACTGGTCCGCAAATACAACCTGCACACGGTGTGCGAAGAGGCGGCCTGCCCGAACATCGGCGAATGCTGGCAGCAAAAGCACGCGACTTTCATGATCCTGGGTTCGGTCTGCACCCGCGGCTGCGCGTTCTGCAACGTCGCGACCGGGCGTCCGGACCGGCTCGACCCGCACGAACCGGACCATGTGGCGGAGGCATGCGCGCAGCTCGGCCTCAAGCACGTGGTCGTCACCTCGGTCGACCGCGACGATCTCGATGACGGCGGGGCAGGGCACTTCGCCCAGGTGATCCGCCGCATCCGCGCGACCTCGCCCGGCACCACCATCGAGGTGCTGACGCCGGATTTCCTCAACAAGCCGGGCGCGGTGGCGACCGTGGTCGAGGCGCGGCCGGATGTGTTCAACCACAATCTCGAGACCGTGCCGCGGCTTTATCGCTCGGTGCGGCCGGGCGCGCGATATTTCACCTCGCTTCGCCTGCTGCAGCAGGTGAAGGAGCTGGATCCGATGATGTTTACCAAGTCGGGCATGATGGTCGGGCTTGGCGAGGAGAACGACGAGGTGTTCCAGGCGATGGACGATCTGCGCGCCGCGGATGTCGATTTCCTGACCATCGGGCAGTACCTCCAGCCGACCAAGAAGCACCACACGGTGGAGCGCTTCGTGCCGCCTGCCGAGTTCGACATGTTCAAGCGCCAGGCGATGGGCAAGGGATTCCTGCTGGTCGCCGCCTCGCCCCTCACGCGCTCCTCCCACCACGCCGGCGACGATTTCGCGCGGCTGCGCGCGGCACGCGAGGGCCGGGCGGAGGCGATCCCGGCCGCCGAATGAAGGTCCACACCGAGCGGAAGATCCTGCCTTTCAAGCCGGAGCAGATCTTCGAGCTGGTCGGCGATGTGGTGAAGTATCCCGAATTCCTGCCCTGGTGCACCGGCGCGCGCATCCGCGAACGGCAGCAGACCTCGACCGGCGAGACCATGGTGGCCGACCTCATGATCGGCTTCAAGATGGTGCGAGAGAAGTTCACCAGCCGGGTCGATCTTGACCGGGCGAACCTGCGGATCGACGTGACCTACCTTCAAGGGCCGTTCAAGACCCTGCAGAACCATTGGAGCTTCTCCGCAACGCCGGCCGGCGAATGCCAGATAGATTTCCATCTCGAATTCGAGTTCAGCTCGATCCTGCTACAGAAGGTGATCGGGGTGCTGTTCCACGAAGCGGTGCGGCGCATGGTGGCCGCGTTCGAGGCGCGGGCCTATCAGCTCTATACGCCGATCTCGAAGTAGACCCGTCCTTCCAGCCGTTGATAGGCGTCGCCGTCCTTGGCGAGGTCGGCATGCCCGGTCGCGACCGCGCCGATGACGGCATCGAGGACATCGCCCCCTTCGTTGTCCAGAATCAACCGGCGCAGGCCGCGCGCGGAGACGGCGAGCGTCCCGTTGTCGATGAAATAGTCCAGAATGCGCCGGCGCGCGCGCCGATGCTCCGGCCGCCTGCCCTTGTACGGCGGATAGAGGTCGATGGACTTCAGCGTACAGGCCGCGCAGACCTCGATCAGCACCGGCTTGCCTTCGGCCAGCCTCTGCTGCGGCCGGACGATTGCCTTCCCAGCGCGCAGCAGGGGGCCGATGACGCCGCTGATCCCCCACCAGGTCTGCCGGAAGAGCCGGAGGTTGTAGGAGTTAAACGGCGTCTTGGCCGTGACGTCGGTCCGTCGCTTGTATTCAACTGCGTCGTGGCGCGAGCGCATGATCGCGCGGAAGCTGTGCGCGTTCGAGAACTCCGCGGCGTAACGTAGGGCAAAGCTCCTCCAGGTGCGCGCCGTCACCAGGTCCCGCGGCAGGCCGAACGGGAAGTCGCAGCCGACGCGGGCCGTGCCGAGCGAGGCGATATGGCGCGCCAATGCCGGCACCGCGAGCTCGGGCGCGAGGCCGCCGCCGGGCAGATCGATCGCCGGAACGCACCGGCCCAGCACGAGGGCGCCGTTGCCGTTCCGCGCGCCCTCGGCCACCCAGATCTTGCGCCCGGCGTCGCTGGCGCCGCTGAAATCGACGCCGAGAATGCGAGTCACGCGATGGCCTCTGCCAGCATCTCCAGCGCGCGCTCTGCGGTGGCTTGGCGGATGGCGGCACGGTCGCCGTGGAACTGGTGGCGCTCGATCGCAGGATCGCCATCGCGGCGCGCGACCGCGATGTAGACCAGGCCGACCGGCTTGACCTCCGACCCGCCGCTCGGGCCTGCGATGCCGGTGACGGCTACTGCCACATCCGCCGCAGAATACTTCAGCGCACCTGCCGCCATCTCGCGCGCGACATGGACGCTGACGGCACCGTGATGGGCGATGAGATCGGCCGAAACGCCGACCTGCTGGGTCTTGGCTTCGTTCGAGTAGGTGACGAAGCCGCGCTCGAACACGTCCGACGATCCGGCGATATCGGTAAGCGCCGCCGCGATCATCCCGCCGGTGCAGGATTCCGCCGTCGCGATCCGCAGGCGCCTGGTGCGATAGAGGTCGAGGAGTTGGGTGGCGTCCATCTTCGCTTCATCCACTAAACAAAGCCCCTTCCCCCCTTGTGGGGGAAGGTCGGGATGGGGGGTGATGCAGCGCCGCGGCTGCGCCAATTGCGCTCTGTCGAGCGCGCGCGGCTATCGCCGCGCTACCCCTCATACAGCTCCGCCTAAGCTCACTGTCGTTCGCTAAGGCTTCGCATCCTTCCCCCGCAAGGGGGGAAGGGGATCATGTCGGCAACGCCACCGTCGCGGTCGCCTGCGCGGCGATGCCTTCGCCGCGGCCGGTGAAGCCGAGCTTCTCGGTGGTCGTCGCCTTCACGCTGACCCGGTCGGCGGAGATTTTCAAGATCTCCGCGACGCGGCGCACCATGGCGTCGCGATGCGGGCCGATCTTGGGCCGCTCGCAGATGATGGTGACATCGCAATGCACCACCCGGCCGCCGCGCTCGGCAACCAGCCGTGCGGCGTGATCCAGGAACTTCCAGGATTCCGCACCGCGCCACTTGGGATCGCTGGGCGGAAAATGCGCACCGATATCCTTCGCGCCGATCGCGCCCAGCACGGCATCGGTGATCGCGTGCAGGCCCACATCGGCATCGGAGTGGCCCTCCAGCGCCATGTCGCACGGAATGCGCACCCCGCACATGGCGATGCCATCGCCCGCAATCAGCTTGTGGACGTCGAAGCCGTTGCCGGTGCGGAATTCCATCTGTCCTCCGGTCATGCGTTCCGCGCGCTCCATGTCATCCTGCGTCGTCACCTTGAAATTGCGCTCCGATCCCAGCACGAAGGCGACGGGGATGCCCGCAGCCTCGGCCACCGCCGCGTCATCCGTCAGCTCGCCGCCCGCGAGCTTGCGATGCGCCTCCAGGATAGCGGGGAAATGGAAGGCCTGCGGCGTCTGCGCGCGCCACAGGCCGCGCCGGTCCACCGTATCGCCGACCCGCTCCCCGACGCCGCGCTTGACCGTATCCACCACCGGCACGGCCACCAGGATCGCCGGATGTCGCGCCAGCGCCTCGATCGTGCGGCTGACCGTGCCGGCATCGATCAGGGGGCGGGCGGCATCATGGATCAGGACATAGTCCGGCTGCTCGGCGGCGAGCCGCTCGAGCCCATTCAGCACCGAGCCCTGGCGGGTGGCGCCGCCTTCGACCGGCGGGCGCAGCTTCGCAGTCCCGGCGGACGCTGCGTCGTAGAGATCGCGCTGCGCGGGGTGGATCGCGACCAGGATGCCCTCGATGCCGGGATGAGACGCGAAGGTCTCCAGGCAATGCCGCAGCATCGGCTTGCCGGCGAGCGATTGGTACTGCTTCGGCAGGTCGCCGCCGAAGCGCTGGCCGCTGCCGGCAGCGACCACAAGGACGAAGGTGCGAGGCGAAGGCATTTCCAGAAGACGGACGTGAGGCGCGTTTGCCAAGGCCCGGCAGTTTAACGATAATGCGCGCCATGTCGACCTTCCCGATCGCCGCGATCGCGGCCATCTTCGCCCTCCTTCCGCTGTCCATCCTCGCTTGCCGCGGGAGGCTGGAACGCAATGCGCTCGGCTGGCTGCTGCTGGCTGCTGCCCTGGCCGGCGGTTCCGCGCCCGCGATTGCCGAGTTGCAATCGGGCTGGCGGGCCGGTCTTGCCGCCAGCCTGCATGTGACCGCCGCGGCGACCCTGGTCGTGTTCGTTGCGGCGGTCGTGCTGGACGAGGCTGCGCTGCGCCTCGCCGCGCTGGTCGGGCCCTATGCCCTGCTGCTGATCGCTCTCGGCTGGCTCGCATCGGGGATCGAGGTCGAGCCGCCCGTGCCGATTGCGCCCGGGGCCTGGTTCGCCGGCCATGTGCTGCTGGCGATCGCGGCCTATGCGTCCCTGACGCTCTCGGCGCTGGCGGCGTGCGGGGTGCTGCTGGAGGAGCGCGCGTTCAAGGCGCGCACGGATAGCTGGGCGACCCGCGTGCTGCCGCCATTGGCGGAGACCGAGGCGCTGCAGAATGCGCTGCTGAAGCTGGCGGCGATCCTGCTGCTGCTCGCCCTCGCCACCGGGGCGGCCAACGAGTTCCTGACGGTCGGGCAGGCGGTGGCCTTCACCCACAAGATCCTGCTGTCGTTCCTGGGCTTCGCGGTGGTACTGGTGCTCCTTGTCCTGCACCACCGTACGGGCCTGCGGGGGCGCAAGGCGGCGCAATGGCTGCTGGCCGGCTACCTGCTCCTGACCCTGGCCTATCCGGGGGTGAAGTTCGTCCGGGAGATACTGATGGGGCAGGGATGATCCGCGTGTTTTTTTGCTTTGCAGCATGAACCCGCCGCCTTATAACTGCTCAGTTTTTGAGCAGGCGGCGCGGGTGACCAAAAAGTGAGCATTCAGATTGGCCCGGTGAAACTCGAAGACCCGGTGATCCTGGCTCCCATGTCAGGAGTCACGGACCTGCCGTTCCGCCGTCTGGTGAAGCGGAGCGGGGCAGGGCTGGTCGTCTCCGAAATGATCGCCAGCGAGGCGATGATCCGGCAGAGCCGCCAGTCGCTGCGCATGGCCGAGAACGTGCCGGAGGAAGCGCCGATGGCGGTCCAGCTCGCCGGCTGCGAGCCGCACGTGATGGCCGAAGCCGCCAGGCTGAACGAAGACCGCGGCGCGGCCATCATCGACATCAATTTCGGTTGTCCGGTGAAAAAGGTCGTGAATGGCGAAGCCGGCTCGGCGCTCATGCGCGACGAGGCGAAGGCCGCCCGGATCCTGGAAGCGACCGTCAAGTCCGTGAAGCTGCCGGTCACGCTGAAGATGCGCAAGGGCTGGGACGACGCCAACCAGAACGCCCCGCGCCTCGCCAGGATCGCGGAAGAAAGCGGCATCCGGATGATCACCGTGCATGGCCGCACGCGCTGCCAACTCTATAACGGCGTCGCCGACTGGCAGTTCATCCGGCGCGTGAAGGAGGCGGTCGGCATCCCGGTCGTGGTGAACGGCGACATCAACAGCCTGGAGGATGCGCGCACCGCCCTCGACCAGTCCGGCGCAGACGGGGTGATGGTGGGGCGCGGCGCCTATGGCAAGCCGTGGTTCCTGAAGCAGGTGATGGCATTCCTGCGCACCGGCGAGCGATTGCCGAACCCGCCCCTGGCGGAACAGCTGCACACCGTGCTGGAGCACTACCAGGCGATGCTGAGCCACTATGGCGTCGAAACCGGACTCAAGATCGCGCGCAAGCATCTCGGCTGGTATTCGAGGGGCCTGCCCGGCTCGGCGGAGTTCCGCACCCGCGTCAACCAGATCGGCGAGCCGCAGGCTGTGATGGCGCTGGTGCGCGATTTCTACCAGCCGCAGATCGAACAGATGGCGGCGTAAGATGACGGGCGCTGCCATCCCGCTCCGGCCGACCGACCAAACAGCCGAGCCCGAGGCTTGGGAGGCGCCCGCCTTCGCCAACATGCTGGTCGAGGCCCTGCCGGCGGCGGTCGTCGTGGTGGACGCAGAAGGGCGCTGCCGCACCCTCAATGCCGCCGCCGAGAATCTGCTGCAGGCCGGGCGCAAGACGCTTCTTGGACGCCGCCTTGCGGACGTCATTCCCGCAGACTCCCCGCTGTTCGCGCTGATCGAGGAATCCCGGCTGGGCGGCTCGGCGGTCAGCGACGCCGAAATGTCGATCGACGGCCCGCGCCTGCACCTGGAGCATGTCTCGGTCGAGGCGGCGCCGCTCGGTGACCGCCATGGCTCCGTCGTGCTGGCGATGCGGGACCGCAGCCTCGCGCACCGCATGGCCCGGCAGGATGCCGCCGCGGAAGCCGCGCAGTCGGTGCGCGCCATGGCCGGCATGCTGGCGCACGAGATCAAGAACCCGCTCGCCGGCATCCGCGGCGCGGCGCAGCTCCTCGAATCCAAGGTCGGTCCGCAGGAGGCCGCGCTCGCCGCCCTGATCCGCGAGGAATCCGACCGCATCGTCGCCCTGGTGAACGGGGTCGAGATTTTTGCCGACGATCGCGCGCCGGCCCTGTCGGTCATGAACGTGCACGAGACCCTGGACCATGTGTGCAAGCTCGCGCGAGTCTCCTTTGCGCGCCACGCAACCTTGCGCGAATATTACGATCCGTCGCTGCCGCCGGTGCGCGGCAATCGCGATCTGTTGATCCAGGTCTTCTTCAATCTGGTGAAGAATGCCGCCGAGGCGTGCCAGAACGGCGGGAGCGAGATCGTGGTGACGACCTCCTATCAGGCGGGGTTCCGTATCGGCGAGCGCAACAAGGCGCATCGCCAGCCGCGCCGCATTGCGGTCACGATCGCCGATAACGGCCCGGGCGTGCCCGAGGCGCTGCTCGGCAACCTGTTCGACCCGTTCGTCACCGGCAAGCCGGGCGGACGGGGCCTCGGCCTGCCGCTGGTGGCGAAGCTGGTGCGTGCCCATGACGGCGTGATCGAGTTCTCGAGCAGGCCCGGCGCGACGCGCTTCACCGTGCTGCTGCCGATCTCCGGCGACCGGACAGAGGAGGACGGGTCATGAACGCGACCATTCTGGTGGCGGACGACGACCGTTCCATCCGCCTGGTGGTGAGCCAGGCCCTGGCGCAGCGCGGCCATGCCGTGCGCGCCGCCTCGGATGCGCGTACGCTCTGGCAATGGGTGGATGCGGGCGAGGGAGATCTGGTCGTCACCGACGTGCTGATGCCGGACGGCAACGGCCTCGATCTGGTGCCGCGGATCAAGGAGCGGCGGCCGGACCTGCCGATCATCGTGATGAGCGCGCAGAACACCATCCTGACCGCCATCCGCGCCAACGAGCGCGGCGCCTTCGAATACCTGCCCAAGCCGTTCGATCTGGACGTCCTGGTGGCGGCAGTGGACCGGGCCTTGACCCAGGCTCCGCCCGAAGCGCCGGCCGCGGGCACCGGCGCCGAGGAGGCGCTCCCTCTTGTTGGCCGTTCGCCCGCCATGCAGGAGGTGTTCCGGGTCATCGGCCGGCTGGTCAATACCGACATGACGGCGCTGGTCAACGGCGAATCCGGCACCGGCAAGGAGCTGGTGGCGCGCGCGCTGCACGACTTCGGCCGCCGCAGGGAAAAACCGTTCGTCGCCGTCAACATGGCGGCGATCCCGCGCGAGCTGATCGAGAGCGAGCTGTTCGGCCACGAGAAGGGCGCCTTCACCGGCGCCATTGCGCGCGGCATCGGCAAGTTCGAGCTGGCGCAGGGCGGCACCCTGTTCCTGGACGAGATCGGCGACATGCCGATGGAGGCTCAGACGCGCCTGCTGCGCGTGCTGCAGACCGGGGAGTTCACCAGCGTCGGCGGTCGCAGCGCGCAGAAGGCGGACGTGCGGATCATCGCGGCAACCCATCGCGACCTGCGGCAGCTCATCGTGCAGGGCCGGTTCCGGGAAGACCTGTTCTATCGGCTCAATGTCGTTCCGATCAATCTGCCGCCGCTGCGCGAGCGCCGCGGCGACATCGCCGATCTGGCCCGACATTTCCTCGGCCGGGCGGCGCGCGATGGGCTGGCGGCGAAGACCTTGTCGACGGCGGCGATCGAAGAGCTGCAGCGCCATCAGTGGCCCGGCAACGTGCGCGAGTTGGAGAACCTGATGCGCCGCATCGCCGTGCTCTACAGCGAGAGTGCGATCGATGCGCGCATGGTGGTGGAATCGCTGGCCGCGGGCGGTCGCGACGGCAAGGGCGCCGGGCGCCAGGCCGACGAGACGCTGGGCCAATCGGTCGACCGGCACCTGCGCGCCTATTTTGCCGCCCACCAGGACCGCTTGCCCGCCAATGGGCTGTATGACCGCATCCTGCAAGAGATGGAGCGGCCGCTTCTCACCATCTCCCTGGAGGCCACGCGCGGCAACCAGATCAAGGCGGCGGAGCTGCTCGGCCTCAACCGCAACACCTTGCGCAAGAAGCTGCGCGAGCTCGACATCCGCGCGAGGCGTCCCGGAACCGCCGAATGACCGAAGCCGCGATCCCCGCCGTCAAGAAAGTCAGCTGGAGCCGGCGCCTTTTGGCCTGGTCGCGCCGCATCAACGTGGAGCGGCGCATTGCCATCGTGTTCCTGGCGATGGGAGCGGTTTCCGGCGTCCTCACCTACCTGGTCCTGACCAACGTCTGGCAGACCCAGAACCCGGCACGCGCCATCACCTGGCTGCTGCTGTCCGATTTCATCATCGTACTCTCGCTCGGCACCATCATCGCGCGGCGCTTCGTGGTGCTGTGGATCGAGCGCCGCCGCGGCATGGTCGGCGCGAAGCTGCATTCCAGGCTGGTGCTGCTGTTCGGCCTGATCGCGCTCATCCCCGCGATCACGGTTTCCGTTTTCTCGACCACCTTCCTGAACTACGGCCTCGACATCTGGTTCGGCGACAAGATCAAGGAGGCGGTCGAAAGCTCGCTGAACGTCTCGCAATCCTACATGCAGGACCATCAGCAGCGCATCGCCAACGACACGCTCTCCATCGCCAACGAGATCCGCGACCAGGACTGGGCCGGCTATGTCGACCTGTCCCGGCTCGATGCCTTCCTCGACCGCCAGGTCTACCTGCGCGACCTGTCGGAGGCGGTCGTGATCGACCGGCGCCGGCAGATCCTGGCCAGCGGCGGCTTCACCTTGATGATGGAGTTCGACCTCGACCTGCCGGAGGATGCGCTGGTCCGCGCCGACAGCGGCGAGACGGTCCTCCTGCACTCGCCGACCGGTGACCGCGTGCGGGCATTGGTCGCGATCGACCCGCAGCAGGGCATCTACCTCTATGCCGGCCGCGTGATCGACGACAAGGTGCTGGCCGCCATCCGGGGCAACGAGAACGCGGTCTATCTCTATCGCCAGCTCGAGGGTGACCGATCGCAATGGCAGATCACGGTCGGGCTGATCTTCGCCGTGCTGGCGCTGCTGCTGCTGATGGCGGCGATCTGGATCGCGATCATCTCCGCGACCAGCCTGGTCAAGCCGATCTCGCGCCTGGTGGAGGCCGCCCAGCGGCTCGGCGGGGGCGATCTCTCGGCGCGCGTCAAGGCCGGCCGGCGGGACGATGAATTGGGCGAGCTCAGCCGCACCTTCAACACCATGGCGCTCCGGCTCCAGACCCAGCAGGTGGAGCTGGTGGCGACCAACCAGCAGCTCGACGACCGGCGCCGCTTCACCGAGCTGGTGCTTTCGGGCGTATCGGCGGGCGTGATCGGCCTCAATGAAAAGGGCGAGATCGAGCTGCCCAACCGCTCCGCGTCGGAACTGCTGGGCCGCAACATGATGCAGCATGTCGGCCAGCGCCTCGGCGACCTGGTGCCGGAGATGGGCGAGCTCGTGACGCTGGCGCAGAGCCGGCCGGCCGGCAGCGCCGAAGGCCAGATCAACATGTCGCACGGCCCCCTGACCCGCACGCTTCACGTCCGCGCGGTCTCGGAGCGCGGCGATGGCGACCACACGCGCATCGTGGTTACGTTCGATGACGTGACGGAGCTGCTGGCGGCGCAGCGCAAGGCTGCCTGGTCCGACATCGCGCGCCGGATCGCGCACGAGATCAAGAATCCGCTCACGCCCATCCAGCTCTCCGCCGAGCGCTTGAAACGCAAGTACCTGAAGCAGATCACCAACGACCCCGAGACATTCGCCGTGTGCACCGATACGATCGTCCGGCAGGTGAGCGACATCGGGCGATTGGTGGACGAGTTCTCGTCCTTCGCGCGCATGCCGGCACCGGTGCTGCGGCCGGAGGATCTGGTCGAGCTGGCGCGCCAGGCGGCGTTCCTGCAGCAGAGCGCCAATGCCGGCATCGTCTATGATGTCGACCTGCCAGGGGACGCGATCTGGGTCGATTGCGACGCCTCGCAGGTCGCGCGGGCGCTGACCAATCTGCTGCAGAATGCCGCAGATGCCATCGAGGCCCGCCTGGAGCTGGAGCGGTCGGAGACGGACGGAGAGGTGCGGAATCGCTTGACGCCGGGTTGCATCCATCTATGGATTCGGCGCGACGGGGATCAGGTGGTCCTGGCCGTCGACGACAACGGCCGCGGTTTGCCGCAGCAGGGGCGCGAGCGGCTGACCGACCCCTACGTGACAACGCGCGCCAAAGGCACCGGACTGGGACTGGCGATCGTCAAGAAGATCATGGAAGATCATGGCGGCAGGCTGCAATTGCTGGACGGGGAAACGGGCGGCGCCTCGGTGCGGCTCACCTTCCCGGCGGAGATCATCCTGGCCGACCCGGCGCTGAAATCGGTACAGGCATGAATGGTGTGAGTGGTCGAGGCATGGCATGGCGCGCGATATCCTGATTGTCGATGACGAAGCCGACATCCGGATGCTGATCGCGGGTGTGCTGGGCGACGAAGGGTTCACGGCGCGCGAGGCGGCCAACAGCGACGAAGCGCTCAACCTGTTGCGCCATCGCTGCCCCAGCCTCATCATCCTCGACATCTGGCTGCAGAACAGCCCGCTCGACGGGATGCAGATACTGGACGTGATCCAGGAGGCCTATCCTGACCTGCCGGTCGTGATGATCAGCGGTCACGGCAATATCGAGACCGCGGTCAACGCCATCAAGCGCGGGGCCTTCGATTTCATCGAGAAGCCATTCAAGGCCGACCGGCTGCTGGTTACGATCGAGCGGGCGCTGGAGAATGCCCGCCTCAGGCGCGAGAACGAGGAATTGCGCGCGCGCGTCGGCGTCCAGGCGGACCTGATCGGCCGGTCCGCCGCGATGGCCCAATTGCGCCAAGCGATCGAGCGGGTGGCCCCGACCGGCAGCCGCGTGCTGTTCTCCGGCCCGCCCGGCAGCGGCAAGGAGGTCGCCGCGCGCCTGCTGCACCGCAAATCCAAGCGTGCCGACCTGCCGTTCGTCGTCCTCAACTGCGCCACCATGCACCCAGACCGCCTGGAGATCGAGCTGTTCGGGACCGAGCGCAACGGCGATGGCCGGGAAGGCGTGTCCAAGGTCGGATTCCTCGAGCAGGCCCATAGCGGCACGCTGCTGCTGGACGAGGTCGCGGACATGCCGCTGGAGACCCAGGGCAAGATCGTGCGCGTGCTCCAGGAGCAGACCTTCGAACGCGTCGGGGGCAAGACCAAGGTCGATGTCGATGTGCGCGTGATCGCGGCCACCAGCCGGGACCTGCAGGCCGAGATGTCCAACGGCCGGTTCCGGCAGGACCTGTTCTATCGCCTGAACGTGGTGCCGATGCGGGTGCCGGCGCTGCGCGAGCGGCGGGACGACATACCCGAGCTGCTGGATCATTTCATGCACGTCGCGTCGGAACAGACCGGTCTACCAGGCCGGACGTTCGGCGACGATACGCTGGCGCTCCTGCAGGCCTATGATTGGCCCGGGAATGTGCGCCAGTTGCGCAATGTGGTGGATTGGCTGCTGATCATGGCGCCCGGGGAGCCGAGCGAGACGATCCGCGCCGACATGCTGCCGCCCGACATCGGCGCCGCCAATGCCGGCGGCGTCGCGACCGCCGACGGGACCGAAGTGCTGTCGCTGCCCCTGCGCGAGGCGCGCGAAATCTTCGAACGCAAGTACCTGGAGTCCCAGGTCTCTCGCTTCGGCGGCAATATCTCCCGCACCGCCAACTTCGTCGGGATGGAGCGCTCGGCGCTGCACCGCAAGCTGCGCTCGCTGGGGATCACGGGGTCGGAACGCGGGGACAAGGTCGAGTAGCGGCGGCCGTTCTCCGGCCGCCTTTCGTCTGAAATGGAACAACCGTCATGAAGGTCGTGATCTGCGGCGCCGGTCAAGTGGGCGCCAATATCGCGAAGTATCTTGCCCACGAAGGCAACGACGTGACGATCGTCGACGTCGACCCGCACCTGGTGCGCGACATCACGGACCAGCTCGACGTGCAGGGCATCGCCGGCTACGCTTCGCACCCCAACGTGCTGGAACAGGCCGGGATGCGCGATGCCGACCTGCTGATCGCGGTCACCCATTCCGACGAAGTGAACATGACGGCCTGCCTGGTGGCGCACGCCATTTTCGACGTGCCCACCAAGATCGCGCGCGTGCGCGAGCAGTCCTATCTCGAATCCAAATGGTCCAGCATCTTCGGCTCCGACCATCTCGGGATCGATGCCGTCATCTCGCCCGAGGTCGAAGTCGCCGAGGCGATCCACCGGCGCCTGGAGGTGCCGGGCGCGTTCGAGGCGGTCACGTTGGCGGATGGGCTGGTGACCCTGGTCGGCGTCCATTGCGGGCCGAGCTGCCCGGTGCTCAATACGCCCCTGCGGCATCTGACAACCTTGTTCCCGGACCTGCATGCGACTGTCGTCGGCATCGTGCGCGGCGACCAGAAGCTCGTGCCGGAGGACAGCGACAGCATCGCCGCCGGCGACGACGTCTATTTCATCGCCGAGACCGCCCATCTCAAGCGCGCTCTCAGCGCCTTCGGGCACGAGGAGCAGGAGGCCCGGCATCTCATCGTGGTCGGCGGCGGCAATATCGGCCTCTGCCTCAGCGAGCTGATCGCCGACCGCAATCCCGGCATCGACGTGAAGCTGGTGGAGCTGGATCGGCGCCGGGCCGCGCTGGCGGCGGCACGCCTGCCGAACTGGGTGGTGATCCAGGGCGATGCGCTCGACCCCCGCATCCTGGAGGAGGCGAATGTGCGGGGGACGGAAACCATCATCGCCGTCACCAACGACGACGAGGTCAACATCCTGGCTTCGCTGCTGGCCAAGCGCGCCGGCTGCCAGCGAACCATCACGCTCGTCAACTCCACCAACTATGCGCCGCTGATCGGATCGCTCGGCATCGATGCCGTGGTCAGCCCGCGCGCCACGACGGTTTCCAACATCCTGCAGCACGTCCGCCGCGGCCGGGTGCGGGCGGTGCATTCGCTGGGCGATGATTTCGGCGAGGTGATGGAGATCGAGGTGCTGGAGACCGCCCGCCTGGTCGGCACGCCGATCCGCGAGGCGAAGCTGCCCGACGGCGTGATCGTCGGCGCCGTGGTGCGCGAGGACCGGGTCATCATCGCCACCGGCGATACGGTGATCGAGAAGGACGATCATGTCATCCTGTTCGCCGCCAGCGCCGATGTCCGCGAGGTGGAGCGGCTGTTCTCCGTCCGGCTCGAATATTTCTGATTGGCCGCCATGTCCCGCGTCGCCTACGTCAACGGCAGATACGTCCCGCAATCCCGCGCCCAGGTGGCGATCGAGGATCGCGGCTATCTGTTTTCCGACGGCGTCTACGACGTGATTCCGATCCATGATGGGCGGCTGGCATTCGTCGACCGCCACCTCGACCGGCTCGACCGCTCGCTGGCGGCGCTGAAGATCGCCCGGCCGATGGCGCGCGCCGCCCTGCTGCAGATCGCGCGCGAGGTCGCGCGGCGCAACGCGATCGACAACGGCACGATCTACATCCAGGTCACCCGCGGCGTCGCGCCGCGTGACCACAAGTTCCCGAAGGGCGCCAGGCCTTCGCTCGTGATGATGGCGCGAAGGCGCAAGCCGCCGGCGCCGGATCTGCTTGCCAAGGGCGCCGCGGTCGTCACGGTGCCGGACCAGCGCTGGGCGCGGTGCGACATCAAGTGCATCGGCCTGATCGCCAACGTCCTCGCGAAGCAGGAGGCGGCCGAACAGGGCGCCTATGAGGCATGGCTGATCGACGATGCCGGCATGGTGACCGAAGGCTCGTCCACCTCGGCCTGGATCGCCACGAGACAGGGCGAACTGGTCACGCGGCCCAATGGCATC
>DASSBF010000046.1:0-2765 GCA_035699005.1 Dongiaceae bacterium
GTGGGTGCTCGACATCGACAAAGGCATCAGCGTGGCGCGCGGCATCTATGGCCAGCTCATCCACGTCGATCCCATGCGCCGGCTGGTGGCGGTGAAGCTCTCGTCCTGGCCGGACCCGATCAACGACAAGCTCAACGCCACCACCCATCACGCCATCGACGCGGTCGGGCGGGAGCTGGCGGGGTAGGTTGCACAGACCTTGCCTCACACTCCACCGTCATCCCGGCCTTGAGCCGGGATCCATCTGGCGGCCGCACGTGCGATTGCGGAATGGACTCCGGCTCAAGGCCGGGGTGACGGAAGGAGTGATGGCCCGATCACGCGTCCTTCAAAAACCGCTCCAGCAGCTCGTTGAACTGCTTCGGCTGCTCCAGGTTCGGCAGGTGCGCGGTGCCGGGCATCAATGCGGTCTGTGCGCCCTTGATGCGCTTGCCCAGCAGCGCACAACGTTCCTGCAGGTGCGGAAAATCCAGATCGCCCCAGACGATCAGCGTCGGCACGGCGATCTCTTTCAGCCGCCTGAACGAATTCCCGGCCTGATTGTCCTTTCCGGGCGAGGCGCTCTTCAGCGGGATGATGTTCATGCGCAGGAACAGATCGCGCGCCGAGCCCTGGACGCGGCCCTCGCCCGCGCGCGGGCCGTCGAGCCAGAGATGCGCCTCGATCTGGTTGACGAGGTCGAAGTGCTTCTGGTCTTCCGCTTGCTCCGCCTGCTCCAGCAAATCCTCGATATCGGGCGGAAGCTGCTCGGGCTGCGGCGCGCCGCCGATCGCGGGCGCCACCAGCACCAGCCGGCTCACGCGTTCCGGATGGGCCAGCGCGAAATCGACCGCGAAACGCCCGCCCTGGGAGCATCCCACCAGGCACGCACGCTCGATCTCCAGCCCATCCAGCACCGCGCCCAGATCGCGCGCATGGGAGAAGGATTCCGCCTCATAGCGGGTCTCGCCATAGCCCCGGCGGTCATAGGCGACGACGCGATGGCGTCCGGCGAAGGCCGACATCTGGTCCCGCCACATGCGCTTGTCGGCGACGCCGGCGTGGAGAAAGACGATGGCCGCCCCCCGGCCGTCTTCGAGGCCGGCAAGCTGGGCTCTGCCGCTGGGGATGGAGAAGCTGCGCATGGGGCCAATCAGGTACGCGGTCTGGAGAGCGCCAGATATACGCTGTCGCTCCACTCGCCGCCAATGTGGAAGGTGTGTTCGGCACGTCCCGTCTCGCGAAAGCCGAGGCTCGCCAGAAGCCTCAGGCAGCGCTCGTTGCGCGGGTCGGCTTCGGCGCGGATCTCGTCATGGCCGCGCTCGCGGAAGGCGCGGTCGATCACCGCGCGGAGCGCCTCGCGCGCATAGCCCTTGCCCCACACCGTGGGCGAGAACAGGAAGCCGATCTCATTCCTGATCCACAGGCCCGCCTTGCCGATCAACAGTCCCTCGCATTCCACGAAGAAGTCGTCGCACTCGCCGGCATTGATGGCGTCTATGGTGCGGGCCACCCATGCTTCCGTCTCGGCCAGGCTCGCGTGCGGCAGCGTGGACCAATAGCGCATGGCGAGCGGGTCGCGCAGGATCGCGTGCATGGCGGCCACATCGTCGGAGCGCGGCCGGCGGAGGACCAGCCGCTCGGTGTGTAGGATCGTGTTCATGTCCTTCATCTAGCACATAATTTGCCTGATTCGCCGCGTCCAGCCCTTGGGTTCTGGCGCGTCATCGCTGTAAGCTGTATACAGCTTCGCGCCAAGGCAAAAGAGAAAGGGAGGCACTATGGCGAGATCAGGATTGCGCCGCTGGATGGCGGCTTTGGGCGTGGTGGCCGGGCTGGGCATCGCTCACGCCGAGGCGGCGGACAAGGTGAGAGTGGGCTTCTCGCCGGAGCCGTACGCCCCGTTCTGGATCCAGGACACGGCCGGCAACTGGACCGGCTTCGAGGTCGAGCTGATCGACGCCCTGTTCAAGCAGATGGGCAAGGACTACGAGCTGGTGCCGATCGCTTGGGACGGG
This sequence comes from Dongiaceae bacterium, assembly GCA_035699005.1. Lineage (GTDB taxonomy): Bacteria > Pseudomonadota > Alphaproteobacteria > Dongiales > Dongiaceae > Dongia_A. The sequence goes on from DASSBF010000046.1 coordinate 1,998, forward strand.
CTGATCCCCGCGCTCCAGGAGAAGAAGATCGACGCCATCATGAATTCCATGTCGGCGACCGCGGAGCGCAAGCAGGTCGTCGATTTCAGCGACAAGTACTACATGACTACCGTCTCGTTCTATGGCCGCAAGGGCGATGCCTTCGACTATTCGGAGGCCGGGCTGAAGGGCAAGGTGGTGGCGGTGCAGACCACGACCTCGCAATTGAGCTGGCTGCAGCAGACATGGGGCAAGGTCGTGGAGATCAAGCTCTACGACACCCAGGACAATGCCGACGCCGACCTGGCGGCGGGCCGCGTCGACTACGGTCTTGCCGACACGGTCTATACCGCCGAGGGGTTCCTGAAATCCGATGCCGGCAAGGATTACGAGCTGAAGGGCAAGCCGATCGACGATCCGCTGATCGGCGGGGATGTCGGCGCGGCGATGCGCAAGGGCGACCCGCTGCTGGGCGACATGAACGCCGCAATCAAGGCGCTGCGCGACAACGGCACCTACAAGAAGATCAACAACAAATACTTCAAGTTCGACGTCTACGGGAGCTGAACGCCTGCCATCCGGGTGGACCAGCAGGCAAGGGCCGGCCGCCAGCCGGCCCTTCGCTTGTCAGGTGCTCAGAGATAGGGCGAGAAGCGCTGCCTCAGCAGGGCCGGTTGGCGCTTGTCTGCATCGGCGGCATCGCGCCTCGCCAGCGTCGCCGCTTCCAGCGCGATGCGACCGATGTCGGCGCGGCTGAGGCCGATGTCGTTGAGCTCGCGATCGCTGTAG
>DASSBF010000047.1:0-18015 GCA_035699005.1 Dongiaceae bacterium
CCGGTCACGATCAGCAGGGTGTTGGAGAGCGTGAAGCCGATGCCGCAAGCCGCCCAGCCCGAGTAGGAATTCAGCATGGAGACCACGACCGGCATGTCCGCGCCGCCGATCGGCAGGATCAGCAGGAAGCCGAGCAGCAGCGAAATAGCCACCAGCCCCCAGAACGCGAACGGCGATTGCGTGAAGATGACCGCGACGATGAGGATGACGATGCCGATCCCGAGCAGCGCGTTGAGGACGTGCTGCCCCGGGAAGACCAGCGGCGCGCCGGACATCAGCGCCTGCAGCTTGGCGAAGGCGATGATCGAGCCGGTGAAGGTGACGGCGCCGACCGCCACGCCGAGGCCCATCTCCACCAGGCTGCCGGGATGGATATTGCCGACCTCTCCGATGCCGAACTTGTGCGGGGCATAGAACGCCGCCGCCGCGACGGCCACCGCCGCGAGGCCGACCAGCGAATGGAACGCGGCAACCAGCTGCGGCAGCGCGGTCATCTGGATGCGCCGGGCGATCACGGTGCCGATCAGGCCGCCAATGATGATGCCGACGACGATGAACCAGTAGCTCTGCACGATCGGCAGGGAGACCGTGGTGACGATCGCGATCACCATGCCGGCCACGCCGTAGAGCAGGCCGCCGCGCGAGCTCTCCGGCGACGACAGCCCGCGCAGGGCCATGATGAAGCAGACCGACGCGATCAGGTAGAGGAAGGCGATCAGGGTCTCGTTCATGTGTCTGTTCCCGACCCCGCGTCAGCGGCCCTTCTTCTTGAACATGGAGAGCATGCGGTAGGTCACCAGGAATCCGCCGAAGATGTTGACCGAGGCCAGCGCCACCGCCACGAAGCCCATGATCTGGCTGAAGCTGAAATCCGCAGGACCGGCCGCGATCAGCGCGCCTACGATGATGACCGAGGAGATGCCGTTGGTGACCGCCATCAGCGGCGAGTGCAGCGCCGGCGTCACGCGCCAGACCACGTAGTAGCCGACGAAGCAGGCCAGCACGAACACGGTGAACAGGAACACGAAGGGCGCATGCACCATCTCGGTCGCGGCGGTGGTCGTATCCATGACGCTCTCCCCTATGCCTTGAAGTTCGGGTGGATGATCTGGCCGTCGCGGGTCAGCGCCACGCCTTTCACGATCTCATCCTCCCAGTTGATCTTGAGGCCCTTGCTCTCCTTGTCGATCAGGAGCGTCAGGAAATTCAGCAGGTTTTTCGCATAGAGCGAGGTCGCGTCGGCGGCGAGGCGGCTCGGCACGTTGGCGTGGCCGACCAGCGTCACGCCGTGCTTCTCCACCACCTTGCCGAGCTCGGACAGCGGGCAGTTGCCACCCTGCTCGACCGCCAGGTCGACGATGACCGAGCCTGGCTTCATGCTCTTCACCATCTCCTCGCTGACCAGAACCGGCGCCTTGCGGCCGGGAATGAGGGCCGTGGTGATTATGATGTCCTGCTTCTTGATGTGCTCGGCGACCAAAGCGGCCTGCTTCGCCTTGTAGGCGTCGCTCATCTCCTTCGCATAGCCGCCCGCCGTCTCGGCCTGCTTGAACTCCTCGTCCTCGACCGCGACGAAGGTGGCGCCGAGGCTCTCCACCTGTTCCTTGGTCGCCGGCCGCACGTCGGTCGCCGAGACGATGGCGCCGAGGCGGCGCGCCGTCGCGATCGCCTGCAGCCCGGCAACGCCGACCCCCATCACGAAGACGCGCGCCGGCGCGACCGTGCCCGCCGCCGTCATCATCATCGGGAAGGCGCGGCCGAACTCCGCCGCCGCGTCCAGCACCGCCTTGTAGCCGGCGAGGTTCGATTGCGAGGAGAGCACATCCATGTTCTGCGCGCGGCTGATGCGCGGCATCAGCTCCATGGCGCAGGCAATGATCCCCGCCTGGGCATAGCCGCCGATCTGGTCCTTGGCGCCGTACGGATTGAGGCTGGCGGCCAGCAGGGCGCCGCGCTTCATGAGCGCCAGCTCGTCGGGCCCACCATCGGCGGCGGTCAGCGGGCGCTGGACCTTCAGCACGACATCGGCATCGGAAAGAGCTGCCCGCGCGTCGGGCACGATCTTCGCGCCGGCGGCTTCGAAGGCGCTGTCGGGAATCGAGCAGCCCGCGCCGGCGCCAGTCTCCACCAGCACCTCGGACCCCAGTCCCACATATTTCTTGATCGTGTCGGGAGAAACCGCGCAGCGTTTCTCGTTTGGCCGCCGCTCTTTCGCCACGCCGATCTTCATGCTGTCTCCCCCGGTCCGCGCATCCGGATTCACCCCTGAAGGCAGGCCTCAAGGCTAGCGGCTTCCACTCGCCCGAGTTTGCAGATTTCCCCTGCGATTAGCCGGATTTCGACCCGTCGCCGCGTCGAATCCGCCCAACCCCCGCAAAGTGGCGGCATATTGCACAGTTTGCGGGGGGCGAACAAGGCGGCCTTGGGGCAGCCAAAGCGCCGCCCGAAATCACTCCTTCCAGTGCGGCGGAATGGTCCTGTCGAAATACGGCAGCGCCTCGATTCGCTTCATCCAGGCCGCGAGATTGGTGGGCAGGTCCTCGCGCTTGAGGCCGTGGCCGGGCGCGCGCTCCTCCACCCTGATCGGCATGCGGAGGTAGGGATAGATCGCGAAATCGGCAAGGCTGAGCGCGCCAGCAAAGAAATCGCCTTTCAGGTAGTCGCGCCAGAACGCCAGCTCCGTCCGCAGCTTCGCCTTCGCTTCGTCGATCGCCTTGGCGTCGCGCTTGTCGGCGGCGACGTACAGCACCTTGGACATCAGGTCGCTTCCGGGCTCGTAGAGCCCATCGTCGGACTCGCCCATCAGGCGGCGGACGATGGCGCGGCCCTGCGCATCCTTGGGCAGGAGCGGTTTTTGCGGATACTTGTCCTCGAGGTACTCGCAGATCGCGTTCGATTCGTAGAGCGCGAAGCCGTCATCCACGATGGCCGGCACGCGGCCGCGCGGATTGAGTTTCAGGAACTCGGGCGCCCTGGTCTCGTCCTTGTCGAACGACAGGCGCTTCGGCGTGTAGGCGATGCCTTTGTGCTCCAGCGTCAGCCACACCTTCCACGCAAACGGCGAACCCGAGCCGAAATAGAATGTCAGAGCCATGATTTTCCCTCCCGATTGAGAATTGCCTATCGCTGCCGCTTCAGCCCGGCCTCCTTGAGCGCGGCCTTCTGGCGCTTGTCAAGCGCCTTCACATCGAAGCCGGCGATGAGCTCGTGGAACAAGCGGTACCAGTTGATCTCGGCCTTGAGATGCATGAAGACCGAGCCGAGGCCGATGGCGGCGCGATCCATGAATACGAACTCCTTGGGCGGCGTGACGGGACCGAGGCGGCGCAGTTCGCCATGCACGCCTTCCGCCACCTCGCGGCCATAGACTCCCGTCTCGGCATCCTGGATCCGGCGCTCCTTGTCCTCCAGCAGCGGACCGTAGACGAAGTGGGCCCAGCGGTTGAGCACGTCGATCACCTCGCGCGACAGGCCCTTGAACCCCCAGCTCTCGTAGGCCGCGACCGCCAGGTCCCGGTCGTCGTTCAGCAGCGCGTAGTAGAGATCGATGACGCCCTTGACGAACTTCGGCTCGAAGATGCGGATGCAGCCGAAATCCAGCAAGTTGACGTCGCCGTTCGGCCGCATCGTGTAGTTGCCGAGATGCGGGTCGCCGTGGATCACGCCAAATTCATAGAATGGCACGTACCAGGCGCGGAACATGTTGTAGGCGATGCGGTTGCGCAGCTCCGGCGGCGGCTTGCCGGCCAGCACTTGCATGATGGGCTTGCCGTCGATCCAGCTCATGGTCAGCAACCGCCGGGTGGAGAGGTTCGGCACCGGCACCGGCAGGTGCACATGCTCCTCTCCCGCCAGCATCTGGCGGTAGAGGCCCATGTTGCGGGCTTCCAGCTCGTAGTCCAGCTCTTCGCGCAGACGGTCCGCGATCTCGCCGTGGATCTCGCGGGTATGGATCGCGCGGTCGTAGCGCTCATAGATCGAGAAGATGATCCTGAGCTGCGCGAGGTCTGCCTCCACCGCCGAGGCCATGTCGGGGTACTGCAGCTTGCAGGCCAGCTCATCGCCGTCATGCGCCGTCGCCCGATGGACCTGGCCCAGCGACGCGGCCGCCGCGGCCTCGTGCTCGAAGCTCTTGAACTTGGCGAGCCAGCCGGCGCCGAGCTCGGCCGCCATGCGGCGCTTGACGAACGGCCAGCCCATCGCCGGCGCGTTGGCCTGGAGCTGCTGCAGCTCCTGCACGTACTCCTTGGGCAGCGCGTCGGGGATGGTGGCCATGATCTGGGCCACCTTCATGAGGGGCCCCTTGAGGCCGCCGAGCGCGGCCTTCAGCTCCGCCGCGTGCTCGGCGCGGTCGATCTTGAGGCCGAGATAGCGCTGCCCGGCGACGCGCGCCGCCAGCCCGCCGACCGCGCGGCCGACGCGGGCGTAGCGCATGACGCGCCCGCCCAGGGAATTGCGCTCGCCTGCCATGGAGACGGCCGGGCCGTCACCCCATCTTTTCCAGCTCGTCGATGAATCCGGAAATCACGCCAAGCCCCTTGGACCAGAACGCAGGATCGGCGGCATCGAGGCCGAACGGCGCCAGCAGCTCCTTGTGCCGCTTGGTGCCGCCCGCCCTCAGCATGTCGAGATACTTCTCTGCGAATCCCGCCTCCGCCTGCTGGTAGGCCGCATAGAGCGAGTTCACCAGGCAGTCGCCGAACGCATAGGCATAGACATAGAACGGCACGTGGATGAAGTGTGGGATGTAAGCCCAGTAGATCGCATAGCCGGTGCCGTCCGGCAGGTCGACGCCGTCGCCCAGCGCCTCGCGCTGGGTGGCAAGCCAAGTCTCTGATATCTGCTCCGGTGTCAACTCGCCCTCGCGCCGCGCGTCGTGCAAGCGTCGCTCGTACTCGTGCATCGCAATCTGGCGCACGACCGTGTTAAGCATGTCCTCGACCTTGCCGGCCAGCAGGACCTTGCGCTCTTCCGGATCGGTCTCGCGTTTCAGCAAGGCCTGGAAGGTCAGCATTTCCCCGAACACCGACGCCGTTTCCGCCAGGGTCAGCGGGGTGTCGCACAGCAGCTGGCCCTGCGGCGCCGCCAGCACCTGATGCACGCCGTGCCCCAGCTCGTGCGCCAGGGTCATCACGTCGCGCGTGCGGCCGTGGTAGTTCAGCAGCAGATAGGGATGCGCGCTCGGCACCGTCGGGTGGGCGAACGCGCCCGGTGCCTTGCCCGGCCGCGGTGGCACGTCGATCCAGCTCTTGTCGAAGAACACCTGCCCGATCTCCGCCAGCCTGGGCGAGAACGCGTCATAGGCCTTCAGAACCAGCGATTGCGCCTCGTTCCATTCGACCGGCGCGTCCTCGTCGTCCGGCAGCGGCGCATTGCGGTCCCAGTAGCTGAGCTTCGGCAGGCCGAGCCACCCGGCTTTCAGCTTGTAGTAGCGGTGCGACAGCTTCGGATAGCTTGCCTTGACGGCGGCGACCAGCGCATCCACCACCTCGTCCTCCACTTGGTTGGCGAGGTTCCGCGAGGAGACGGGGCGCGCGAACCTGCGCCACTTATCGTCGATCTCCTTCTCCTTGGCCAGCGTGTTGGTGACCAGTGCAAAGACGCGCCGGTTGTCCTTGAGGCCGGTCGCGACCGCATCGGCCGCCGCCTTGCGCTTGGCCCCGTCCTGCTCATAGAGCAGGTTCAGCGCTTCGTTGCTGGTCACCTTCCTGCCGTCCACCTCGAACCTGAGATCGGCCATGGTCTCGTCGAACAGGCGCATCCACGCCTGCCGTCCGACCACGTCGCGCTCGTGCAGCATCTTCTCCAGCTCGTCCGGAAGCTGGTGCGGGCGGAAGGCGCGGACGGTCTCCAGCCACGGCGCAAAGCGCCGCAGCGGCGCATGCGTCAGCTTCGCCTCCATGTCCGAATCGGGGAGCTTGTTGATCTCCAGCGTGAAGAACAGCGTCTCGAGCGAGATCTGGGTCGCGCGCTCGTTGATGTTCTGCTGGAACCGCCCGTACTCGTTGTTAGACATGTCGCCGGCATAGAGCAGCTGGGCATAGCTCATGAGCCGCCCGAGGATTTCCTGAATGCGTTCATACGCCGTGATCGCCGCCAGGAACTCCGTGCCGCCCAGGCCCGGCAGCCTGCCTTCGTACTGCTGACGAAACGCCGCGGCCTTGGCGGCGGCGTCCTTCAGGTCGCGCTCCACTTCCGGCGCGTTGGGGCCGGCATAGAGATCGGCGAGGTTCCAGGTCGGGAGGGCTTGGGCGGCGCCTTGGTCGGGGGTCATAATCGTGGTCCTGGGGTAATGCCCCACGCAGGCCCGGGGCTTTGGCATTTTCGGTCGACCTGATTTATATGGGAACACCCGCCGCCCCGCCAAGTGAGCCGACTGTAACAATCCAGACCGGAAATGAGCAGTTTGCACCCCACTCCTTGCCATGGCCGCATAGCGGACCGCGCCGCATGACTGCCCTTGTCTGCATACGCGTGGAGCAGCCGGGCGACGTTCCCCACATCCGCGACATCGCCGCGCACGCGTTCGGGCAGCGCACGGAAGCCGACCTGATCGACCGGCTGCGATCCGACGGCGATGTCCTCGTGTCGCTGGTCGCGGTGACGGACCGCGGCGAGCTGGCCGGGCATATCCTGTTCAGCCGCCTGCGCATCGACCGCGGGCGGGGCCGGGTCGCGGAGGCCGCGGCGCTCGCCCCGCTGGCCGTCCGGCCGGAGCACCAGAGGCAAGGGATCGGCAGCGCCCTGATCCAGGCCGGCATCACCGCCTGCAGAGCGCGCGGCCTGGGCGGCATTGTCGTATTGGGCCACCCCCGGCTCTACGGGCGCTTTGGATTCTCGGCAGCGGCGGCACGCGACCTCCGTGCGCCCTTCTCCGGCGAAGCCTTCATGGCGCTGGAACTGGGGCCCGGCGCGCTGGTTGGCTCTCCGGGGGTCGCGCGCTATGCCGATGCGTTCAATGCCCTCCCGGCCGAGGACCATTCATGAACTACGACCAGGTACCCAGCCTGCCGCGGCTGTTCTTCGACCAGGCGCAGAAGCTGGGCGGCAAGCCGTTCCTCTGGCGCAAGAGCGGCGCGGCTTTCGAGTCGATCCGCTGGGCGCGCGTCGCCGCGGACGTGCGGGCGCTGGCGCGCGGGCTGATCGCGCTCGGCGTCAAGCCGGGCGACCGCGTGGCCTTGATCGCGGAGAACCGGCCGGAATGGCTGATCTCCGATCTCGCCATCATGTCGGTCGGCGCCGTCACGGTCCCCGCCTTTTCCACCAACACCGCCGACGACAATCGGCACGTCTTGACGCACAGCGGCGCGCGCGGCGTCATCATCTCCAATCCCGGGATCGCGCGGCGCGCCCTGCCGGCGGCCATGCTGGCGCCGGAGCTCAATTTCCTGATCGCGATGGAGAATCTCGGTCTTACCCAGCAGCTGCCGCTGCGCTCGCTCACCTGGGGCGAGGCGATGAGCCTGGGCGATACCAAGCTCGATTCCGAGATCGAGGAGCGGATCGGCGCCCTGGCGCGCGACGAGACCTGCTGCATCATCTATACTTCCGGGACCGGCGGCGTGCCGAAGGGCGTGATGCTCACCCACGGCTCGATCCTCTGCAACATCAAGGGCGCCTATCACCTGTTGCAGGAAGTCGGCATCGGCAACGACGTGTTCCTGTCGTTCCTGCCCTTGTCCCATTCCTACGAGCACACGGCCGGCCAGTTCCTGCCGATCTCCATCGGCGCGCAGATCTACTACGCCGAGAGCATCGACAAGCTGACCGAGAACATGATGGAGGCCAGGCCGACCATCATGACTGCCGTGCCGCGCCTCTACGAGGTGATCCACCAGCGCATCCAGCGCGGCCTTGCCAAGGCGACGCCGTTCCAGCGCCGGATGTTCGATCTCGCCTACCGGCTCGGGCGGAAGAACTACGAGCATCCGGGAACGCTGAGCTTCAAGGAGCGCGTGCAGAACCTGCTGTGCGACCTGCTGGTCCGGCGCAAGGTGGGCAAGCGGTTCGGCGGCCGCCTGAAGGCTTTCGTCTCCGGCGGCGCAGCGCTCAACTACGAGATCGGCGTGTTCTTCCTCGCGCTCGGCGTACCGCTGCTGCAGGGCTATGGCCAGACCGAGGCGTCGCCGGTCATCAGCGCCAACCGGCCGAGGAAGATCAAGATCGACACGGTCGGCCCGATCTTCGACGGCCTGGACGTGCGCATCGCGGAGGATGGCGAGATCCTGGTCAAGGGCGAGGCGGTGATGAAAGGCTACTGGCGCGACCCGGAGGCGACCGGGCGTACCATCGGCGACGGCTGGCTCTATACCGGCGACATCGGCGAGTTCGATTCCGACGGCTATCTCAAGATCACCGACCGCAAGAAGGACATCATCGTGCTGTCGGGCGGCGACAATGTCTCGCCGGCGCGGGTCGAGGGCTTCCTGGTGCTGCAGCCCGAGATCGCCCAGGCGATGGTGCATGGCGACCGCCATCCGCACCTCGTCGCGCTGATCGTCCCCGACGCCGAGTTCGCGAAGGACTGGGCGGCGCGCCACGAGGCGCCGAACGATCTCGCGACCCTCGCCGAGAATCCCGCCTTCAACCGGGCGGTCGGGGCGGCGGTCGACCGGGTGAATACGACGCTCGCCGCCGTGGAACGCATCCGCCGCTTCACGGTGCTGCCGGAGAGCTTCACCATCGACAACGCGATGCTCACGCCGTCCCTGAAAATCCGCCGCCACAAGATCCGCGAGAAATGGGGCGAGGCGATCGGAAAGCTGTACGAGCGGGGTTGATCCGTTCGCATCGCCGAGACCACTCCACCGTCATCCCGGCCAAGCCCTCGGGTCCGCGCTTCGCGCGGCCCAAGGACAGGCTTCGCGCGAGCCGGGACCCATTCATCCGCCGCACGAGCGGCTGCGATGGACCCCGGCTCGGAGGCCGGGGTGACGGAGTGTTTGGTTCCATCAGCGCCGGCTATAGCGATGCTTCACGCCCACGGGGAAATAGTCCGGGTGCCCTTTCGACCACAGCGTCACCACTGGCCGCTGATCCTCCTTCGACACGTAGTTGGCGTATTCGCTGTTGCGCGTGAGCAGCGTATCGAGAATCTCGCGCTCGGCGAGGTCGATGCGCGTCGGGTCCGCCGCTTCCCTGTCCGCGAGCTCGATGGCGACCGTGAAGCGCGGCCGGTCCGCCAATCCCTCCTTCACCTCCATCACGAACTTGCCGGTGGTCCAGCCTCTGAGGCCGGGTTTCTCCAGCGCCAGGCTGATGGTCTCGGGGAAGATGTTGGCGCCGAAGAACGACAGCGTGAAATTCGCGCGCCCGAATACATAGACGAACGGCAGGCGCCGCGCGCGGCCCAGGCCCGCCTGCGCCAGCGCTGTTTCCGCATCGAACCGGTATTCGGCCAGCCTGGCGCGCATCGCCTCGAAGCTGTAGAGCCCGCCCTGGTCCGCGATGTGATACCGGATCAACGGCGCGCCGTTGTCGCCGCTGAAGGCGAGCGTGCCCCCTTCCGCCACCTCGAAATAGCGCGAGGTCGGATCGTATTGGCAGAGGGTCGGCAGCCGTTCCTCGCCGAACAGGGCTTTCGCGGCCTCCGGCCGCTCGCTCAGGAACCGGCGGATCGCGACCGACAGCGGCGTCTCGTTGCCGAGGACGCCGGCATCCGCGGTGCCGTAGAGCGAGACGATGCTGTTGAGCGTCTCCTCCTGGTCCAGGCGCTCCAACACCAGGTCGCGCCACGTCTCGCTGAACACCTCGCCCGCAGTCACCAGCCGGACATTGAAATCGCCCCAGTCGATCTTCTCGGCGCGCCCCGCATCGACCACTTCCTTGAGGAACGGCGGATAGCCGAACAGCACCGTCTGCTCGAAATCCGGCGCCAGACGTTTCACGACCCGCAGGATCTCGTCGATCTTGTTGCCAGGGGTCACGATCAGCAGCGGATAGCCCTTGGCCGCGACCCAGCGCAGGCAGGACGTGGTGTACATCCCGCCGACCCAGGAACCGAGCGCGAAGCAGACCACGGCCAGAGTGCGCCGTTCGTGAGCGCGGAAATTGTCGCGCAGCACCTGCTCGAACCGGACGGCGACCGGGAACTCGTGCTGCAGCCCGCGCGACCATACCGTCGGCTCGCCGGTCGAACCGGACGAAACCGCGAAGAAATCGCAGGACGCCAGATCGCCACCATCGACCAGCGCCTCCATCGGAAAGCGACGGACGTAGTTGTCCTTGGTGAGCAGCGGCAGCCTGGCGAAATCGGCGGCACCGTGGATGTCGGCCGGCGCCGGCCCCGCGCCCTTGAGCATGGCCCTGTAGGCCGGCACGCCGTCCGCGACCCGCCGCAGCAGCGCCAAGGCCTCGCGAAGGCCATCACCAGTCTCACCTGGCGCAAGGAGATCATCGAGGTTGGTCTTGAGGAAACGATCGAACGCGGAGATTGGGTCGTGCGCCATGGGCCGGCTCGGGATGTGGGACTCGCCCCGTCATTACGCCAGATAGCGCCAAGGGGTTGCAACTGCCGCGGACTTGCGGCGCCGGACTATCGATATGTCATGAGCACCGGCCTGTGCGGCCTAGCGGTCCAGCCATTCCGTGCGATAACCGTCCTTGCGCCACAGGATGGGGAAGAAGCTCTCGTCCATTGCGAGATCGCCACGCCGCTTGTAGCGATTATAGATGTAGCTGGCCTCGGTCGGGTGGAACTGCGCGTCCGACGAGATACAATGGGCGACGACCGAGCGGCGCGGCCGGTCGGCGCGGTTCATGTCCGAGCCGTGCCAGGTGCCGCCATGATGGAACGCGCAGCCGCCGGCCGGCACCTCGATCGGCACGATATCGGCCTTCATGCCCGCGCGCTCGGCTGCCGCGCGGAACTCCTTCTGGTAGTCCTCCGGCGCGTGGAACTGCCGGATCGGCGGCGAGATGCCCCATTTGTGCGAGCCGCGGGCATACTCGATGGTGCCGCCCGCTGCGGTCGTATCGTCCAGGGCGATCCAGCAGGTCGCCATGTGCGAGGGCGTGAACCATTTGGCATAGGAATCGTCCTGGTGATAGCCGAGCGCCTTGGCCCCGGCCGGCTTCCAGATCACGTTGTCCTGGCAGATGCGCGCGCCGGGCCAGCCGCTCAACTCTGCAGCGCACCGCCCGACGGCTTGGCTCAGAACCACGCCGGCGACCGTGCGGTCGGATTTCCAGCCGTTGCAGATCTGGCGCGTGCGGTCGGGCCGGTCTCGGCCCTCCTGCCAGTTCCACTCGTCGGGATAGAGGCCGGTCTCGAACTCGCCCCTGAACAGCGGCTCGAACCGTCCGCGCAGCCGTTCCACGGTCTCGGCGTCGACGAACGTCTCGAGTATGAGGAATCCGTCCGCCTCGAACCGGCGCTTCTGCTCCTCGGTCAAGAGTGATGGATCGGTCATGGCGATGAGTGTGGGCCGGCCTAGTGGGACAAGATGCGATGGATTCGACACGGTTTGACGGCGAGTCGCAAGATGCCGCCGCGCTACCCTTTCATCTTGGCGAGCGTCGCCTTGTCGCCGGTCGCGCCGGTCAGGTCGGCCCCCTCCGTCAGCATGCCGGCGACCTGCGCTCCGGTGAAGTCCGCCTCGTTGAACTTGGCATGGGGCGCCCGCACCGGCCATTCGCGTGTGCTCTTGTCCGGCAGGGTCACGATCTGCACCTGGAGGTCGGCATTGCGGAAGTCGGCGCGGCGCAGGATCGCGCCAGTCAGGTCGGCGCCCTTGAGATCGGCACCGGCGAAGCTGGCGCCGGTGGCGTCGGCGCGCGACAGGATCGCCAGCGACATGTGGCAGCGGTCGAACCGGGCCGCGCGCAGCCGGCATTGGGTGAAGACCGCGCCCGTCAGGTTGCGTCCGGAGAAATCCACCGCTGACAGGTCGCGGGCCAGGAAGTCCGCCCGCGCGCCCTTGGCGCCCGACGTCTCGACCCAATCCTCGTGCGCCTTGATCTGGTCGGCGATCGCGGCGGCGGCCTCCTCCGAATCGTCGACCGAGATCGATTCCCGCAGGTCGAGCGCGTCCAGGTAGGCCGCCTTGCGGAAATCGACGCTGAACACATTGGCGTCCCGGAGGACGGCACCGCTCAGATTGGCGCCGTCGACGACCGCCCTGTTGAGCAGCGTGCGCGACAGGTCGCAGCCGGCGAGGTTGGCGCCCCGCAGGTCGGCGTCCTTGAGCGAGCTGCCGGTCAGGTTGGCGCCGCTCAGATCCGCGTGGCGCAGGACGGCGGCCGACATGTCGGTGCGCTTGATGACGGCGTGGTGCAGTTTCGCGCCGGCCAGGTCGGCGCGCGCCATCTTGGTGCCGGTGGCCGTGCTGATCTCCATCTGCTCCCCGGCCGGCGCCACGGTTCCCGCGACGCTGACCAGCAGGGTGCCATCGCGGAAGTCGCAGCCCATCAGCTTGGCTTCGGTGAAGTCCGCCGCCGCCAGCACGGCGCCCCTGAAATCCGCATTGCGGCAGTTGGCCTTGCGGAACGACGTGCCGGAGAGGTTGACGCCGAACAGGTCGGCCTCCACCAGGAGGGCGCCGTCGAGGTTGCAATTGATGAACTGCGCCCCGGTCAGCTTGGCGCGGCTCAGGTCCGCGCCATGCAGGTCGAGATTGCGCAACGTCCGCAACGACAGGTCGGCACGCTTGCCGCGGCGGTCATTGACCAGCCAGCGCCGGTGCAGCGTGACAAGCTCCAGAGCCTCCTTGCCGTGAAGCTCGAGCATCGGTCTGCCTACCCGAAATAGCCGGCTCGGACGGCGCAGCCGATCATGTTGGTGATCAGGCGCCCGGCGGTGATCGCCGAGATGCCGCCGACATCGCGCTCCGGCGCGATCTCGACCGTGTCAGCGCCGGATGCCCTGTTCGTCAAAACGGCCTGGCGGGGCGCCCGGGCAAACGGCAAGGCAGACAGGTTCATGATGTCCTCACGGCTGCTGGCCGCGGATTAAACCATGCTTTGCCATTGCGCGCACGGCAAACGCGGCCCGGCACGATTGAACGGGCCGCGCCGCTGCGATAGGGTCCGCGGGCACGAAAATGGCTTGGGAGCGGCTGCGTGCCTACCATCCATCTGACATCGCATCTGCGGCGCGTGGGACCGGCTGGCCCGATCCGGGTCGAGGCTCCGACGCTGGGCGCGGCGCTCGATGCCTATTTCGCTGCCGCACCCAAGGTCCGCTCCTACATCCTCGACGACCAAGGCCGGCTCAGGCGTCATGTCGCAGTATTCATCGACGGCGAGCTGCTGGTGGATAAGACGGATCTCGGCCGCAACGTGGCCGCCGCATCCGAGATCTATGTCATGCAGGCGCTTTCCGGCGGCTAGAGGAGCGAAGCCATGCCGCAAGACCTGTTCGTGTGCACGCGCAAGGGACTGTTCCGTTTCCAGCGCAGCGGCGGCAAGTGGCAGCAGACCTATGTCGCGTTCCTGGGCCAGCCGGTCACGGGGTTCCTGGCCGATCGGCGCACCGGCTACTGGTTCGCCGCCCTGAATCTGGGTCATTTCGGCGCCAAGCTCCACCGCTCGACCAATCACGGCGCGACCTGGGACGAGCTCGCCATGCCCGCCTTGCCGAAGTCGGAAGATAAGGAAGCGCCGAGCATCAACCAGATCTGGGCGCTGGAGGCCGGCGGCGCGGACCAGCCGGGCTTGATCTGGATCGGATCGCTGCCAGCCGCCTTGTTCCGCAATGACCGGAACGGCAACGGCGACTGGCAACTGGTCGAAGGGTTGTGGAACCTGCCTGACCGCGCCAAATGGTTCGGCGGCGGGAGCGACGACACCGCCCTCCACACAATCTGCGTCGATCCGCGCAAGTCGAGCCGCATCGTGATCGCGATCTCCTGCGGCGGGGTGTGGCGCAGCGAGGACGAGGGGGCGAACTGGACCTGCCGGTCCGAGGGCCTGTTCGCCGAATACATGCCGCCGGAGCGGCGCGGCGATCCCGCCATCCAGGACCCGCACCGCATCGTGCAATGCCGCGACGACCCGGACCATTTCTGGTGCCAGCACCACAACGGCATCTTCTACAGCACCAACGATCTCGCCGAGTGGCAGTTCGCCGGGCCGCGATTCGGTTTCGGGGTCGCCGTGCATCCGAAGGACCCTGCCAAGGCCTGGTTCGTGCCCGCGATCAAGGACGAGGTCCGCGTGCCCAAGGACGGGCGCTTCGTCGCCTCGCGCACGCGCGATGGCGCGGGCAGCTTCGAGGAGCTGGCGAACGGCCTGCCGACCGGCTTGGGTTACGACCTCGTCCTGCGCCATGCCCTCGACATCGACGAGACCGGCGACACCCTCGCCTTCGGGTCAACTACCGGCAACCTCTACATAACCGAGGACCAGGGCGAGCACTGGCAGGCCGTAACGCACCATCTGCCGCCGGTACACGCGGTGAGATTCGCATCGGCCCAAGAGTAGGACCGTTGCCCATGCCCACCGGAGCGCTCGTTGCGTCACTCGCCGTCTGCACGAAATGAAACGTCATACTGGCGCACGCCAGCGACCAAATCGAACACCTGCCCACCTGCCCTGGACAAGCACCTGAACTCGGCCCATTTTCAGGGAAGAATGGGCCGCGGTAAGGACCGGGACAACCGGCCGAGACGGCCGCTTTGGGAGAAGCGAAAGTGGCGCAGACAGCGCGTTTGGCGTCCGTCACCCTGGACGACAAGTACACCGCACACGAGGGCCGGGTTTACCTCAACGGCATGCAGGCCCTGACGCGGCTTCCCCTTATGCAGCGGCAGCGCGACGCTGTGGCCGGGATCAACACCGCCGGCTACGTCACCGGCTATCGCGGCTCGCCGCTCGGCGGACTCGACCAAGCCATGACGGCGGCGAAGAAGCACCTCCAGGAGCACCAGATAACGTTCCAGCCCGGCGTGAACGAGGATCTGGCCGCGACCGCCCTCTGGGGCACCCAGCAGCTCGACCTGTTCGGCGACAGCCGGTACGACGGCGTGTTCGGGATGTGGTACGGCAAGGGGCCCGGCGTCGACCGCTGCGGCGACGTGTTCCGCCACGCCAACCTTGCCGGCAGCGCGAAGCACGGCGGCGTCCTGGTGCTGGCCGGCGACGACCACACCTGCAAGTCCTCCACCACGGCCCATCAGACCGAATATGCCTTCATGGATTACGGCATCCCGGTCCTCAATCCCGCGAATATCCAGGAGTTTCTTGACTACGGCCTCTATGGCTGGGCGGCGTCGCGCTATTCCGGATGCTGGATCGCGATGAAGGTGGTGGCCGACAATTGCGACTCTTCGGCTTCCGTCTATGTCGACCCCTCGCGCATCGATATCCGCATCCCGGAGAACTTCGAGCTGCCCGAGGGTGGCCTCAACATCCGCAAGGCCTCCACCCCGTTCATCACGGTCGCGGCGCTGGAGCAGGAGTACCTGCTGCACAAGTACAAGCTTTACGCGGCGCTCGCCTTCGCCAGGGCCAACAAGCTCAACACGGTGATAATCGACGGCCCCAAACGGCGGTTCGGCATCGTCACCTGCGGCAAGACCTACATGGATGTGCGCCAGGCGCTGGACGATCTCGGCATCGACGAGGACTATGCGCGGCGGATCGGCCTTTCGCTCTACAAGATCGGCATGACCTGGCCGCTGGAGCGCGAAGGCGTGCGCCACTTCGCCGAGGGGCTTGAGGAGATACTGGTCGTCGAGGAGAAGCGCGCCTTGATGGAGAACCAGCTCAAGGAGCAGCTGTACAACTGGAAAGAAAGCGTGCGGCCCAAGGTGGTCGGCAAGTTCGACGAGAGCGGCGAATGGATCCTGCCCTCGGCCGACGAGCTCACGCCGGCGCGGATCGCCCGTGTGATCGCAAAGCGCATCGCGCGCTTCCACACCAGCCCCGCGATCGAGGAGCGCCTCAAATTCCTGGAGGCGAAGGAACGGGCGCTGACCGGCTACAAGCCCGCCATCCGGCGCGTCGCGTATTTCTGCTCCGGCTGCCCGCACAACACCTCGACCAAGGTGCCGGAGGGCTCGCGCGCGCTGGCCGGAATCGGCTGCCACATCATGGCGAACTGGATGGACCGCTCGACCGAGACCTTCACCCAGATGGGCGGCGAAGGTGCGACCTGGATCGGCCAGGCGCCGTTCTCCAAGACCGGGCACGTGTTCCAGAATCTCGGCGACGGCACCTACTACCATTCCGGCCTGCTGGCGATCCGCGCCGCGGTCGCCTCCGGCGCCAACATCACCTACAAGATCCTGTTCAACGATGCCGTCGCGATGACCGGCGGCCAGCCGGTGGACGGTCCGCTGACGGTGCCGATGATGGCGCACCAGCTGGTCTCGGAAGGCCTCGCCAAGATCACGGTCGTCACCGACGATGTGGAGAAATACCCGACGGCCGACTTCCCGGAGGGCGTGCTGGTCCATCACCGCGACGAGCTGGGCGCGATCCAGCGCGAGATGCGCGAGATCAAGGGCGTCACCGCCATCATCTACGATCAGACCTGCGCGGCGGAGAAGCGCCGGCGCCGCAAGCGCGGCCTGATGGAGGACCCCGCAAAGCGCGTCTTCATCAACGAGGAAGTCTGCGAAGGGTGCGGCGACTGCTCCAGGGCCAGCAACTGCCTGTCGGTCATCCCGCTCGAAACCGCGATGGGCCGCAAGCGCGCCATCGACCAGTCGAGCTGCAACAAGGACTATTCCTGCCTCAACGGCTTCTGCCCCAGCTTCGTCACCATCGAGGGCGGCAAGCTGAAAAAGCCGCATCCGACCATGCCGGTCGGCGAAGTGCTGCCGGAGCCTGCGCTGCCGGCGCTCGATCATCCCTTCAATATTCTCGTCACCGGCATCGGCGGGACCGGGGTCGTCACCATCGGCGCGCTGCTCGGCATGGCGGCGCACCTGGAGGGCAAGGGCTGCTCGATCATGGACATGACCGGCCTCGCGCAGAAAGGCGGCGCGGTCTTCTCCCACGTGCGGATCGCCAGCCGGCCGGAGGACATCCATGCCGTGCGCGTCGCGGCCGGCAATGCCGACCTGCTGCTCGGCTGCGATATCGTCGTCGCCGCCACCTTCGACGCGCTGGCCAAGGGCCACACCGGCCACAGCCGCGCGATCATCAACAGCCACGAGACAATCACGGCGGACTTCATCCACGATCCCGACTATCGGTTCCCTGGCCACACGCTGAAGGCCGCCATCGAGGCGGCGGTCGGGCCCGGCGCGGCGGAATTTGTCGACGCCACCGGCCTCGCCACGGCGCTGATCGGGGATTCGATCGCCACCAACCTGTTCATGCTCGGTCTTGCCTATCAGCGCGGCCTTGTCCCGATCTCAGCCGCCGCGATCGAGCGCGCGATCGAGCTCAACCGCACCTCCGCCAACGAGAACAAGCTGGCCTTCGCCTGGGGCCGGCGGGCGGCGGTCGATCTCGCAGGCGTGCAGAAGGCGGCGGCTCGGACGAGCGCGGCCGCGCGGCCAATGCCGCAGACGCTGGATGAGATCGTCGCGCACCGCGCCGCGCACCTGGCGGCGTACCAGGACACAGCCTATGCGGAGCGCTATCGCAGGCTGGTGGACCGCGTGATCACAGCTGAGCGCGCGATCCTGCCCGGCGCGCAGGCCTTGTCGATCGCCGTCGCCAAATACTACGCCAAGCTGCTGGCTTACAAGGACGAGTACGAGGTCGCGCGGCTGCATGCCGACCCGGCATTCCGTGAGCGCATCGCTGCGCAGTTCGAGGGCGATTACAAACTGCACTTCCACCTGGCGCCGCCGGCCGTCTCGCATCCCGACCCGGTCACCGGCCGCATCACGAAGAAGCAGTTCGGCCCGTGGATGATGACCGCGTTCGGCCTGCTGGCACGCCTGAAGGGCCTGCGGGGCACGGCGTTCGATCCGTTCGCGAAATCCCAGGACCGCAAGCTCGAGCGCGGGCTGCTCGCGGAATACGAGACGCTGATCGAGGAGCTGCTGGCCGGCCTCTCTCGCGAGAACCACGCCGCTGCGGTCGCGCTCGCCGCCCTGCCGGAGCAGATCCGCGGCT
>DASSBF010000048.1:0-18921 GCA_035699005.1 Dongiaceae bacterium
CTCGCGAAGCAGGAGGCGGCCGAACAGGGCGCCTATGAGGCATGGCTGATCGACGATGCCGGCATGGTGACCGAAGGCTCGTCCACCTCGGCCTGGATCGCCACGAGACAGGGCGAACTGGTCACGCGGCCCAATGGCATCGAGATTCTGCCCGGCGTCACGCGCTCGGTCGTCGTGGACGTCGCGCGCAAGCTGAGGCTGACGCTGCAGATCCGCCCATTCTCGCGCGAGGAGGCGTATGCGGCCCAGGAGGCGTTCCTGACCAGCGTCAGCAACTTCGTGCTGCCGATCACCCGCATCGATGGCAGGCCGGTGGGCGAGGGCAGGCCGGGCCCGATCGCCGCGCGCCTGCGCGAGGCCTATGTCGAGGCGGCGCGCCGTGGCTGAGGCCAAGCGGCCGCGTGCCATCCTGTTCGACTGGGACAATACCCTGGTCGAGAGCTGGGGCGTGATTCATGAAGCGATGAACCTGACCCTGGATGCGATGGGCCATCCGCGCTGGAGCCGCGCCGAGACCGAAAGCCGCGTGCGGGCCTCGCTGCGCGATTCGTTTCCGCGGCTGTTCGGGGCCCGCTGGCGGGATGCCGAACAGGTGTTCTACAACAGCTTCACCGCGATCCATCTCCAGCATCTGCGCGCCCTGCCGGGCGCGGCGGAGATGCTGAAACACCTGGCCGAGGTCGAAGGCTTCCATCTCGCCGTCATCAGCAACAAGCGCGGCGAGTATCTCCGGCGCGAGGCCGAGCATCTGGGCTGGACCGGATATTTCCGCGCGCTGGCGGGGGCGGGCGATGCGGCGCGCGACAAGCCGGCGATCGAGCACGTCCGGCTCGCCCTGGGAAACCTTGCGTGCGGTGCGGATATCTGGCTGGTCGGCGACGCCGATATCGATCTCAAATGCGCCCACAATGCCGGCTGTGTGCCGGTCCTGATGCGGGCGGCGGCGCCGGGAGACCGCGAGTTCGCGGGGCACGAGCCGGCCCTGTATTTTCCTGATTGCGCTGGGCTCCTGGCCTATTTGCGACAAGCTTAGTTTCCTTGCCGCCCGTCCTATGTTAATCGTGAGGGGAGCGCCGCGCCCGACCCCGGGCGTGAACCCGGCGGGCTGGCGCAGCCCCAAGAACAAGGGACGAAACACATGGCCAACGAAAAATCGCAGAGCGTCCAGGACGTTTTTTTGAACAACATTCGCAAGAGCAAGATGCCGGTGACGGTGTTCTTGGTGAATGGCGTGAAGCTGCAGGGCATCATTACCTGGTTCGACAATTTCTCGGTGCTGCTGCGCCGCGACCAGCATTCGCAGCTGGTTTACAAGCACGCGATCTCGACCATCATGCCGGCCGGGCCGCTGCAACTGTTCGAGGGCGCGAAAGAGGGTGAAGAAGCCTAGCGCTTCGCGGCCACCGGACCGGCATTTGGCGAGGACGATTCTTGGATAAGGCAACCCCGGTCGACCGGCGGGAGGCGCGGATCGACATCGACGGCATTCGCCGCGGCGACCGTGCCCTGGTGATCCACCCGGACCTGCACCGTCGCGTCCGTCCGGCCGCCGGATTGCACTATCGCACGCCGGCCGCGCGGCTGGAGGAGGCCTGCGGCCTCGCGCTTGCCATCGATCTCGAGATCGCCACCGCCGAAGTCGTGCGGGTGTCAGAGCCGCGGCCCGCGACCCTGATCGGGCAGGGGGCGGTGGACCGCCTGAAGCAGCTGATCGAGGAGCAAGCGGTCGCGCTGGTGGTCGTGGATGCGGCGATCTCGCCGGTGCAGCAGCGCAACCTGGAGCAGGCCTGGAAGGCGAAGGTCATCGACCATACCGGCATCATCCTCGAGATCTTTGGCGAGCGCGCGCGCACCAAGGAGGGTCAGTTGCAGGTGGAGCTGGCGGCCTTGTCCTACCAGCGCTCGCGCCTGGTGCGGTCCTGGACCCATCTGGAGCGCCAGCGCGGCGGCTTCGGCTTCATCGGCGGTCCGGGCGAATCCCAGATCGAGATCGACCGGCGCCTGATCGACGAGCGCATCGTGCGCATCAAACGCGACCTCGATGACGTGAAGCGCACCCGCGCCCTGCATCGCCGTGCGCGCAAGCGCGTACCGTTCCCGGTGGCGGCGCTGGTCGGCTACACCAACGCCGGCAAGTCGACGCTGTTCAATCGGCTGACCCAGGCGGAGGTGGTGGCGAAGGACCTGCTGTTCGCCACGCTCGATCCGACTATGCGGCGGGTGCGGCTGCCCGGCGGGCGCGACATCATCCTGTCCGACACCGTGGGTTTCATCTCCGACCTGCCGACGGAACTGGTCGCGGCCTTCCGGGCGACGCTCGAGGAGGTGCTCGAGGCGGACCTTATCCTGCATGTGCGCGACATCGCCCATCCGGAGAGCGAAGCCCAGAAGGCCGATGTCGAAGCCGTGCTCGATGGCCTGGGGCTCGAGCACCAGGTCGTGCATGACATGATCGAGGTGCTGAACAAGATCGATGCGGTGCCTGCCGAAGACGCCGAGCGCATTGCCGAGTTGGCCCGGCGCGATCATCAGGTCGCGGCAGTATCGGCCCTGACCGGCGCCGGATGCGAGCATCTTCTGGAAGAGATCGAGGCGCGCCTGGCGCGCGACCGGCAGGTCGCCACCTATCGCCTTGGTCATGACCGCGGCGGGGACATTGCTTGGCTCTACCAGCACGGAGAGGTGCTGGAGCGCCATGATGACGAAGGCGGCGCCAGCCTGACCGTGCGCCTCTCGGCCGACGATCGCCAACGGTTCGAGCAGGGCCGTCCGGCCATGCAAAGCCCGATATGAAGTCTCCCGACGTCAACGCCGTCGCGGCGCTGATCGCGGAAGTCGCGGCCACCGAGATCCAGCCGCGCTTCCGCAGGCTGGCGGCGCACGAAAGCCGCGAGAAGGGGCCGGGCGACATCGTGACCATCGCGGACGAGCGGGCCGAGGCGGCGCTGACGCCGCGGCTGATGGACCTCGTCCCCGGTTCGATCGTGATCGGGGAGGAGGCGGCCGCCAAGGATCCCGAGTTGGTCAACCGCCTGCGGGACGACCAGGTCGCCTGGATCGTCGATCCCGTGGACGGCACCGCCAATTTTGCAGAGGGCAGGCCGGATTTCGTGAGCATGGTCGCGCTGGCACGCGGCGACGAGTTGATCGCGAGCTGGATTCATCTGCCCATGACCGGCCACACGGCCATTGCCGAGCGCGGCGCCGGCGCGGCCTTTGACGGCGTTCACCTTCCGAGGCTGGTGGCCGAATCCGGGCACCTCGCCGGCGTGGTGGGCGTGGGGAAGTTCAGCGCGCCATCGCTCCATCCGCGGGCGGACGCGCTGCGCCGCCAGGTGATGCCGGTCAAATCCCTGCGCTGCGCGGGGCTGGACTATCTGCGCCTGGCGCGCGGCGAGCTCGATTTCATCCTGTTCGGCCGCGCCTGGCCCTGGGATCATGCGCCGGGCGCCCTGCTGGTCGCCGAGGTGGGCGGCGTCGCGAGCCATGGCGACGGCTCGCCCTATCGCCCGAGCCGGCCCTTCACCAAAGAAGGCGTCCTGACGGCACGCAGCCCGCAGGTCTGGCGCCAGGTTCTCGACCGGCTGAACGCACAGCCGGCGCATTGAGCAAGGGAGAGATCATCCATGAAAGCGGCATTTCTGGGTCTGGGAGTGATGGGTTTCCCGATGGCTGGCCATCTGAAAAAAGCGGGCCACGAGGTAACGGTCTATAACCGGACCGCCGCCAAGGCGCAGGCATGGACCGCGGCCCACGGCGGCAAGGCCGCCGCGACGCCGGCCGAGGCGGCCAAGGGCGTCGAGATCGTGTTCTCCTGCGTCGGCAATGACGATGACTTGCGCAGCATAGTCCTGGGCGACCACGGTGCCTTCGCCGGAATGGGCAAAGGGGCCATCTTCGTCGACCATACCACCGCCTCGGCGAACGTCGCGCGGGAGTTGGGCGAGCTTGCCAAAGGGAAGGGGCTGCGCTTCCTCGACGCGCCGGTTTCCGGCGGTCAGGCGGGAGCGGAGAACGGCAAGCTCACCGTCATGGTCGGTGGGGATCAGGCCGACTTCGACCGCGCCAAGCCGATCATCGATTGTTATGCCCGCGCCTGCGTCCTGCTCGGTCCCGTCGGCAGCGGACAGCTCGCCAAGATGGTCAATCAGATCTGCATCGCGGGACTGGTTCAGGGACTCGCGGAGGGCATGAACTTTGCCGTGAAAGCGGGCCTCGATCCGGCCAAGCTGGTGGAGACCATCTCGAAGGGCGCCGCCCAGTCCTGGCAGATGGAAAACCGCGCCCTCACCATGGTCGCGGACAAGTTCGAGTTCGGCTTCGCGGTCGATTGGATGCGCAAGGATCTCGGCATCTGCCTGGAGGAGGCGAAGCGCAACGGCGCGCGTTTGCCCGTCACCGCTCTCGTCGACCAGTTTTACGCCCAGGTCCAGCAGCGTGGCGGAAAGCGCTGGGACACCTCCAGCCTGATCCATCTGTTGGCTCATTCATGACATGAATATACCATATTAATTACTTGAATATAAAACTTATATTCTAATAGACCAGGAAAACTGGGCACCGAAAGTCGCCGTCCGGTTGCGCTCAGGGCTGCGTTTCCTGTTTCTTGACCATGGCCCAGGCGGCCTCCATCTCCTCGAGCGCGCTGCCGGCGGGATCTTTCCCGTCAGCAGCCAGCAGTTGCTCGAGCTTGCGGAAGCGGCGCTCGAACTTCCGGTTGGCGGCGCGCAAGGCGGTCTCGCCGTCGATCTCGAGATGCCGTGCAAGGTTCGCGACGGCAAACAGCAGGTCGCCGATTTCCTCGGCCAGCGAATCCCTTGGCGCCTGTTCTTCAAGTGCCTGGCGGAGTTCGCCGGTCTCTTCGGCGATCTTGTCCAGTATCCGGGCGGAGCGGGTCCAGGCGAACCCGACCCGCGCCGCGCGTTCCTGCAGCTTCCGGGCGCGGGCGAGGGCAGGCAGGCTTCCGGTCACTCCGTCCAGCGCGCTCGGCCTCTCGCCCCGCGCCGTTGCCGCGGCGGCGCGCTCCTCGGCCTTCTGACGCTCCCAGGCGTGGGTCTGCTGGGCGGCATCGCCGATCTGCGTGGCGCCGAACACGTGCGGATGGCGTTTCACCATCTTGGCATTCAGCGTCTCGATCACATCCGCCATGGTGAAGGTGCCTGCCTCGCGCGCCATCTGGGCATAGAACACGGTCTGGAACAGCAGGTCGCCGAGCTCGCCCTTGAGGCCCTCCATATCGTCCTGCTCGATCGCGTCCGCCACCTCGTACGCCTCTTCGATCGTGTGCGGGACGATGCTTCGAAAGCTCTGTTCGAGGTCCCATGGGCAGCCGCCATCGGGGTTCCGCAGCTTTGCCATGATGGCGAGGAGCCTGCCGAAACCGGCGGAATCCCGGTGGAAAGTATCTGGATCAGTCATTTGCCTGCCTTTGCTTTTCTATTTTGTCACACGCATAATGTATATTATGGAAAATATAAAACGGCTGGACGAGGGCCTCCGCAGCCCGATTCCGTGCGGCGCCCGCGAGAGCAGCCGCGCATTTCCTTATCACACGGTCCGCGCTTTGACAGTGCGCCGGCCGCGTGGTCTGACATCGGGATGGATTTCGTGATCCGACCTTATCGCGAGGCCGACCGTCCTCCGGTCATCGCGGCACTGATCGCGCTGCAGGAGCACGAGCGCGCGATCCATGACACCCGCCTGCCCGGCGCCGGCAACACCGAGCTTTATTTCGACCGGCTGCGAAGCGAGCTGGCCGAGAAGCTCGGCGGAATTTTCGTCGCGGAACGAGCCGGCCGGTTCGCGGGCCTGGTTGCGGGCTTCATCGAAGCCTATGACGTGCCGGTGGAAACCTCGGATTCCTGCATCTACGGCTATTGCTCCGACATCTATGTCGATCCCGATTTCCGCGGCTCGGGGCTTGCCCAGATGCTGCTGGATGTGCTGGAGCGGGATCTGGCCAGCCGTGCGCCAATTGCACGCTTTCGCGTCAATGTGCTGGCAGTCAACCGGATCGCCTGCCGGGCCTATGAGCGCGGCGGGTTCGTGCCGTACGAAATCATGTACGAACGCATCCTGCATCGATCCTGAGGCCGCTCTCCGCTGTCGCGCCGGTCAGGCTAGAGCCATCCCCGCCGCCGGAAATACCACATCGGTACGACCGCGGAGAGGATCATCAGCGCGATGGCGAATAGGTAGCCGTGATGCCAGTGCAGCTCGGGCATGGAATCGAAATTCATGCCGTAGATGCTGGCGATCAGGGTCGGCGGCAGGAAGGCGACCGCCGCCACAGTGAATATCTTGATGATGGCGTTCTGCTCGATGTTGATGAGGCCGAGGGTGGCATCCAGCAGGAAGTTGACCTTGCCGGCCAGGAAGTTCGCGTGGTCGGTGATCGAGGCGATGTCCCGCGACAAGGTCTTGATGCGCGCCTTGATATCCTTCTTCAAGTCCGTCTGGGCGGTCAGGAACACCGCGATGCGGCTGAGGCCGAGCAGGCTGTCGCGCGCCTTGGTCGCCAGATCGCCGACCCGTCCGATCCGGCGCAGCGTGTCCTGCAGGTCAGGCGCCTTGCGCCGCGCTTCCCGACTCTCCGCGCCGGTGCCGAGGACGGCCGCTCGCTTGGCGAAGATGTCCCGCGACACCTGCTCCATGTCGGCCTGTGCCAGCTCGAGCACGTCGGCCAGGCGGTCGGTGATGCTCTCGAGCAGCCCCAGCAGGACGGCCTGCGCGTTCGCCGCCAGGCCGGGGTTTCGCTCCGCGCGCCGCGCAAAAGCCGAGAACGGCAGCGGATCGACGAAGCGCACCGTGACCAGCGTTTCGGACAGCAGGATGAACGTGATCACGCCGCTTTCCGGGATTTCCGAGGTGGCGCGATGGATGATCGGCGCGGTCATGACAATGGCGCCGTTCTCGGTGTAGAGCCGGCTCGATGCCTCGATCTCGCGCATCTCCTCGCGGGTCGGCACTTCCATGGCATAGGCGTGCTCGACCGAAGCGATTTCCGCGTGGGAAGGGTTGAGCAGATCGACCCAGACTGCCTCCCGCGGCAGTGCCCCGGCGGCATGCTCTGTCGTCGACGGATCGGTGACCCGGCCACCGGCGGCGCCGGAGTGAATCGTCTTGGTCAGCGAACCGCCCTGGAACACAAAGGACGCGATCATCGCACCTCCTCGCAATCCGGGGCGGCCGGCGACACCCGGACGGCGCCAGGCCATGATGACGCCCGCGGCTAGGTAGGCCGCCAAATGAACCGAGTCAATCCGAAACGCGTCGCCCGAAGCGCGCGGCCGTGCGGCCGCTATGGCGCGATCAGGTCGAGACGCCGCAGCGTCGGCGGAAGCGTGCGCGCGAACAGCGCCTTGACCCCTTCCATCACCCAGGCAACCTGCTCGGCCGTGACCGCCCGCCTTTCGTCGGCCCAGCGCTGATTCTCGACCTCCGCGAAGGGCGCGCCGTTGATCAGGCCATCCAGCGGGTGGTCCGGGTCATTGAGCGCGTCGCGGATCGCGAGCGGCTCGAAGGAATGTCCGTCGACGACCGCGATGCGATAAGCCGTGTGATAGAAGGTGCGATCGAGTTCCGGCGTGTGCTGGCGAACGACGCCCATCCCCTCGGCATAGTAGCGCGACAGGCCGACCGAGCGGCGTCCGTTCAGCACGACAACGTAGAGATCGGCGCCAGGACTATGGACATGGGCGCGCACGACCTCGCCAATTGGGCCGGCATGCGGCGCCGTTCCGGTGGATGACACGGACTCATAGAGCGATCTGTCCAGGAATGCGGCCCGATCGAAATCCACCGGTACGACGCTGTAGCGCGGCTGGAGGGCACGGGACACCTGCTCCGTCACGAACGGGTCGATCCTCCAGACGGCAACGTCCCGTCGGTAGTCGTTCCGGGGTTGCCACATATAGACCGGCAGGCTCTGGCATAGGAGATCGTCGCCGATGGCGGACATGACTCCGATGGTCCGGGCGCTCTGCGTCACGTCCGGGCCGACCGACTTGGCGGTGCAGGCGCCAAGCGCCAGGGCCACGACGAGCACCACGCATGCCGAGATTCGGTTCAAGTCCATCTCCGCATCCCCTTCTGGTCACGGCGGAAGCATTATCCGACGTCCGGCACCTCGACCTCCAGCCCGTCGTACGCCGGCTCCACGCCCGGCGGGCATTTGGCCTTGATGGCGTCGTAGTCGACCATGTGGTTCATGTGCGTCAGGATCGTGTGCCTGGGCCGCAGTTGCGCGACCCAGGCCAGCGCCTGGTCGAAATGGGCGTGGGTCGGATGCGGTTCGTAGCGCAGGCAATCGACAACGAAAAGATCGAGTCCTTGAAGCGTCGCCAGAGCAGCGTCCGAAAGCGTGGCGACATCGGTGCAATAGGCCACGTTGCCGATGCGGTATCCGGTGCTGGTCGAGCCATAGCCGTGATCCTGCTCGAACGCGCGCACCGGAATGCCGTCGATCGCGAACGCGCCCCTCACCTCCTCGGCGCGCAGGAATGGCTTGTAGAGATGGCCCGAGCCCACCGTATTCTGCTGGAAGATATACTCGAAGCGCCTGGTGAGGACGCCGAGGGTCTCGCGCGTGCCAAAGACCGGAATGGTTGCCTGGCCCTGCGGCTTCTTCAGGAAGCGAACGTCGTCGATGCCCTGGGTGTGGTCGGCATGATCGTGAGTGTAGAGGATCGCGCGGATCTGCGCGATTCCGGCATCGAGGCACTGCGCCCTGAGATCGGGCGAGGTATCGACCAGGATCGTCGTTTCCTTCTGCCGCAGCGCGATGGAGACGCGCCGGCGCCGGTTCTTCGGATTGTCGGGATTGCACGCGCCCCAAATCGGTCCGACCAAAGGGACGCCCCCCGAGCCGCCGCAGCCGAGGATGGTGACCTTCACGCGGCTGCCTGTGCGGCTGTCTTGTCGAACAGCCGCTCGAAGTTCGCCGTGGTGCGCGACGCCAGTTCCGCGAACGGCAGGCCCAGCATATCCGCGACATAGGTGGCAGTGTGGCGCACGAAGCTCGGCTCGTTGCGCTTGCCGCGCATCGGCACGGGCGCGAGGTAGGGCGCGTCCGTCTCCACCAGCAGGCGGTCGAGCGGCACGGTCTTCGCCACGGCGCGCAGTGCTTCCGCGTTCTTGAACGTGACGATGCCGGACAACGAGATGAAGAATCCCATCTCCAGCGCCGCATCCGCCAGGTACTGCGTCGCCGTGAAGCAGTGGATGACGCCTTTCAGCCCGCCCTTCTCCGCCCCTTCGCGCAGCAGCTTGGCGGTGTCCTCGTCGGCGTCGCGGCTGTGCACGATGAGCGGCAGGCCGGTCTGGCGCGCCGCTTCGATGTGGAGGCGGAACACCTCGCGCTGCCGGTCGTGCGGGCTCTTGTCGTAGTAGTAGTCGAGCCCCGCCTCGCCGATGCCGACCACTTTCGGATGCCTGGCCAATGAAACGATGCGCTCGAGCGCGATGCCGGTTTCATGCGCCGCCTCGTGTGGATGGACGCCGACCGAGCAGAACATGCGATCGAAACGCTCCGCCACGCGCAGAACTTCATCGAACTTGCTGAGCCGCGTGCAGATGGTGAGCAGCCGCCCCACTCCCGCTTCGCGCGCACGCGCCACCACCGCATCCAGCTCCGTCGCGAATTCCGGGAAGTCGAGATGGCAGTGGGAGTCGATGAGTTCGGGGGGCGTTGCGGCGGTCATTGCACACACTCAAACGCCGACTGCCTCGACTCAGTTCCCCCATCGCACTCATTGAAAATTCCCTTCCCCCCTTGTGGGGGAAGGATGCGAAGCCTTGGCGAACGCAGTGAGCTTAGGCGAAGCTGGATGGGGGGTAGCGTGGCGATAGCCGCGCGCGCTCGCAAGAGCGCCAACTGTCGAAGCCGCAGCGCTGCATCACCCCCCTTCCCAACCTTCCTCCACAAGGGGGGAAGGGGCTCGGCAGTGCAGGTGCGGGAGCGGTGCAAACCTCTCACTGCGCCGCCTCTTCGACGTAACGCGGGAAGACGCCTTCGGGCGCGGGCAGCGGCGTGCCGACCTTGAGCGCGCCGCCCTCGCCCAGCGCCGCGAACGTACGGGCGTCGGCGGGCACGGCGAGCTGGTCCAGCAGCTTCGCCATGGATTGCGGTGTGAATGGCTGGACCAGGATCGCGAGGTGGCGCACGGTTTCCGCCAGCACGTAAAGCACGGTCGCCATGCGCGCCGGGTCGGTCTTCTTCAGTGTCCACGGCTTCTGCTCGTCGATGTAACGGTCGCCCTCCCCGACCACCTGCCAGGTTGCTTCCAGCGCGCGGTGGAACGCCTGCTCCGCCATCAGCGGCCGCAGTTTCGCCACGAGGCCATGCGCCGAGGCAAGCAGCGCCTGGTCCGCATCAGTGAGGGCGCCCGGCTGCGGCACCCGCTCGCCGCAATTCTTGTTGATCATCGAGAGCACGCGCTGCGCCAGGTTGCCGAGGCCGTTGGCGAGATCGCTGTTGATCCGCTGCACCATGGCCCGGTGCGAGAAGTCGCCGTCGTTGCCGAACGGGATCTCGCGCAGCAGGAAATAGC
This sequence comes from Dongiaceae bacterium, assembly GCA_035699005.1. Classification (GTDB taxonomy): domain Bacteria; phylum Pseudomonadota; class Alphaproteobacteria; order Dongiales; family Dongiaceae; genus Dongia_A. Next base: position 10,551 of record DASSBF010000048.1, read on the forward strand.
GCACCTGGTCGAGCCCGTATTTCGCGATCATCGCATGCGGCTCCAGCGCGTTGCCCAGCGACTTGGACATCTTCTGGCCCTCGTTGGTCCACCAGCCATGCGCGAACACGCGGCGTGGCGGCTGCAGGCCCGCAGCCATCAGGAAGGCCGGCCAGTAGATCGTGTGGAAGCGCACGATATCCTTGCCGACCATGTGCAGGTCGGCCGGCCAGAACTTGCGATAGCTCGGCGCCTTGTCGTCGGGAAAGCCGACCGCGGTGATGTAATTGGTCAGCGCATCCAGCCACACGTACATCACATGCGCGGGATCGTCCGGCACCGGCACGCCCCAGTCGAACGTGGTGCGCGAGACCGAGAGGTCGCGCAGACCCGACTTCACGAAGCTGACGACCTCGTTGCGGCGCGAGTCCGGCGCGAGGAACCAGGGATTCTCCTCGTAGAATTTGAGCAATCGGTCGCCCCATTCCGACAGCTTGAAGAAATAGCTCGGCTCCTCCACCCACTCGACCTCGGCGCCGGACGGCGCGATGCGCTTGCCGCTGGGTGTCAGCGTCAGCTCCTCCTCGCCGTAATAGGCCTCGTCGCGCACGGCGTACCAGCCCGCATAGGAGCCGAGATAGATCTCGCCCCTCTCCTTCAGCCGGCGCCACAATTCCTGGCACGACTTGATGTGCCGCGGCTCGGTGGTGCGGATGAAGTCGTCGTTGGAGAAGTTCATCGCCTTGGCGAGGTCGCGGAAGTTCTGCGATACCTTGTCGGTGAAGTCCTGCGGCGACATGCCGGCGGCCTGCGCGGATTTCGCGACCTTCTGCCCGTGCTCGTCGGTGCCGGTCAGGAAATGCACCTTGCGCCCGTCCAGCCGCATGAAGCGCGCCAGCGCATCGCAGGCGAGCGTGGTGTACGCATGCCCGATATGCGGCGCGTCGTTTACGTAGTAGATCGGCGTGGTCACGTAGTAGCGTTCGGCCTCGGCCATCGGCTCTCAGCTCCGCAAGGGTCGGTGGTGACGGCCTGGGGTTCTAGCGTCCGATGCCTTCGATGGCGAGGAAAGCCGCGACCCAGGCCTGCTTTCGGTCCAGGTTCACGGCACGCACCCGGTCGAACAGACGGCCGACCTTTTCCCACAGGGCGAGCCAGCGATCAAGGCTGGCGGCCGCCTGCATGCGGCCGATCAGCGCCAATTCGCCCTCGAAAAGCTGGGTTTCGGGCTTTTCATCGGTGGCCGCGATGCGCGCCATGCGGGCGAACCACCCGCCGAGCAGCTCGACCGCCAGATCGAACTGCGCGTCCTGGTCGCGCCCGCCGAGCTTGTCGCCAAGCCGGTGCAGCAGCCCCGCATCGAGTTTCGGCCAGCTCGCCAGCAGCGCGCCGATTTCGCGCAGCAGGCTGACGCCGCCCTGCTCGATCATCCGGATCGCCTGGCCCAGACTGCCACCGGCGGTCGCGGCCGCCAGGTCGCGATCCTGTGCCTTCACGTCGGGAAAGCGCGCGGCAAGCTCGGCCGCAACGAGATCCCGCGGCAGCGGCTGGAGCACCAGCTTGCGGCAGCGCGAGCGGATGGTCGGCAGCAGCGCCTGCGGCGCGTGGCTTACCAGCAGGATGACGGTGCTCGGCCGCGGCTCTTCCAGGATCTTGAGCAGCGCGTTGGCCGAGTTCGGATTGAGTTCGTCGGCGCTGTCGACGATCACCACGCGCCAGGGGCTTACTGCCGGCTTCAAGTGCAGGAAGTCTATGACCTCCCGCACATCGTCGACGATGATTTCGGTCCGCAGCTTGCCGTTCTTGGGATTTACGGTGCGCCGCAACAGGCGGAAATCGGGATGGCCCTGCTGCGCAACCTGGCGGAACACGCGATGCTCCGGCGCCATGTCGAGCTCGGTAGGAGGTGCAGCTGCGCCGAACAGTCCGGCAGCATCCGCTTCGCTCTGCTGCGCCAGCAGGAAGCGCGCGATGCGATAGGCAAAGGTCGCCTTGCCGACGCCGCGCGGGCCGGAGATCAGCCAGGCATGCGGCAGGCGCCCGGCCGCGAACGCCTTGAGGAAAGCCCGCTCCGCCGCCTCGTGGCCGATCAGCCGCTCGGCCCAGGCCGGCCCGGTCTCCACCGGCGCTTCCAGGACCTTCGCTCGGGGAGGCATCAGGCTTTCAGCCCGTAGGCCGCGGCAACCGCATCCAGCACCCGGCGCGCAACGTCGTCCTGGCTTGCCGTCGCATCGATGAGCATGCGTTTGCGGCCGTCCGTGGATTTCGCAATGTCGAGAAACGCAGTGCGCAAGGTCTCATGGAACGCATGACCCATTTTCTCGTATCGCTGGCTCGCAACCGCGCGGGCGAGGCCGACCGCGACCGGCAGGTCGAAAACCAGGGTCAGGCCCGGCTCGGCTTCTCCGACCACGCGCTTGCGCAGCGCTTCCAGCCAGGCGCGGTCAACGCCCATCCCGTAGCCCTGGTAGGCCATGGTCGAATCCGCGAAGCGGTCGCAGACCACCCATTGGCCCTTGGCCAGCGCCGGGCGGATCACCCGATCGAGGTGATCGGCGCGCGCGGCGTTCATCAGCAGCGCCTCGGTTTCCGGCGACCAGCGCTGCGTCTCGCCGGAGACCAGCAGGGCGCGGATCGCCTCGGCGCCGGGCGACCCGCCCGGCTCGCGCGTGGTCAGAACCTCCTCGCAGCGCGCCCGCAGCGACTCCGCGAGCCGCTGGACCTGGGTGGACTTGCCGGCGCCTTCGCCGCCCTCGAAGACGATGAAGCGCGGCCGCGTTGCGCTCATCGGGCTCTGCTCATTGGGCCGCTTTGGCGGGGCCGAATATCAGGCGATTGAGATTGGTGAAGATGCGTCCCGAGAGGCTGATCTCCGGCACGTCCTGCGCGGCCACCAGGGGATAGGTGAACTCCGGCATGTTGGGCGCGTTCACCACCAGCTTGCCCAGCTCCTGCCCCGCCGCCACCGGCGCCGTGATCGGCGTCGAGACGACGGCCTTCGCCGTCACCTTCTGGCGGTCCGCCTTGGGCAGGGTCAGCACCAGATCCTGCGCGATGGTCAGCGGCACCTTCTCGCTGGCGCCATATTCGACCGGAGCCTCGGCCAGCGCGGCACCCTTCGAGGCGACCGTGTAGTTGCCGGTCTCGCGGTAGGCCCAGTCGAGCAGCTGGCCCTCCTCGTCCGCGCGCTCCTGCATGTCGTTGAGCCCATGCACCACCATGATGATGCGGCGCCCGTCCCGCACCGCCGAGGCGGCGACGCCGTAGCCGGCCTCTTCCGTATGGCCGGTCTTCAGGCCGTCCACGCCCGATCCGGGGCGATAGAGCAGCGGGTTGCGGTTGCCCTGCTTGATGCCGTGCCAGGTGAACTCCTTCTCGGCGAAATAGTGATAGTACTCCGGAAAGTCGACGATCACGTGGCGCGACAGGGTCGCTATGTCCTTCGCGGTCATGTAGTGGTTGGGGTCGGGCCAGCCGGTCGAATTGACGAAATTGCTGCCGGTGAGGCCGAGCTCCTTGGCCTTCTTGTTCATGCGCTCGGCAAACGCCTCCTCGCTGCCGGCCAGCCCTTCGGCGACCACGATGCAGGCATCGTTGCCGGACTGGATGATCATGCCGCGGATCAGGTCCTCCACCGACACGTCGGAATCGATGTCGACGAACATCTTGGAGCCCTGCATGGCCCAGGCCTTCTCGCTGACGTGGAAGGTGTCGGTCAGCTTCACGTCGCCGCGCTTCAGCGCGTCGAACAGCATGTAGACGGTCATCAGCTTGCTCATCGAGGCCGGATGCAGGCTCTCCTCCCCCGCCTTGTCGTAGAGTACCGCGCCGGTCTGGAAGTCCTCGATATAGACGTGCGCGGCATTGGTCGAGATCGGTTCTGCCGCGGCCATCGGCGCGAGCAGAGACAGGGCGGCGGCAATGAGAACAGCTATCAATCGAGGCAGGAACATCGCTTTCATCCATCCAGACGCGGCGTGCGCCGCGGGGCAACAAGACGCGGTTTGCGCCGCGCCGCGCACTGCGGCACATGCCGCGGAAACTCCGTCAATTCCACCCGAGCGTCAAGCGGCGCGCCCCTCAATCCACGACAATTCGCGATTCGGGATGACCCTCGGCGATCATGCGCTTCAGCGTGCGGTCGGCATCCTCGACGGTCGCGATCGGGCCGATGCGCACGCGGTAATAGCGCTGCTGCTCCACCATCACCGGCGCAACCAGAACGGGGCCGTAGCGCCTGAGCTGGCCGCTCAGCTGGTTGGCGTTGGCCTGGCGCAGGAACGCGCCGGCCTGGATATAGATGCTGGTCGGCTTCACCGCGAACTGCGTCACCCGGCCGTCCGGCTGCGGCTGCGCGGTTGCACCGGGATTGGCCGCCGGCGGCGCCGCCTGCGCCACCGGAGTCTGCACCGGCTTCGCCTGGCCCGGCGAGACCTTGGCGCCCGCGATCGGCGCCAGGCCGCCCGCAGTGACCTCGCCCGCCGGCGCGGCCTTGGGTGGCGGCGGAACCTGGTCCCCGCCCTGGCGCGACGCCAGGGCCGCGAGCTGCTGGCTCTCCTCCGGCATGATGTCGACGCGCACGCGCGCGGTGCCGCGGTCGATGAAGCCGAGCAGTTGTGCGCCGCGCCGCGTCATGTCGATCAGCCGCCCGGCCTGGAAGGGGCCGCGGTCATTGACGCGGACCTCGATCGAGCGGCCATTCTCCAGGTTGGTCACCCGCACCATCGAGGGCATGGGCAGCGTCTTGTGCGCCGCCGTCAGGCCGTTCTGGTCATAGACTTCGCCATTGGCCGTGCGCTTGCCGTGGAAGCCGGGGCCATACCACGACGCGATCCCGGTTTCGCTGTAGCGATAGTCGGCCTTCGGATAGTACCAGATGCCATCCACCTGGTAGGGATTGCCGATCTTGTAGGGTGCGGGCTTGGCCGGGCCCGGGTTGGTGATGACCTTGGCCTGGTCGACCACCAGCTTGGATTCCGTGCAGCCCGCGAGCGTCGCGGCGCATGCCAGCAGGAACGGCAGAATCTGGCGTCGGATCGTCCACATGGTGTCGGCAGCTTAGAATTTGAAACTTAAGGAATTGCCCCAGGAAAACCGGGGGCAGGCTAAGGCCCACGCCCGCCCCACGCAACCCGGGCCGCCCGCCATCGCGGAAAGCCGCGGAGTCGCGCGTGTTTGTGACGCCGGATTGTGGCGAAATTCGAACCGCGGCGGGCGGCGTCCGCGACTCGGGGAGTGGCAGCCTCGCTTGACCCCGCGATGGTCGTTGCCCTATCTGAGCCCAGCGCCGGATGGGTGGCCGAGCGGTTTAAGGCACCGGTCTTGAAAACCGGCGTGGGGGCAACCCCACCGTGAGTTCGAATCTCACCCCATCCGCCACGCGCAACCTTGCGCCCTCTTCCATTGCTGCTTCAGTGGGGCGGGCGCCACGCGCATTCAGCGGCCCGCTCAGGTTCGGACCGGTGCAAGGAAGCAGGCTCCGTTGGCACGGTACACTCTCGCGGCCGGACGGTGTCGCGCCTTGATCTGCCTCGGGGGCCCAGGCAGCGTATCGCCACTGTGGCATTTCATCTGCTTCGCGGAGACATCCCACGAGACCGCGCGAACCGAAGCGTCTTTCCTTGTCGGCGCGCTCCCCGGGCAGTTCTCAAACTATCCGCCGCCCTTACCCCCATGGTCCTTTCCGCCGTGCCCCTTTCCCCCATCCCCCTTTCCGCCGTGCCCTTTTCCGCCACCTTGATCGCCCCCTCCTTGATCGCCGTGCCCCTTCCCGGCAGGTCCAGCGTCGCTGCCGTTTTCGCCTTCACCGCCATTGTCACCACCGCCGCCGCGAGCTGAGTCTCCGTCTTGGCCCGCGGCGTCACCGCCATTGTCTTTTCCATGTGCGCCTTGCGACTTCGCGTGCTGGTCGCCGCCGTCCTGGTCGCCTGCTTGCTGGCCGCCTTGGGGTTGCCCGCTCTGGCCGGCATCGCCGCTATCGCCCTTGTCCTCCTTGGCGTGGCCTTTGCCGATTTGCCCGCTGGCGGCGGATGCGACGGCGCCGCGGCCTGTGCCGGGGCTGCTGTCGGCCGAGCCACCGCTCGAGCTCGCGCTGCCAGCCGCGCTTTCACCTTGGCTGGCCTGATTGTCCGATCCCTGGGGCGAGCCGCCGGCGTTGCCGGGCCCGTCGGCGCTGCGTGAACCGTTGTCGGCTTTCGATCTCCCGTCCGCAATGCGACCATCGCCGGCCAACCCGGAAAAGCCCTTGTGGTTCGCGCTCGCGCCCGGATCCTCGCTGCCATCGGCAACCTGGCCGGAGCCATTGGAATTGCCTTGATCGATGCTGGCCCCAGGATCGCTGCTCTCGCCGTCGGCGTTGGCGGGTTCGCTGCCTGTGTCCGACGCCTCGGCGCTATCCGATCTGAGGCTGCGCGCGACTGTGGCGACGGCGGCCGTTGTCCGAAAGGCTTCCCTCGTAAAGGCAGCAACGTAGTTCGACCGCTCCGCTCCCCTGTGGCCTTCGTTGCCGGGGGGATTGCCGGCATTGTCTCCGCGGGAGGGGAGTCCCTCTCCTTGCATTGCAGATGAGAGCGGCGACAGCCCGCTGCCTGCCAAAGAACTCGACACGGGCGTCGATAGATCCGCGGCGGCGTTCGGATCGAGTGCCGGCGCGAATGAAGGGTCGGCTATCGCCGACCCGCCTCCGCTTGCGGAATCGCCGGACCCGATCTGCAGCCCCGCCGTCGCAATTCCAAGGATCGATGAGCGAAACGGCGCAGCATCGATCGCCGCTTGCAGCGCCCGGCGCGATGGCGCGGCATCGGCAGGCACCGGCTCTGCCGGGTAGCCGACGGGGTCGCCCGCCATGGTCCGCTGAGGTGGATCTGACGCGCCTGCCTCCACCTCAAACACTGCAGTGCGCGTGCCCGGCGGCGCGACGCCGGTGGAATCGGCGATCATCAGCGTTCCCGCAAATCCTGGCGCGCGCGCGGTCCTGTTGCCGCTGAACTGCCAGAGGGCGGCGGCCGATCCCGCAACCAGGATGCATGCCAATACCGCGCCGACCGCCACCGAGCGGTGACGGCCGCTCTCGCGCCCGCTCGACAGGGAGGCGGCGAATGCGGGGCTCTTGATCCGGGCGATGTCGGCCGGGGCGCTCCCGCCACCGAGAAGAGCCGCAAATTGTGGCGTGTAGGGTAGTGTCGCCGGCTGCGCACCGCGCGTCATCGGCTGGCGCTGCACCACGGTCGTGCCGGCTTCAGAACGCGGTGCCCGCAAGGGTTGTGGATCCGGCGTCCGGTCGGCGCCACTGGTGAGCGGGTGGCGGCGGTTTGCGTTGGCGGTCTGTCCCGGCCCGTCGATAGTTGAGCGCTCTGGTTGCAAAGCGAAGGCCGACTGCCGACCCGGCTCCATGCTTATCGTCTTGGCCGCATGTGACATGTGTCCGCCGCATCGCTGGGAAACCGTTGTCAACAGCTTCGCCGCGCCCTTGTTGCACGTGGCGCGCGCTTGTCTCATCTTTCCCATCGCGCGCTCGTTCATCTGCCGGTCATCTTCGCCTCGACACTGTCCGGCCATGCTCGGCAAGAGGAAGCGGCGGATGGGTCGTATATCGGCTTCGGCGAACGAGCACCTTCGCCGCGTGGAGAGCCGGATTGAACAGCAGCTCGCAGGCGTCTCGAATGGGTGCGCTTTGAGGTTCCCTGCCGCCCGCACGCGCAACCGGCGGCGTGCTCGCATTTGGGATCGAGCAGAGGCCGCCGGCAACGGCGTCCGTTTGAGGGCTTTTCGAGACGCCGCGCGCCCCGTCCAGGCGCAACCCGATTTGGGACTACGCCGCCTGAACACTCCATGAACGATGCTAGGCGTGCGTGCCGCTTGCGCAAAAACGCCGGGCGGCCTGGCGACGGTCAGCTCAGCATGCCGCGAAGCTCATGAACCCGTCAGGGACAGTTGGCGCCGGCTCGCCGCTCAAGGCCGCTTTCAGTTCGGCGATCCGGAACGGCTTTCGAAGCAGCGCGATGGCCATCCGTTCGTGCGCGTCGGAAAGGGCCCGGCCAAGCCGGTCGCCATCGGCATAGCCGGACATGACGATGAGGCGCCCGGCATAGCCGACATCGGTGAGCCAATGGATGATCTCGATCCCGTCCACATTGGGCATGACGATGTCGAGAACGATGATGTCCGGCTTGAAGCGCACGAACGTGGTCATGAACCGCGCGCTGTTGTTCAGCGTGGCGGTAAGGAGGCCCATGCGCCGGGTGACGCCATGCACCAGCGTCAGGATATCGTCGGTATCATCGACTACCAGGACGCGGGGCATCGTCGACGTTCCATTTTCCCTTGCCGACCATATTGCTCGGGTCGAGCGAAGAATGGTGCCGGGGCATCTGTCCTAGGTCGAATGGACTAG
>DASSBF010000049.1:0-8720 GCA_035699005.1 Dongiaceae bacterium
CCGGCCGGAACCTATCATCATGATAGTATTCCGGTTGACGGACCGGTTGTCATTACCTATCATAGTGGTAGGTAGCCGTGAACAAGGCTGACGCGCGGAAGGCGGTCGGGGCGCTCGCCGCGGGCGACCGTATCGCCTTCACGCTGCACGCCCGAACGCGCCATCCGGCCCGCGGAAAATTCCCGCTGACGCGCGAGCAGGTAAAGAACTGCCTGATTCACGGCATTGTGACGGAGGGCCCCGCGCCCGACATCAAGGAGCCCAATGGCTGGAAGATGAGGATAACGAGAATGCGGGATCGCGAAGAGCACGAGGTCGCCTGCGTCCTCGTTCCCGACCGGCACCTGCTGGTCATCACGGCCTATGGGTACCGCAAGAGGCAGAGATGAGGAAGCCCTACCACTATACTGAATGCGGCCTCGACTACGTCTACCTCGTCGACGGCTTCGAAGTGGCTGAGACCGGGTATGGCTCCGTTGTCCGGGTGGCCAACGCCGGCAAGCTGGATCGCGCCATTGCTCTCGCGGTCGTGCGCCGGCAGAGCCGCCTCACAGGACAGGAAGTCAGATTCCTGCGCGGCATTCTGGACATGACCCAGGCGGAGCTTGGCAACGCGCTCGGCAAAGATGCCCAGTCGGTGGCCAGATGGGAGAAGGGGAAGACGGAGCTTCCTCCCACGGAGGATATCGCGATTCGGCAGATCTATCTGGAGAAGACCGGTCATCGCCAACGCTTCATCGAAACCAGCCGCCAGGTCGCGGAACTCAAGGAGCGCGTCGGGCAGGTAAGGTTCACGATGAAAGGCCGCCAGGCATGGTCGATAGCGGCATAGGGAAGGATCGGCGCGTCGCTGCGCAGTCCTGGCATTCCTCCGAGCTGCCGGCACACCTGCGCGAGGCGGTGCGGAATGCCCGCATGGCGCCAGAACACAATGCGCTCGACCGGCTGCTCGAAGAATAGCGCGCCCTACGCCCCCCTACGCGTAGTCCCGCCCGAACCGGTTCGCCAGGAAATCGCTCATGTCGCACTGCTCCTGGCGGATGAAGCCCTGGCTAGGCACTTGCGCTATGCCGCGCCGCCCAGGAGATCGACCAGCTTGCAGGCAATGGCTGCGCAGCACCGGCCGCATGTTCGCTTGGGCGATCCGATTGGACGGGTCGTGGAAGGCGGGGTATGGTGGCCTCAGCGAAGGATTGGGTCGGGATGCGCGCCCCGAAAAGCCCATTCCGGGCGCCGGCGGGGCCGCATCCCGCTAGGCCTCAATCTTTGACCTGGTCAAGCTGCTTTCACGTGGCCTGAAGCCCGCGCGCCTTCTATAGTGGCGGGCAGCGACGGATTGGGTCGGGATGCGCGCCCCGCCACGCCCTTTCCCGGTGCCGCCAGGGCCGCATCCTGGTAGGTCCCAATCTTCCACCTGATCGAACGGCCCCTTCCCTGTGGCGCTCAGCGCATAGTACCGCCCGAACCGGTTCGCCAGGAGATCGCCCATGTCGCACCGCTCCTGGCGGATGAAGCCCTGGCTGGACAGCTTGCCGTCGAAGAACAGGTCCGCCATCGCGGCGATGCCGGCGCTTCGTGCTCAGCGCTTCGGCGGAAACAGTCCGGGCATCCAGCGCTCGGCATTCGCCGCCGAGAACAGCAGGCGTATGGGCGCGCGATGCGAATCCGCCTGCACCATCTTGAGATCGAACAATGCCTTCAGTATCCGCGTCCTGGTGCGCGGCGAGGTGCCGAGCAGCCGGTCGACTTCGCCCCGCGGCAGCTCGCCGCTCTGGAACAGCGCGCGCATGACGATCTCGGCGCCGGCATCGAGTGTGCCCAGCGCCGCCTCTTCGCGCACATGCAGCAGGATTCTGGCCAGCAATCGATCGACCTCGATGAGATTGCCCATGAATGCGACCTGATCCAGAGCCTGTTCGAGAAAGAACCGATTGAAGTCGGCCAGCGCCGCTTCGGACAGCGAGCCGCGTCCATCAAGATCGCCGCGGCGCGGCTCGTCGGCCGCCTGCAGCAGCGCCTTGTACCGTTCGACGTTGCGTGCCAGCCCGCGGCTCACCGCCCAGAGCGCGCCGCCGACCCCGATGCGACGCAGAATCGCATGCGTCAGCAGCCGGGAGGCGCGGCCGTTGCCGTCGGTAAAGGGATGTATCCAGACCAGCCGGTGATGCATCGATCCCAGCTCCGACAACAGCCGTGCCGGCGGCAAGGCATATGCCTCTTCCCAACGCCTCATGAAGCGCGGGATCGCGGCGGGGGAAACCGGCACATGACGTCCGACGGCCACGTCGAGCGTCCGCCATGCGCCCGGCGCGATCTTCACGGTCTTGCCCGATGGCAACTCCAGCCGCAAAAGCCGCTCCGGCAGCTCCGCGCAGAAGCGGCGGTGGATTTCGGACGTCAGCGCCGCCAGTCCTTGGATCGCCTCATCCTGGCCCGAATCGATCCAAGCCTGCACCTTGATGTGGGCGATGGCCTCTTGCTGCAAATCCCGCTTCTCCGGGTCGGCCGAGAAATCCTTGGCCATCGCCTTCTCGATGTCGATCGGGTGCGTGTCGTGACCTTCGATCAGGTTGGAGTAGTAGCAATTCATCGAGCGCACGAGGTCGCCGATCGACGTGGCCACCGCCGGCGCGAGGCGACCAGCCAGGCGGTTCGCATCCTGGTTGAGCTGGAAGGCAAGGTCGTCGATCTGGCGCCGGGCGGGGTTCGCCTCCGAAACCGTCATCGGCTCCATCAGGGCAATCGGTTCGTCGCCCCGGACGGGGGCGACCTTGGCACGATTTTTGGCGCGTTTCATGGCGCGTTCAGACTAGTTCTAAAATATTGATAAATACGTATAAACCAATAATCTGCGGCGCGCAATTCGGTATTTCTGGCGTGTTATATGGCGCGAATTTATGGCGTGAGGCTCCCGACAGCCTGCCCGATCGGTTGCGCCTGCCCTACGCATAGTACCGCCCCCCGAACCGGTTCGCCACGAAATCGCTCATGTCGCACGGCTTCTGGCGGATGAAGCCCTGGTCCTCGCCGCCGCCTCTCATCAATAAACCTCATGATAGTATTATTGAATGTTCACGCACCTTTTGATATACTAAGCAAGTACCGATTTTACGATTGACGTAAGACGTAAGAGGGCCAACAATGATCAAGTCGTTCGGAGACAAGGCGACGGCCGCCCTCTTTCATGGAAGAGGCTGCGACCCGAGATGGCAACGGTTCGAGCGGGTTGCGCTGAGGAAACTCCTGATGGTGAATGCGGCGGCAAGCCTTCACGATCTCAAGTCTCCGCCGAACAACCGGCTCGAGGCCTTGAAAAACGACCGCCTCGGCCAGCACGCAATCCGGATCAACGGTCAATACCGGGTCTGCTTTGTCTGGAACGACGGCCATGCGGAGCAGGTGGAGATCGTCGACTATCATTGAAAGGAGCGCGGCCGTGGCGGCACGCAGCAAGGCTCGAATCCATATTCACCCCGGCGAGATCCTCAAGGAGGAGTTCCTGGTCCCGCTCGGGATCAGCGCCAATCGCCTCGCCGGCTCGCTCGGCGTTCCCGCCAACCGGATATCCGCCATCGTCAACGGCGACCGCGGCATCACGGCCGAGACTGCGATCCTGCTCGGCCGGGCGCTCCGGACCACGCCTGAGTTCTGGATCAACCTGCAGGCGCACTACGACTTGGAGCTCGCCCGAAGCACGATCTCGGCCGACCGCGTACGAAGCGCCGAACGCCTGGCAAGGGAGCTCCGCCAGGCGCAGTGAGCGTTCGAGAATAGCGCGCCCTACGCGTAGTACCGCCCGAACCGGTTGGCCAGGAAGTCGCCCATGTCGCACTGCTCCTGGCGGATGAAGCCCTGGCGCGGCAGCTTGCCGTCGAAGAACAGGTCGACCATCGCGGCGATGCCGGCGGCGGTGGTGATCTGGATGGCGCTCATCAGCTTGCCGCCGATTTCCTGCGCGTAGATCTTCTTGGCATAGCTCTGCTGCGTCAGGCGCCCGTCGCGCATGCCGGTGACGACCACGAAGATCAGCACCACGTCCTGGTGGGTGATCGGCACCGAGGTTTCGAGGATGTCCTTGAGGAGACCGCGCCGTTCCTTCAGCCGCAGATCTTCCAGCAGCATCTTCATGAGGTCGCAGTGCCCGGGATAGCGCACCGTCTTGTAGTTGAGGCTCTCGACCTTGCCGTCCAGCGTCTCGCACAGGGTGCCGAGCCCGCCCGAGGTGTTGAAGCATTCGTAGTCGATGCCGTCGAGCGAGAAATGCTCCAGCCCCTCCATCGGCATCACCTCGGTCAGCTTGCCCTCGTGGATCGCCTCGCACGGGTTGCAGTATTCGTTGATGAGGCCGTCGGTCGACCAGGTGAGGTTGTATTTGAGCGCGTTGGCCGGGAATTCCGGCAGCGCGCCGACGCGCATGTGCACCTGGCGCAACTGGTCGAAGCCCTTGGCAAGGTGGTTGGTGACGATCGAGATGAAGCCGGGGGCGAGGCCGCATTGCGGGGCGAAGGCGGCCTTCGAGGTCTGCGCGATCGCCTTGACCGCGCGCGTCGTCTCCACGTCCTCGGTCAGGTCGAAATAATGCGCGCCGGTTTCGGCGCAGACCTGCGCGACGCCGGGATTGAGGAAGAAGGGCAGGGCGGACAGCACCGCATCCTGGCCGCGCGCGGCCTTGGTCAGCGCTGCGCGGTCGCCGACATCGATGGCGTGGGTCGCGGCCCTGTCGCCGGCGGCCTGCTTCAGGAACGCCGCGTTGCTGTCGGCGAGCGAAATCTCGTAGGCGCCGCTGCCGTGCAGCAGGTCGACGATCGCGCCGCCGATCTTGCCGGCGCCGAGGATGAGGATTTTCCGGGTCATCGCAGGTCCTTTGCTTCGCGCCGCGCGCGCTGCCGTCGATGGTAAGCCCTTGGCAGGGCTTGCTTTAAGCCTGCGAAAGGTGAAAAAAGAGGCGGGAGTCCGGCGAATCGACGGGAAATCATGGCAAAGCGCAATCTGGACGACACCGACCGCCGCCTGATCTCGCTGCTGCGGGCGAATGCGCGCATGCCGACCGCGGCGCTCGGCCGGCATCTCGGCCTGTCGCGCAGCGCGGTGCAGGAGCGGCTGAAGCGGCTGGAGCGCGACGGCGTCATCACCGGCTACACCATCGTGCTGGGCGAGACGGCGGAGCATCCCGGCGTCTCCGCGCACGTGCTGCTGACGCTCGACCCCAAGTTCCAGGACCGCGCCATGGCGGCGCTCAAGGGCCTGCCGGAGGTGTCGAGCTGCTACACGGTGAGCGGCGTCTTCGACGCCGTCGCGATGGTGCGCGCCTCGACCTCCGCGCACCTCGACGAAGTCCTGACCCGCATCGGCCGCCTCCCCGGCATCACCCGCACGACCTCGGCGATCCTGCTCTCGACGATGTTCGAGCGGGGGTGACGCCGCCGCGTCTTGCCGTCCCCTCACTCCGTCATGGTCGGGCTTGGCCCGACCATCCACGAGTTCCTCGCCACAAGTTCTGCATTGATGGCCTGCTAGCCAAATGGCCGCCTGGCTCTACATCATGACGAACCGGCCCAACGGCATCCTCTATATCGGAGCGACCACCGACATCATGGCGCGCGCGTGGCAGCATCGCATCGGCGCTGTCCCCGGCTTCACCAAGAAGTACGGCCTGACAAGGCTCGTCTACGTGGAGACCCACGACACGATCGACGCCGCCATCCGCCGCGAACGCACGCTGAAGACATGGCGCCGCGCCTGGAAAGTGCGCCTGATCACGGAAGCGAACCCGAACTGGGACGACCTATTCGAAACCTTGTTGGCGTAACGCCTCCGCTTTCATCGGCGAGACCGCGCTGCTTCAGGCGAACTCGTGGATGGTCGTGCCAAGCACGACCATGACGATGGGAGAACGAGCAACGCGCAGCAGCAGCGCCGCGGCAATGGCAATCCCGCTCTCCCCAAGCTCGTCATGGTCGGACCTGGTCCGACCATCCACGAGTTTCCATGAGCCAGACCGCGCTCTTCAGGCGAACTCGTGGATGGTCGTGCCAAGCACGACCATGACGATAGAGAGCGTGCTGAGTGGAGAGTCCTCAAAAATCGCCGAACGCGGCGATCGCGGCGGTGTCGTAGCCGCGGCTGGCGATCAGGAGCTGGCGGGAATAGGCATGCAGCAGACGGCCTTCGCTCAGCTCGTCGGCGCTTGCGGTCTCCACCACCTCGCCGGTGCGCATGATGGAGAGGCGCTTGCACATGTGCGCGACGACGCCGAGATCGTGGCTCACCAGCACGTAGGTGAGGCCGAGCTGCTCGCGCAGGTCGGTCAGCAGGTTCAGCACCTCGGCCTGGATCGACACGTCGAGCGCCGAGGTCGGCTCGTCCAGCAGCACCACCTTGGGCTCGAGGATGAGGGCGCGCGCGATCGCCACGCGCTGGCGCTGCCCGCCCGACAATTGATGCGGATAGCGGAAGCGGAAGACGGGGCCGAGCCCGACCCGGTCCAGGGCGGCGCGCACCCGCGTCTCGATATCGTCGAACCCGTGGATGGTCAGCGGCTCGCTCAGGATGCGGTCGACGGTATGCTTGGGATGCAGCGAGCCGTAGGGATCCTGGAACACCATCTGCACCAGCCGGCGCTGGGCCCGCGGCCGCTTGGCCGCTAGCTCGTGGCCCGCCAGCACCATGCGGCCCGACCAGAGCGGGTTCAGTCCCGCCAGCGCGCGCAGGATGGTGGACTTGCCCGAGCCGGATTCGCCGACCAGGCCGTAGCTCTCGCCCGGCGCCACGGTGAAGCTGACGTTCTTCACCGCATCGACCCGGTCGGCGCCGTGGCCGAAGCTGATCGACAGGTCCTCGATCTCGATGACCGGCTGGGCGGCGCTGCTGTCGGTCACGGGCGCACCGGATCCATCCAGCTCGGGTCGCGCTGCAGCACCGGCAGGCGCGTGCGCCGATGGTCGATCTCCGGCGGGCAGGCCAGCAGGCCGCGGGTGTAGGGGTGCCGCGCCCCGTCCAGCTCGCTCGCGGTCAGCTTCTCCAGCACCTGGCCCGCATACATCACCAGCACGCGGTCGCAGAAGGTGCGCACCAGGTTGAGGTCGTGGCTGATGAAGATGAGGCCCATGTGCCGCGTCTTGACGAGGTCGTCGAGGATCGCCAGCACCTGCAGGCGCACCGTCACGTCGAGGGCGGAGGTCGGCTCGTCGGCGATCAGCAGCTCCGGCTCGGCCATCAGCATCATGGCGATCATCGCGCGCTGGCCCATGCCGCCGGACAGCTCGTGCGGCCAGGCGCGGAATACCCGCTCGGGATCGCGGATGCGCACCGAAGCCAGCATGCCGAGCGCGTGCTGGCGCGCCTCCGCGCCCTCCTTGATGTCGCGCGCCGCCTCCAGCAATTGCTGGCCGATGGTCATCACCGGGTTGAGCGAGTATTTCGGGTCCTGCATCACCATGGCGATGCGTTTGCCGCGGATCGTGCGCCATTGCTGCGCATCGAGGCCCAGCAGGTTCTGGCCGTGGAAGGCGAGCTTCTGCGCGGTCACGGCTCCCGGAGTCAGGCCGAGGATGGCGCGGCCGGTCTGCGACTTGCCCGAGCCCGATTCGCCGACGATCGCCAGCTTCTCACGCCCCATGGCGAAGCTGACGTCGCGCACGGCATGGACCTCGCCGACCGGCGTGTTGAAGCGGATGTTGAGCTTCTCGACCTCGAGGATCGGCTGGCTGTCCGGCGCCATGAAATCAGCCTTCGCGCGGATCGAGCACGTCGCGCAATCCGTCGCCGATCAGGTTGAACCCGAGGCTGACGACGAAGATCGCGACGCCGGGGAAGGTGCATACCCACCACTGGTCCAGGATCTGGTTGCGCCCGTCCGACACCATGGCGCCCCATTCCGGCTGCGGCGGCGTGACGCCGAGGCCAAGGAAGCCGAGGCCCGCGGCGATCAGGATGACGCCCGCCATGTCGAGCGAGACCCGCACGATCAGCGAGGGCATGCACATCGGCATGATGTGGCCGATGACGATGCGCAGGTCCGAGGCGCCGCTGATGCGCGCCGCCGAGACGTAGTCGGTGCCGCGCACCATCAGGGTCTCGGCGCGCGCGATCCGGGCGTAGGGCGGCCAGGCGGTGAGCGCGATGGCGAGGATCGCGTTCTCCATTCCCGCACCCAGCGCGGCCGCGAACGCGAGCGCCAGCACCAGCTTCGGGAATGCGAGGAAGGCGTCGGTCAGGCGCATCAGCGCGCCTTCGACCCAGCCGCCGACATAGCCGGCGACGGTCCCGATGACGATGCCGATCGGCGCGGCCGTCACCGCCACCATGAAGATGATGAGCAAGGTGGTGCGCGAGCCGTAGACGATGCGGCTCCAGATGTCGCGGCCCTGCTGGTCGGTACCCAGCAGGTATTCGCCGCCGGGCGGCAGCAGCCGACGGGACAGGGCGCCGTCGATCGGGCTGTGCGCGGTCACCAGCGGCGCGCACAGGGCGAAGAAGATGAGCACGATGAAGATGGCGAGGCCCAGCATCGCCAGCGGATTGCGCGCAAAGGCGACCCAGTTGAGATAGGCGCGGCTGAGGCGCGCCTGCAGCCGCGAATGCGGCGTCTCCGCCAGCAGCCACTGGCGCCACCCCGGCGGCGTGACGGCAATCGCCCAGTCGGTCATCGTGGCCTCCACGAACTGCATTGGGCGGAGACGCAGAACGTCCCGCTCGTCTCTCCCGTCATGGTCGTGGGT
>DASSBF010000050.1:0-27760 GCA_035699005.1 Dongiaceae bacterium
CGGCGGCGCGGCTCTCCAACCAGTGGGACACCAAGACCGGCGGCGCGCTGGCCGACGCGGTGAGCTGCAACCCGGTGGTCAAGTCGTTCGGCGCGGAGCCGCGCGAGGATCTGCGGCTGCTGGGCGTGCTCGACAAATGGAAGAAGCGCACCTTCCGCACCTGGATGCGGCACACCCGGAGCAGCTCGGGCCAGATCCTCTCGCTCATCATCCTGCGCACCGCCGTCATCGGCCTTGCGCTCTATCTGTGGTGGACCGGCCAGGCCAGCCCCGGCGACGTGGCCTACGTGATGACGGCCTATGTGGTGATCCAGGGCTATCTGCGCGACGTCGGCATGCATATCCGCGACCTGCAGAAGGCGGTGAACGACATGGAGGAGCTGGTGGATATCCACGAACAGCCGCTCGGCATCGAGGATCGCATCGGCGCTGAGCCGATAGCGATTCGGCACGGCCGAATCGCATTCGAAAACGTGGTGTTCCACTACCGGGGCCATCACCAGCCGCTGTACGACGGGCTCAGCGTCACCATCGGCGCGGGCGAGAAGATCGGGCTGGTCGGCCTCTCCGGCTCCGGCAAGACCACCTTCGTGAAGCTGGTCCAGCGGCTGCACGACGTAACCGGCGGGCGCATCCTGATCGACGGCCAAGACATCGCGGAGGTGACGCAGGCCAGCCTGCGCGCGCAGATCGCGATCGTGCAGCAGGAGCCGATCTTGTTCCACCGCTCGCTGAGCGAGAACATCTCCTATGGCCGCCCAGGCGCGAACCAGGAGGAGATCGAGCGCGCGGCAATGCTCGCCAACGCGCACGATTTCATCGCGACGCTGCCGAAGGGCTACGGCACGCTGGTCGGCGAGCGCGGCATCAAGCTCTCGGGCGGCGAGCGCCAGCGCGTCGCCCTCGCCCGCGCGTTCCTGGCCGACGCGCCGATCCTGATCCTGGACGAGGCGACATCGAGCCTCGATTCGGAGTCGGAGGCGCTGATCCAGGAGGCGACCGAGCGCCTGATGCAGGGCCGCACCACCATCGTGATCGCGCACCGCCTGTCGACCGTGCGCGCGCTGAAGCGCATCCTCATCTTCGACCGCGGCCGCATCATCGAGGAAGGCGATCACCATGCCCTGATCGGACGGGAGAAAGGCGTCTATCGGCGGCTGTTCGATAGGCAGGTGGGCGGACTGCTGGTGGAGGTGGGGTGATCAAAAGTCAGATGTCAGAAATCAGATGTCAGATATTACAGCAGCAAACCGATATGCGCGAAAGTCAAGCGGGAGAGGCACGTTGCCTCTCCCGCCTTGGTCTCGGCACAAAACTACCAACAGTGGCCGTTAGCGCTGGCCGCCCTTACGCCCAGCTTCGGATGCGCGTTCCGGGTCGTTGCGAAAGTTGCCGGGGTTGCGGTCGCCGCGCGCGTTGTCCTGGTGGGACTTATCGATCTGGCTGGCGCGGTCGCGCTCGCGCTCCTCGTAAGCATGCTTGCCAGGCTTGCTGGCGGATTCCGGTTTCGTCCCCTGCTGATCCCGGCTCCAGTTGTCGGGCTGGTTCCTGTTCTCAGCCATTGTTCGAGTCTCCTCTGTTCTTCTCAAATCACGGAGACGTGCGTCGATGGCAATCATCTCCGCACTTCGTAAACCAACGGCAAAAGGTTGTGTTGCGGGCTGAATCCGGCCGTTTTCCAGCTACCTGAACAGCGCCGGGTCGATCTCCTGGATCTCGATTTTGGCGCTCCGCTTGTCGTAGAGGCACAGCATGTAGCCCTGCTTGCCCTTCATGTGGGTCTGCGGCCATGTGCCGGCGACGATAAGGGCGGCCTGGTGCTCATAGGCGGGATTGCTCCACACGACACGCGGATTCTCCAGCTCGCTCGCGATCTGGCAGGCGGCGCTCGCCTCCTTCACGATCGCATCCCAGGCCTCCTCCGACGATGCCTGCACGATCTGCGTCGCCACCAACTCGGCCGTGATCAGTCCCGCCAATATCAGGATCGGCAACGCCCAAAGGCGGGAAAGCGGCCGGATCATCAGTCGCATGCAGGCAGGCATCCGCGCAGGTTGGCCCACCGCCACAACACATGAGCGGCCGTCCGGTTGCGTCAACCGGCTAGCAGCGCGGCGGGCTGGGCGCGTAGACCGTGAAGACGAGGATCATGTTCACCGTCCCGCCGTCGTCAGACAGCGGCAGGAAAATCGATTCGTGCTGGATGAAGCGGTCGTCGCTGGTGATGCTGGGATCGCGGTCGACGCGCGGCGCGCGGCTCCGCGCCACGCCGTCGTAGTTCAGGAACACCGACTGCGCGCTGGTGCCGAAATAGCCCTCGCCCACTGCAAGTCCGGTCGGGTCGCGGCCGCGCATCGCCACCTCGTTGGTGCCGATCAGGCGATAGACGTAGCGGCGCGCGTCGGGCACCACGTCGATCAGGCAGATGTCCGGCAGGAAGCGGGGAATCTCCAGCGGGTCGAGGTCGGACCGCCGCGGCATCTGGCGGCCGTTCCGCTTGCTGTCCCAATAGCGGTAGATCGCGCGCACGCGCGGGTGGCAATCGGCGATGAAGTCCGGATCGGCCATGCGTCCCCCGGAACGCTCCCGAACCATCTTAGATGCAGTGCGGCGGCGGTTCCAAGGGCGACTTCGACCCGCTCTGTGCTATGACACGCGATGCTTCGCCCTCGCCATGAAAGGACCACGGAATGACACATCCCGCCATCGCGCCGGGCCGCGTCGCGGTCATCGCCGGCGGCGCGTCCGGCATCGGCCTCGCCGCAGCCTGCAAATTGGCCGCCGCCGGCATGAAGATCGTCATCGCGGATCTGCCCGGCGATGCCCTGGACAAGGCCGCCGGCTCCATCGTCGCCGTGGCGACCGGCGGCCCTGCGGATGTGCTTGCAGTGCCGACCGATGTCAGCCTGATCGAAGACGTGCAACGCCTGGGCGAGATCGCCTATCGCAGCTTCGGCGAGGTCGCCCTCCTCATGAACAACGCGGGGATCGGCAATGGCGGCGGGCCGTTCGAGCACTACGAACGCTGGCAGCGCGTGCTGGCCGTCAATCTGTGGGGAGCCATCAACGGCGTCCAGGTTTTCGCCGAGCGGATGATTGCGCAAGGCACGCCGGCCGCCATCGTCAACACCGGCTCGAAGCAGGGCATCACCACGCCGCCCGGCGATACCGCCTACAACGTCAGCAAGGCTGGCGTGAAGGTGCTGACCGAAGGGCTGGCGCACGCCCTGCGCAGCATCCCGGGCTGCAAGGTCACCGCGCACCTCCTGATCCCCGGCCATGTCTGGACCGGCATCACCGGCCGCAAGCCGGATGCGCCGGCCAGCGCGAAGCCGGCGGGCGCCTGGACGGCGGAGCAGACCGTCGATTTCATGCTGGAGCGTCTCGGCGACGGCGACTTCTATATCCTCTGCCCCGACAACGACGTGCCGCATGCGCTCGACGCGCGCCGCATCCAGTGGGCGGCCGACGACATCATCCAGAACCGCCCCGCGCTCTCGCGCTGGCACCCGGACTGGAAGGACAGGTTCGCGGAGTATGTGAAGGACGTGACGCCGTAGCTGGCGCGTCTAGTCGATCGGACTGGTAACGCCGCCCACCGGATCGACGCCCTTGCAGTTGTAGGATTTGCTCGCGAAGGCGCTCGCGGCCGGGAAGTCGACCGGTCGCGCATGCGCGGTGAACTTGCCGCTCTTGGTGATGTCGACGGTCAGCGTCTCCTGGGCGCGATAGAAGTTGCCGACCTTCTTCGCCTCCAGCTGGCCCGACTTGTTCTTGTTGAGCGACGTCCCGATGAAATACTTGAATGTGCCGGCCTTGTTGGCGATGAAGGTCGCCGTCACGAACGCCTTGGTGGGACAGCCCTTGCCCGCCAGGCTGATGATCTTGAGGTCGGCCGACGTCACCTTGAAGGACTGGATATCCGCGCCGCCGCCCTGCGGCTGGCCGGTGCTGAAGCCGCCGTTGCACTGGATGGTGATCGGCTTCCATTGCGTCGAGGGGGCGAAGGGGTCGTTGAGGACCTCCGCCATGTATTGCACATAGGTCGTCTTGTCGAAGGTTTCGACGAACGAATCCTCGATGATGTAGCGGCCCTTGAATTGCCCTGTGGTCTGGAACTCCGACATGGCCTGTTTGACCACCGGTTCACCGGGCTGCCGCCATAGCTTGTACGATACCGGGCCACCGCTTTTGCTGGTCTCGATCCGCACGGTGACCTTCAGCTTCTTGCAGCTGGTACCTGGGTTGGGGTTGGTCTCCTGGCCCTGGAAGGTGGTGAGGAAGAGGTCGATCGATTGCACCTTGAACTTGCCCTTCTCGGTCGTCAGGCCCGCGACCGAATTGGACTGCCAGCCAGGGGACTTCTCGCACACGACGCGATACTGCACCCAGATGTCCTTGTCCTTCTTCTGCGACAGGCTGAGCGGTGCGAGCGTGCCGACGATGAGGCTGGACCCGGCCTTGTAGTTGCGTGGAATGACGTGGTCCTTGTCCGGCTCGCCGCCATTGGTCCGGACCGTGTGGCAGACCTCGAGCGCGGCCTTCTTGAAGGCATTCGTCTGATCGCCCGGACTGCTCAGCTCGAGGTTGCCCTGAATGCGGTCGCCGAACGTCAGGCTTGGATTGGATGAATGAATGAACGCGGTTTCTCCGAAGTTGTCGAGGAAGACCGTCACGCCGGAGTCGTTGTCGATGGCATAGGCTGACTTGACAGTAAGCTCGAAGCCGAATTTGACCTTGACCGGATCGCTGGTGACAACGGTCCAATCAGCCGCCTTTGGATCGAATTCCACGTGGATCTCCGGCACCTCGCCGCCGTAGATGCCTTGCCAGAGGTCGTAGCCCTCGATCTCCAGCGCGCTCGCCGGCGCCGCGCCGAACAGAAACCCGCCTCCCAGCACTGCCGACGCCATTGCGATTGAAAGCCCGCGCATGTGACCCTCCCTTGCAATCGGACGGAATCGTCCTGCTGCCTGCCCGTCACCCAATATCTGCTCGGAATTCGGGAGGATGATATCAAAGGTTGAGTGAACGCGCTCACGTTTTCGCGCGATGTGACGGCGGTCACGATGGGCGGTTAACGATGGGGCCTTCGTGACCGGCGGACTCCGATCCTGACTCGCGGTCCGCGGAGTTCGGACGTCTTAACCAAGCACCTGGTAGTGCGCCTCCGTCGGTTTGCGAGCCTTGCCGTTGATGGGCAGGATGTCCTGCGGGCAGGCCGACATGGCGACGATGCAATCCAGCTCGGCGCGCAGCACCACATAGTCGCCGGGCTTCGAGAGCGGCTCGCCCCAGCTCTGCGCACCGTCGGGCGCGAACGGAATGTTCATCCAGAGGTTCAGCGGGCTCGGCACCTCCGGCGCCTCCAGGCCGATCTGCCGCATCGCCGCCCGCAGGTTGTCGGTGCAGTTGTCGTGGTACTCCTTGCAGCCGAGCAGGCCGTATCGGTAGCTGTCGCAGGCCGCGATCGCTGTGTCGTGCCGGCCGGGGGAGGTATCCTCGACCAGGGTCAGGATCGGCCGCCTGCGGTTGCTGTGCAGCGGGTCGCCCTTATGCGGCCAGAGCCGCCCAAGTGTCGGCCGCATGTGCTCCATGGACATGAACTCGGTCAGATCTTCGGCGCTGAAGCACCAGGTGTCGACCACCTGGCAGCCGTGGGTGTTGATGATCTTGATCGACTGGCCCTTGCCCAGCCGCTGCGCCCTGCCCCGCCGCGCCGGGATAGTTGTGAGTTCGCCGGTGGTCATGCTTGCCTCTCGCCGTTGATCTGCCGGACATGACGATAGGCTCGCCAAGGAGTGCCTTTCAAGATGGTTGCACAGTCGATAAAGTCGCTAGGCAACAAGCGGAGAGCCTGCTTGACCACCTTGCCTTCCGACCTGATCGAATCCTTCCGCCGCGACGGCACCATCGTCGCCGACGACGGCGTGACGCCGGCGCAGCTTGCGGCGCTGCGGGCGCAGTTCGACGCCTGGTGGGAGGAAAGCCGGAACCACGACCGGAACTACGGCGAGATGATCGACGGACGGCCGCGCTTCGATCTGCAGATCCCCGGCCACACCCGCGCGGCGCCGCTGCTGCGCCGGGTCAACTCGCCGACCGAGATCTCGGAGGCCTATCTCGATGTGGTCGCCAGCAGCCGTATGCCGGACATGATCGTCGACCTGATCGGCGCGAACGTGAAGTTCCACCACTCCAAGATCAACGCCAAGCTGCCCGGCGCCGACACCATGGTGAAGTGGCATCAGGACTTCCCGTTCACGCCGCACAGCAACGACGATCTGGTGACGGCGCTGCTGGCGCTGGACGACGTGGACGAGACCAACGGCCCGCTGATCGCCGCGCTCGGCTCGCACAAGGACGGCCTCGCCGGGCTGTGGCGCGATGGCCAGTTCACCGGCGTCGCGGGCGAGCGTGAATCCGCTGCCTGGGCCAAGGAGGCGAAGACCTTCACGATGAAAGCCGGCAGCGTATGCCTGATGCACACCCGCGCCGGCCATTCCTCCGGCCCCAACCTCGGCACGCGGCCGCGGCGCCTGTTCATCGCGGTCTATTCCGCCGAAGATGCGATCCCGCTCTCGCCCAACCCGCTGCCGAGCAAGCACGAAGGCATGATGGTGCGCGGCGAGCGGACGGGCCGCGCGCGCTCCGTCCCGTTCGAGCTGAAGCTGCCGCAGCGTCCCTCGACCGGCTCCTTCTTCAACCAGCAGGTCGGCTACGACGGCTGATCCCCGCGAAAGGCCTCATCAAGCGCTCCGCGCCACGCCCGCGTGCTTGCCGCTCGCGCTCTGGATGAAGAGGTTGCTGAGCGCGTCTTCGATGTTCTGCGGGGTGAATTGCGGCTTGATGCCCTCGAACTTGCAGGAGGCCAGAACCTGCTCGACGATGAACTTCGGCTGGAAATAGGCGAGCGGCGCCTCGGCGGCGCGGATGCCGTCGATCACCTGCTGGTAGATGGATTCCGGCAGCTCCAGCCCCTGCTTCGCCGCCATGGTCTTGAATACCTTGCGGTAGAGATCCTCCGGCGGCTCCAGAGTCTCGAGCTTGTAGCTGATGCGGCGCTGGAAGGCCGGGTCCATCAGGTCGTTGGGATGCATGTTGGTGGAGAAGATCACGATCTCGTCGAACGGCAGCTTGACGCTCTTGCCGCTGTGCAGGGTGAGATAGTCGATCCGGCTGTTGAGCGGCACGATCCAGCGATTGAGGATCTCCTCGGGCTTGGCGAGCTGGCGGCCGAAATCGTCGATCAGGAAGGTGCCGTTGATCGCCTTCACGTGCAGCGGCGCCTCGTAGAACCTGGCGATCGGGTTGAACTTGAGGTCGAGCATGCCGAGCGTCAGCTCGCCGCCGGTCACCACCAGCGGGCGGTAGCACGGCACCCAGCGGCGGTCGATCGGGCCGAGGCGGACGCCCTGCGTGGTCTCGACGCCGCTGCTGCCCTCGATGGAGCGGTGGATGGTCGGGTCGTAGACCTTCATGATCTCGCCGCCGATCTCGACGCAGTAGGGCACGAAGATGACGTTGTGGAAGATCTTGCCGATGATCTCGGCGATGGTCGTCTTGCCGTTGCCGGCCGGGCCGTAGATCAGGATCGGGTTGCCCGAATTGATCGCCGGGCCGAGGCGCATCAGGAAGCGCTCCGGCATGACCAGGCCGGCGAACGCCTCCTCCAGCCGCCGGCGCGAGATCACCTCGTTGGTGATGCGCTGGCGCACGATGCGGTCCTGCCAGGCCTCCAGCGGCACCGGCGCCGGCCCGAAATACTGGCTGTTGTCGATCGCCTCCTGCGTCCATTCGCGCCCGGCCTTGGTCAAGGCGTGGCGCATCTCCGGAATCGCGCCGCCGCCGCCGATGGCGGCGCCCAGCGTCTCCACCAGCTTGCGGTCCTTGGCATCCTGCAGCAGCTTGTTGACGATGCTGGTGGAGAGCTTCAGCGCCTCGGAGAGCTGCGAGGGCAGTTCCATGCGCTCGGTGAACATGCCCTTCAGCATCAGTTGCAGCAGGAAGACCGGATCGATCCCGGTATCCTCCAGGCTGAGCGGCGCCGGCGGAACCTCGCCGATAACCTCCGATACCTGTTGCTGCGTCACCACCCCGAGGGCAACGAGGCTTTCCCCGATCCGGCCGCCATTAGCCTTTTGATGGTCCAGCGCGCGGACGATGTCGTCCGGCGAGGCCAGACCCTTCGCCACCAGAATATCCCCGAAGCTCATCATTCCCCTCTTCTGCCACAGTTCATCCGAGGCCGCGCCGCCCAAGCCCGGCGCGGCCCGTTTTGTGGCGTCCTGCATCGCACGGCTGGGGTTTCGGCTGGGTTAAGAATCCCGCCGCGCTTGCGGACGTGCGGAAGCGGATGCAATTGTCCGGAAACCCGCTCAAATGCCGTTCATGTCGATCGCGACATGACCTGGCGGGACGTTGCGTAGAATTGCCGTCAAGACCGCTGCAGGAAGAGACGATCATGACCAACGACGCGAATCCCGTGATCCGAACCCGCGATCTCAAGCCGGAAGACGGATTTCATTTTCGCCACCCGCTCAATCCGAATTCCGATGCGCTGTTCTTCCGGCTGAGCCGCCCGGCGGGCCTGCAGCGCGCGCATGTCAACCTGCTGCGCGTGCCGCCGGGCAAGGAGGCCTTCATCCTGCACCGCCATTCTGTGCAAGAGGAGTGGAGCTACATCGTGGAAGGCGAAGGAACGGCGCAGATCGGCGAAGAGAAGATCAAGGTCTTCGCCGGCGACTTCATCGCCTTTCCGCTCAACGGCAAGGCACACACGATCGTGAACACCGGCACGTGCGACTTGGTCTATCTGACCGGCGGCGAGGACTCGCCCAGCGACATCGGCCACTTCCCGAGCGTCAACAAGATGATCGTGTTCTCACCGGACGGAGTCGACCTGATCGACACGAACGCGCGCAAGAGCTACAGCCTCCAGGACTTCATCAGCGGCAAGCTGGAGTGAGCGGCGGCTCGGAGAGGTTTCCCGAAGCAAGGCTTGCTTTCGGCTGCAGCAGCCCCAGGTAATGGATTGCGAGGACGGCCTCGCCGCACGAAATCCCGCCGGGACGACCCGGCGCACCTTGCCGGAGACGTGCGATGCCGCTGCTGTCCTTTCCCGAACTGACCGGCTTTTTAGGCGTGACGCTGCTGCTGATCGCCTTTTTCCTGAACCTGCTCCGCGCGCTACGGGCGGATTCGTTCCCCTATCTCGGCCTAAACCTCGTCGGCGCGGCGCTGGCCTGCGCGTCCTCGTACCTGATTGCTTTCCCGCCCTTTGTGCTCCTGGAAGGCACCTGGGCCGCAGTCGCGGCGGTCGCGATCGCCCGCAAGCTGATCGCGCGACGACACCCCGCTTAGTGACGCAGAAGGCCCCGTTCGCACGGAGCCTTCGCGTTCATGCAACCCCGGCAGCCGGCCCTTAGGGAGGTGCCGGCAACGCGGTCAGACGGTGATGTCGACGCGGCGGCCGGTCGCGAGCGAGCTGCCGGACTTTTCCTCGGGCTCCTGCACCGCCTCGGTCTCGCGCACATCGGCCTCGTTTGCCGCGCGATTGCTCTCGCGCTGCACGGATACGGAAGCGGCCGCGGAACCCGCCTGCTGGATACCTGCCATGCGGGCCGCCTCGATGGCGGCGGCGACGCTGGCAACCTGGGTGACGTTCATGCAACCTCTCTGGTGGCTGAGAGAGCGCCTGTGGATAAAATGTGCCTCGGCCGACCTCCAGGCAACAAGTATCGTTCGGGATTTTAAGGGGATTTTATGCTTTTGATCGCCGCCGTCCACCGCCGCAACCGATCAGGCCTTTGATTCTGCCTTTTTTTCGGCCATTACAGCGGCGCATCTTGCATATCCGGATGGGCTTGGAATGCCGGAAGGAACCGCGGACCAACCGCGACTGGACCGAATGATCAGGCGGAAGCTGCGGCTGAGGGACGTGCTGCGCGCCGATGTGCCAGCCATCTACGGGGCATTGGCCCGCGATGCCGCCGGCGAGGACCGGCTGGTCCGCAGCACCTACGGCGTCGTGCATTGGCTGGAGCGCGGCAGCGCGCACCATGCCCGGGCTTATCTGGTGACGCCCTTTCCCCTGCTGTGGGCCTGGCGAAGCGGCGGCGAATCGTGGGCCGGCCAGATTCACGGGCACTATCTGCGCGCCGTGTGGCGGGGCCGGAGCGTGCTGGGCCGGGCACTGCTGCTGCTCGGGCTGGTGGCATGGCTGCCGATGGTGCTCGCGATCGCCGGTTGGTCGAGCTGGCTCAACGGCCGCGCCGTCCGCAGAAGCGCGGCGAAAAGCGTCACGCAGCAGGTGATCGAGCAGGTGTGGTTCGCCGCGCGCCACGGCATCCTGCCGCCCTGGTACTACATGTTCGAGCTGTTCGACCCGAAACAGCAGCCGAAGGCGCCGCACTATATCCACCGCTACGAACTCAAGAACGGGCTGCTGCAGGTCCTGCGCCGGCGCGTGCCGGCGGCGCGCCGATCGCCCACCCAGAACAAGATCGCGTTCCTCCAGCGCTGTCGCAAGAGGGACATCCGCACCGTGCCGACGCTGGCGGTCATCAAGGATGGACAGGTGCGGCTGCAGGGAATAGCGCGCGACCACCTGCTGGCGCAGGACCTTTTTGTGAAGCCGGCGCGCGGCCGCGGCGGCGAAGGTGCCGGCCTGTGGCAACGCAGCGCCGAGGGCTACCGCCTGCAAGGCGGCGCGCCATTGGCGCCATCGGAGTTCCTGAAGCATCTCGCGGCACTGTCGCGCACCAAGACGCTGCTGGTGCAGCCGCGGGCGCGCAACCACGAAGCGATCGCCGACCTCAGCAACGGCGCGCTCTGCACGGCGCGGATCGTCACCATGCGCAGCGAGAACAGCGGCCACGAGGCGGTGTGCGCCCTGTTCCGCATGGCGGTGGGCGACAACACCCAGGTCGACAATTTCCATGCCGGCGGCATCGCCGCGCCGATCGATGTGGCGAGCGGACGGCTCGGCGCCGCCACCGACTGGGGCCTGCGCCCGCGCCATGGCTGGAAGTCGCACCATCCCGACACCGGCGGCCTCATCGAAGGGCGCATCCTGCCGCTGTGGGCGGAGACGCGCGCCCTGGCGGAGCGGGCCCACGCCGCGTTCGCCGACCGCCACATCGTCGGCTGGGACATGGCGATCCTGGACGACGGGCCCGCGATCGTCGAGGCCAACGGCGGCCCCGACACCGACATGCATCAGCGCGTCAGCCGCGAGCCGCTCGGCAACCAGCGCTTCGGCGAACTGATGGCGTTTCATCTGCGCAGCCTCGACTGAAGCGTTGGCACAAGATTGCGTGATGACAGCGCTACCCCATTCGGCTCGCAGGCACGTGAGTTGAGGAAGACCGCAGTTCAGATGAAGTCAGAGCCGGCGCGTTTGTCCGGGAGGATAAATGCCGCGCCGTCAAACCTCCAGGAGGGTGGCGGCAGAAGAGCTGGGAGGCTCTCGGATCTGTGCCGGAATCCCGGGTCGAGTATCCTTCGGCCCGGGATTTCGTTGGCGTTCTTGCCTGTTCGACGCTCAGGCCGTTTCACATCTTGCGCTGAAATCCGCTTTGCAGCCGCCGGTCGCCTGCACTATGAAGTCCGTCGTCTCTGGGAACTGAGCCCGATATGAAAGCTGCCCTTACTCGCGCCCTCCGCCGCCTCATCACCCTCATCCTGCTGATCGGGCCGTTCGCAGCGCCGGCTGCGGCGGAAACGCCGAGCGACAGGCTGTGGGCCGCGATCAATGCGCAGGACGCGACGGCCTTGCGCGCGGCCGTCAGCGAAGGCGCCGACATCAACCAGCCCAACGACGAGGGACGGGTGCCGCTCTATCGGGCTCTGGTTCTGCAGAACCAGTTGCTGATCGATACCATGCTCAGTCTTGGCGCCAACGCCAATGCCAACGACCATCGCGGCGATCCGCTGCTGATCACCGCGATGTCGGTCGGCAGCCGCCCGGCCAGCCTCGCCATGATCAAGGCGGGTGCCGACCCCAATGCGCGCGACACCACCGGCAAATCGGTGCTGTCCTATGCCGTCTATCTCAAGCAGCCCGACATCATCGCCGCACTGCTGGCGAAGGGCGCCGACCTCAACGTGCCGAGCGAGCTCAGCGATGCGGGCGATCCCGCGCCGCCGATCTTCCTCGCCATCCAGTCCGGCGACCTTGCGGTCGTGCAGCAGCTGGTCGCGGCCGGCGCCAACGTGAACGCGCCCGACAAGCAAGGCTCTACGCCGCTGCATCGCGCCGTTTTGGCGCAGCCGCCGGAATTTGCGAGCGAACTGGCGACCACGCTGCTGCGCGCCGGCGCCGATCCGAACGCGATGCGGCCGAACGGCGGCACGCCGCTGCAAAATCTCATCTTCGGGGCCGACAAGCTGCCGCCGGCGACGGTCGGCCAGATCGCCACCCTGCTCGCGCAGCACGGCGCCGACATCAACCTGCCGGCCGCATTCGACGGCGCAACGGCGCTCGACATCGCGCGGACCAAAGGCAACCAGCCCGCGGTGGAACTGCTGACCGCGATGGGCGGAGCGTGCAGGAAGACCTGCTAGCGATCTCTGCCCCGTGACGAGCCTGCCGCACCATGCCGCGGATCGTGCGTAGCCTCACGATTCCGTGATCGCGTTGGCGATGGCGACGGTGGCGATTCGCCACACCGCCGGTTACGCTTGGCCCATACCTGAATCGATCCGGAACTTAGTGGAAGGAGCAGAAGGCATGGCTGCTATCGCTGAAACCGCTTCCGCCTGGGCGCCGCGGGTGCGCTCGATTCTGCGTATCGCGGCGGGTCTCCTGATCCTCGAGCACGGGACGACCAAGCTGCTCGGCTTTCCGCCTACCGATATGAGCGGCATGGGATTCAGCTCCATGGCGGGAGTCGCCGGGATTTTCGAACTGATCTGCGGGGCGCTGGTGGCGATCGGCCTGCTGACGCGGCCAGCGGCGTTCCTTTTGAGCGGCATGTGCGCGGTGGGCTATTGGACGGTCCATGCTCCGATGGGGTTCTTTCCCATGGTCAATCATGGCGAGACAATCGCCCTCTACTGCTTCGTGTTCCTCTACCTCGCGTTTGCGGGCGGCGGACCCTGGTCGGTCGACGCGGTGCGCGGCAAGGCATAAGAGGCTGATGCGGCCGGTCGGTTCATTGCACCGCGCCGGCCGCATCATTCATTCGATCCGCCGCTCAGTCTCCGCAGCTTGAGGCGCGCGATCCGGGCAAGGTTGAGCAGGAAGCGCGCCGCCGGCCTGGATTCCGAGGCGATCAGTTCACTGAGGGCGCGCTCGCGCGTGCCGCCCAGCACCGGCCTCCTTTGCCGTCAGCAGACGGGCTGGGCGCGTGACGGGTTCGGCCAGCCGGCGGTCCCGGCGATCGACACCGGGAATGCGCACCCCATCTCTCCACGTAGATCTCCATCCCTCCACGTAGATCTCATGACGCAGGCCGGAAGATCGCCTCGCCGACAGGCTGCATGCCACATGTGCCACTACGCATCAAACGTCGCAAAAAAGCGATTTCAGGTCGATAGATGGCTCCAATCGGTCGAATAAGCTATTGATTTCTCGATCTGATAAATGGAATCTTCTTCATCTCCTACGGCGAGGCGGATGCGATCAAGAACACTGCCGACCATCTGAGCTTCCGGGATCCGCGCATGCGGCGCGAGATCGAAGCGCACCTCACTGAAAAGGCGGGCGCGGGGCTTTCGCACGTTGCGCTCGAGGCCGTGAAGGTGATGGTCGCAAAAGACGCCGCCGCCAGGAAATCGGCCTAGCGGCGCGCCCTTGCTGCTGCGGCAACTCTCCTATCTGGTCGCGCTCGCCAAGGAGCGCCACTTCGCCCGCGCGGCGGCAACCTGCAACATCACCCAGCCGGCACTGTCGGCCGCCATCCGCCAACTCGAGGAAGAGCTGGGCGTCATGCTGGTGGAACGCGACAAGCGCTTCAACGGGTTCACGCCGGAGGGCCAGGAGGTGCTGCTGTGGTCGCGGCGCATCCTGTCCGACTATGACAGCCTGCGACAGGGGATCCAGAATGCCCGGCGCTCGCTGACAGGCAATCTCAGGCTCGGCGTCATTCCCTCCGCGCTGCCTCTGGTGCCGGCCGTCACCGATCCGCTGCATGACCGCCACCCGCAGGTGAAGGTGACGGTCTGGTCCGCCAGCTCGATCGAGATACAGAAGGGCCTCGACCAGTTCGAGCTGGATGCGGGCATGACCTACATCGAGAACGAGCCCCTGCATGGCGTGCTGATGCGCGAACTCTATGTCGAAAGCTACGTCCTTCTGACCCCCGAGCATGGGCCGCTCGGCGGCCGCGCCAAGGCAACCTGGCGCGAGGCGGCCGACCTGCCGCTCTGCCTGCTGACGCCCAACATGCAGAACCGCCGCATCGTCGACAGCGTGTTCAAGTCGCTGGACTGCAATCCGCGCCCGCAGCTCGAGACCAACTCGGTCGTCAACCTGTGCGCCCACGTGCGATCCGGCCGGGTCTCCAGCATCGTGCCCAAGACCCTCGTTCAGGTGCTCGGCATGCCCTCCGGCGCTGTCGCTCTGGACCTGGTCGAGCCCGAGGTTTCCCGCAAGGTCGGCCTCATCGTTCCCAACCGCGAACCGCTGGCGCCGATCACGCTGGCCTTGTTCTCGCTCCAGTTCCCCGGATTCGGCGGGATTGACGGGCTGTAGACCGGCCACGGCGAGTGCAACTCCACGACCGCTTACCCCGCTCGGACGTGCGCTGCATGGCCGGTGGGGAGTCATTGAGGTCGATCCCGGCCTTGCTGAAAGAACGCGTCAAGTCGTATGCCGAGAGCGCCGCCCCCTTGGGCCGGCGGCCGTCCGCATCTTCGGAACTGCCGCTGTTCGACCCGATTTCCGCGGCTTGCACCGCTATTGGCTAGGCAATGAACGGGTTCCGAATGGTCAGCGATCTTTCGAAGACCTGTCCGTTCTCCAAATCCTCTGAATAGAGGACGGCGCAACCGGACAGCGCGGCAGCCGCAACGATCAGTGCATCGTAGAATGACACGTTGTAGCGTTCCGCGATGTGGAGCGCCTTATCGTGCGTATCGATGGTGATGGATTCGACGCGCAGCGCCATCCGGAAGGCTTCGAGGGCCTCTCTGATCTCCGTCCATTTCATCATTCGTTTGCGGCTGCCCACCGCGGCGAACTCGTTGAGCACCTGTACGCTGACGACTCCGCCCGCGGCGAGCAACTCCTCTGCCCTGTCTGCCTTTGCGTGGTCCTCCGACAGCAAGTACAGCAGCACATTCGTGTCAAAGAAGGCGGTTTTCCCTGCCATCAGCGCCGCTCGTTCGCTTCCAGCCGGTCGAACCTGAACGACGTGGGCAGCCGCCCGCGGTACCTGCGGAGGCGAGCCAGAAGCTCACGCGCGCTTGGCGCCTTCGCGATCCCAAAGGAGCGCGCTCCCGCGACCTGGATTTCGACGTTGTCACCTTCCTTCAACTGCAGCGCCTCGACCACGGACGCGGGCAGCCGGACAGCAAGACTATTGCCCCATTTGGCGACCTGCATGACTCCTCCTTGATATACGTGGCTGCAATGTATATCATCGTCACCGGATTTTCAAGGAGCGCCGCTTGCCTGAAATCTACGTCGACGCCGATGCCTGCCCGGTCAAGGACGAGATCCGCCGCGTCGCCGAGCGAAACCAGGTCGTCGTGCATCTGGTCAGCAACCGCGGGTTCAAGACCGGCGATCATCCGCTGATCCGCAATGTGCTGGTGGGTGCCGCGTTCGATGCCGCGGACAACTGGATCGTCGGGCACCTCGCGCCCGGGGACATCGTGATCACCGGCGACATCCAGCTGGCGGATCGCTGCCTGAAGGCCGGCGCCGAGGTGCTGGGGCATTCGGGCAAGCCTTTCACGGCCAACAGCATCGGCACCGCGCTGGCGATGCGCGAGCTGACCGCGCAGCTCCGCGACATGGGCGAGATCAAGGGCGGCGGTCCCGCCTTCTCGCAGCGCGACCGCACGAATTTGCTGAACGCCTTGGAGCAAGCCGTGCAGCGGTCGCTGCGCAAGGGCTAGAGGTGCATGAGAATGTTGACCAGCTTGCCGAATGGATCGCGCACATAGAAGCGCCGCACGCCCCAGGGCTCGACGGCCGGGCCATATTCGATTGCGACCTTCGCTTTCCTGAACCGCTTCAGCGCTTCATCGAGATCGTCCACCTCGATCGACAAATCGGGTACCGGCGTGCCCGATCCTCCTTCCGAGGCAACGCCGACCTGAACACTCATTTTCTCCGACGAGCCGTAAGTCGCCAGCCAGCCGTGATCCATCAGCCGGTCGAGACCGAGGACATCCTGGTAGAACTGCTTGGCCGCAGCGACGTTCTTGGTGTCGATGTTGGCGACGATGCGTTTGACTTTCATGGGTCACGATTCCGCATATGGATCATAGGTGCCGAAACTCCACAGGTGCCCTTCGCAGTCGCGCACCGAATATTCGCGCGCGCCGTAGTCGGTGTCCGCGATGGGGCGGACGATCTGCGCCCCGGCGGCCTTGGCACGGGCATAGTGATCGTCGATCTCCTTGACCACGACATAGGTCCCGCATTTCTCCGTGGACCATGGATTCTTCGGATCCGGCTTGCCGCCCGAGCCCATCATGATCATGCCGGCGCCGAGCCGGAGCTGTGCATGGGCGATGGTGTCGTTCTCGCCCGGCACCACGAACTGCTTCTCGAAGCCGAAGGCCTTGCCCAGCCAGTCGATGGCGGCCGGCGCGTTCTTGTAGCGGAGCGCGGGGAATATGTTGGGAGAGCCGATCTTCGATTGCCCGGCCATGGGAAACTCCATTGCAGGTAGGTGAAACGATGGCAACAGGCTAGGTGACCGGCCGGTTGCCGTATTGGACGAATTTCACCCCAGGATACCGCCGCCATCGGGCAGCAGGGCGCGCTGGAATTCGCGCGGTGTCCGGCCGGAATAACGGCGGAAATCCCGGTTGAAGTGCGCCTGGTCGTAGTAGCCGCAGGCGATGGCAAGATCGGCCCAGCTCTGTTCGTCCGGCGACCTGACGCGCGCGACCGCGCACGCGAAGCGCAGGATGCCGGCGGCCGATTTCGGACTGAGGCCGACCTGGGCGCGGAAGCGCTGGATCAGGGTCTTCCGGCTGCAGGAGAGGTCACGGCTCAAGGCGCCGATTGAGCGGTCGCCGTTGCTGGCCTGCAAGCTGCGCAGCGCCCAGGCGACATCCGGCGACATCGGCCGGCCGCGGCTCAGGCGTTCCAGCAGGAAGCGGTCGATGAGATCGAAGCGCGCCGGCCAATCCTCCGCGTCCTGCAGCGCGTCGGCGAGCCGGTCCGCCTCCGCCCGGCCGATGAGATCGTCGAGGTCCACGCAGCGGTTCGCAACATCCGACATGGTGAGATTGAGGAAGCGGTAGGCCCCGAGCAATGTGAAATCGACCTGGATGCCGTGCTGCTGTCCCCGGTATTCGGTGAACACATGCACATCGTGCAGGCCGGCGAGGAAACTGCCGAACGGGCGGCGCTCGGCCGGGTGATCGCCATTCATGATTTCGATCGCCGGACCGAAGGTCACGATCATCGGAATCCCGACAAACGGGGCCTGGAGGCGGCGCATCGGCGCGGCCGCACGCTCCCGATAGCCGACGTAGTCGATGACGTAGGGGGAAAGCCGCCGATCTGGCGCGCGCGAGATCATCGTCCAGCTATACGCCTCGCCGCGATGGGCGCTGACTTGCATCTGTGATTGGTCAGCCGGCATCCGTTCTCTCCGCAGCGGCGCAGAGACTATGTGCTGGGCCATATCCGGTCCAGGCACCGTCGTTCTCTGGCAGTCAAATCCCGCAACTCATCGCACGGCCACCTCCCCGCATCGAAAGCCGGCGCGCGCCTGCGTGAATACTGCGAATAAGCGGTTGAAAAGCAATTGGTTTGTCCTTTCACGCTGGCTTCACGGCGGTCATGGCCAACTGCCCTCGCAAACACAGTGAGTGAGATTGCAATGCCGGCCTTCACTCCATTGGAAAGAGCCGTCTTGATGATGCCAGACCCGATCACAGTCGCGCACGACGTCAACCAGACGATGTACGACACGTTGACCCCCGAGCCGCTCGAATCCGACCGGTACGATCTCGCGCTTGTGCCGCAGGAAGATTGGACCGCAACCAAGGGCAACTGGGCAGAGCAACTGACTGCGATCTTCCAAGCGGTGAGGCGGAAATATCCTGTCCTGCCGCCGCGCCCGTCCCAGCGGGATGTGGCTGCGACGGTGACGCTGCCCCTGTCCACCACGCACCAGCTCATCGTGGGCCGGATCTTTTCGCCATCGCTGCGGCACGTGCTGAAGCGCCGTATCCGGGGCCAGAAGCCGAACGGCAGGCCAGTCGAGGGAGGCACCAATGCCTAACCGCACGCAAGTGAACTATGATGTGAACAGGGCGATGTTCCACGTCCTGGTTCCGACATTGATCCCGGAGGATGAGTACAACGTCGACCTGAAGCCTTCGAGCTGGAACCAGGATCCGGAGCCGTGGGCGAAACAGTTGACGGAGATCTTTGCCACGCTTCGCACGAAGTATGCGCAATTGCACGCCGACGATGTGCGCGTGAAGGCGGTGACGACCTACGATCGGCCTCTTGCGGACACCATGGACAGCATCGTGGATGAGATTCTCGTTGCCGGCCTCTGGTTTCCCAGGGGATGACCGGAATGGGGGCAGCTGACCCGCCGCCCACTGCCACCATTTTGGCCGCGCGGTGCTGCGCCATTCAGAGTAGTGTCGAGGATCGTCGCCGGTTTGTCTGACCCAAGCGGTCCTGCTTGCAGGAGGGAAACATGCGGCATGGCTATTTCTCCGAGATCGACGGCGGCAGCCCACAGCAATCGCCCGCGTCGGCGGCGGGAGCCGCCGCCGCAGGCGTCTGCCCGTTCGGGAACTATGGCAGCTTGTTCGCTTCGAACGCACCATCGCCGGGCGGCGCGACCGCTGCCGTCAAGGACCTTGTCGGCCGGATCGCGGACGCGCGCGCAAGCGGCGTCGACGATCCGCCGGACGACGAGTACGGAGATGTTCCCGCAGGGTATACCTATTTCGGCCAGCTTGTGGTTCATGACCTCACCCACAGCATCGCCGCGGCGGGGCGCGGCCGCGCGCTCCCGGCCTTGAAGAACCTCAGCACACCGAGCCTCGACCTCGATACCATCTATGGCGGCGGCCCGGTTTTATGCCCGCATCTCTACCAGCCGCCCTACATCAACCCGCAGCCCGGCTCCGATGACGACGGCCAGTATCTTTTCCATCTCGGCCGGACGGCGAAGGCGGCGTTTCCGCAGAACTGGCACCTGGGTCACGGCCTGCCCTTCGATCTTCCCAGGGTCGACAGCGGCTCTCATGGCATCATGTACGGCAGGGGACAACCCGCCGTCACCCCTCTGGTCAATGATGAACGCAACGACGACAACCTCATCCTGGCCCAGCTCACCGCGCAGTTCCTGCTGGCGCACAATGCCGTCGCAAGCTATCTCCGCCGCAACGGCGACCCTTCGCATGGCCACCGTGGGCTCGACAGCAGGGGAAGCTTCGAGCTCGCGCGGCACGTCCTGCTCAAGGCCTATCGGCAGATTGTCGTGCACGATCATCTTCCGCGGCTGCTGCTTCCCGATGTCTATGCCGACCTGGTGGGCGGCCGGATCCAGCCGCAGGACCGGCTGCCTGTCGAGTTCGTATTCGGGGCCGCGCGCACGGGCCATGCCATGGTGCGGAACTCCTACACGGTCAACGCGCACATCGATCTTGAATCGAGCCGGCTTGGGCGGCTGATGGCGCTATCGAGCGGCTCACCCAACCCCAGTCTGCCGCTGCCGGCGGATTGGGTCGCAGACTGGAGCGGTCTCGTGGAGATGCCGTCGAACGGCAGGCGGCCCGCAAGCAGGCCGCAGAGCGCCCGCAGGGTGTCGCCTTTCCTCGCGCCGACATTCGTCTATGGGCAGCTGAAGGGCCGCCGCACGGGCATCGACGGCTCCCTGTCCTTCCACGACCTCTGGCGCTGCTATCAGCTCGGCCTTCCCACCGGCCAGGAATGCGCGCGGCGGGCATTTCCCAAGAGCCCGCAGAGGATCCTGCAGGGAGCCGAGATGCTGCCGACCCCCACATTCGAGAAGCTCCATCCGGCCGGCAAGCTGATCGACGCGCTCAATGCGAACCGCCGGTTCCTGAGCGAAACGCCGTTGTCCTACTATCTTGTCCAGGAGGCGGCGGTGCTGGGCGGAAACGGCCGCTTCCTCGGACCGCTCGGCTCGCACATCTTCGCGACCGCGATCCTTCACGCGCTGCAGGTGCATCCGCAACCACCGCAGGGTCAGCGCGCGCTGACCCTGCGTGCGATCATCGCCGGCAAAGGCGTCAAAACGCTGCCGGAGCTCCTGGGTATTGCCGGACAATCGGACGTCGAGCTCGCGGAAACCATCGCCGTCGCCCTGCAATAGGCCTGACGCGGATCTGGAGCAACGCGACGCAACTCGTGCAAGGAGGGATCAAATGGCAAAACTGATCGTGAAGGACAAGGTCGCGCTGGGCGAATTCCTCATCAAGGCCGCCCAGGACACCGGCGAGGTCAGGCGGCACCTGGTCGACCATCCCATCGCGGATCTGGCGAAGTACATCAACATCCCGAAGGACAGGGTTGACGAGCACGGCAAGACCGTGACGCACAAAATCATCGTGCACGAGGACTCGCGGGACGTGACCTACATGGTGCTGCCATGGAAGGATGACGTCGACCGGGCGATGGACCGGATCGATGACCAGACCAACATCTACCCGAGCGAGTACCGCCCGGGAGCGCCCGAATATATCGACGATTCGAGGTTTCCCCGGCGCGCCCTGTTCTTCCGGTTCGGCGAATACATGTTCGGCCGCTGCAAGCACTGACCCGCCGGGCCGGCGGTTCCACGCGAGGAGGGCCAGCCTCGCTCGCCGCTCAGCTTCGCCTTCTGCGCTGGGCCGGCAAGCGGATCATGCGCAGCCCATCGGCCAGGAGCGCGCGGTCGGCGTCATGCCGGATCGGAAAGATATCGACAAGCCAGTCGCAAAGCGCTCCATCGCTCGGGTTCGCCGGCCCGGCCCAGCGCTTCCGGATGTCCACCAGGTACCGGTCAAGCGCGGCCCGCGCCGCCGCCGTATCCCCGAGATGCGCATAGGCCGCCGCCGCCCAGGCCTGGATGTCGGGAAACAGATCGGGCGCACGATTCACCGCTTCGATGCAGCTTCGGAAATCGCGCCCCAGGAAATCGATGTTGGCGCGATAGCCGAAATAGTAGGGCTGCGGAAAGGGATTGAGATCGAGCGCCCGGCGCGACAGCTCCCGCGCACGCGGATGGTTGCCGCAGAACGCGTTGCCGAGCGCGCAGGCGATCAGATTGTCGGGGTTCGAGGGGTTGAGGTCGTAGGCAAGCCCGAAGTGCAGTTCGGCAGGCTCGAAGCGACGCGCGAGGATGTGGCTCCACCCCAGATTGCCCTGGGTCTGCGCATTCAGCGGATCCAGGGCCACCGCCCGCTTGGCAAGCTGGTACGCCTGCTCACGGTTGGGCTCATCGGCCGGCAGGCCGGGATACACGATCCAGCGCGAGTTGAGGACGGAAGCCCATCCCGCATAAGCGCCCGCCAGATTGCCGTCTAGTTCCACAGCGCGGGAAAACAGCTCGATCGCCTTTTCCTCGGTCTCCCGCTCCCACAGGTCGGCCAGAACCTCTCCCTCCAGCCAAAGGTCGTACGCCTGCATCTGCTCCATCGATTTGCCCGTCACTCTGCGCAGGCGGGCGGCGATCAGGCTGATCTTCGTGCGCGATGCGATCCGGCAGCAGATGTCATTCAGGGCTGCCAACCAGTTCTCCGGGGAGGCCGGATACTGATCCGAGATGATGACAGCCCGGCTGTCGCATTCGACCAGCCTGACATTGATGGCCGTGGCGCCGGCGACGGACGTGACTGAGGTCACCAGAGCGAAATCGACGCCGCGTGCCGCCAGTTCGCCCAGTGCGATCTCCGAATTCGCCTGCGTCTTTCCTTCCATCTCCTCGCCGGGGGCGGTGACGGTCCATTCCTTGAATCGGCACAAAGTCGATACGAGTTCGTGCAGGAAAGCATCGGCGAGGTGCTGGAGCTGGTCCGACAGAGACGAAATCCGGAGCGACAACACTGCGATGATCGGAATGCCCCGGCCGGCGCCAGCGCTCGGGGCCAGAGCGGCAGAAGGTGGCGGAGCAGGAGACTGCGCCGGCAAGACCCGCTGGAGAGATCCGGCTTTCGGCTCACGGCTCGCCGCGCTTGCGCGCGCCGAAATTGCTTCCGCAAAGTCCAGAAGCTCTTCCGAGGGGTCGACCTCATACTCGCGCAGCAGCCGATTGCGGTAGCGCTCGAAGAACGCCGCCGCGCCGGCGACATTGCCTGCGGCAGCCAGCAATTCCATGTAGACGCGGACGGCGTCTTCCTGGTACGGGTCCAGTTGCTGGATGGCGCGCGCCAGGTCCATACGGTCACGCGCATTGATCCGATCCTCCCGCAACAGAACCAGCATCTCGCGCACCAGCATCTCGGCGGTGCGCTCGCGCTCCACCAGCAGCCAGTTGTCGAACGTGGGGTCGCCGGCCTCCGCGCCCCGCATCAAGGTGAGGTCCGGCAATTCCAGCAGGCCGCGGCAGTCCGCAACCCGGCCGGCGGCGAGGTGCGCCTTCAAATCCGCGACGTCGCAGCGC
The DNA here is from genome assembly GCA_035699005.1 of Dongiaceae bacterium. Taxonomy (GTDB): domain Bacteria; phylum Pseudomonadota; class Alphaproteobacteria; order Dongiales; family Dongiaceae; genus Dongia_A. Next base: position 22,767 of record DASSBF010000050.1, read on the forward strand.
ACCTGGGAGCGGTCGATGCGCACGTTCTGCCGATCGGCATCCAGGAACGAGATGCCGGTGCCCTGTTCCACCCGTCTCAGTTCGGCAAGGCAGTGGCGCAGCGAGTCATAGGCCTGATCGGTGCTGCTCTCGCTCCACAGCAGCCCGGCAAGCTTCTCGCGCCGCTCGATCCCAGGGTCCGAAAGGAGGAGGTAGCCGAGAAGACCGGATGCCTTGCGCGAGCGCGGCGACACGTCGCGACCCTTGGCGTCACTGAGGCCGAGCCTGCCGAGCAGGTGCGCGGTCAACATTTCGCACCCCCATCGCTGGCCCCACTCATAGCAATTTCATCGCACTTCGACCATGGTTCTGTCCATCATCTGCCACGCCGGAGCGGCACAGGTCGCATTGCGATAATCGGCCAATCGACTGCAGCGGGACCAGCGCGATGAATCTTTTCTCATTGCACGGCGAGGCGGCGCTGCGGCTGCCGGCGGACGGCGCGACAGAGGATACCCGCATATCGAACGCGAATGAAGAACGGGCCCTCGGCGATCTGGCGCGCCTGGGTTTCGGGCATCCGGTCGAAAATGGTCTGGCCGGGCAGAGCTGGCGATGGAACGGCGCTTATCCCGCCGGCGACCGCGCCTTGCTGGCGCTGCTCGCGCGATTCGACCTTGACCTTGAGGTTGGCTTGGCGCCCGACGACGTCGTATGGATCGCCGCCGCCATCGAGCGGCCAGCCACCGGCGAAGCCGCCGGGCATGCGTTTTCCGGAACGGGTTTCAGTCCGGCCGAGGCCGTCCGGACCTGCCTCGGCGAATTCGCGGAGACGCAGTCCTGGCTCTATCGCCCGGGCGACTGGGGCAGACGATGCGATCGGCGCGCGCTCGGCGCGGCGGCGCTCGACCCCTGGCACATTTTCGGATTTTCACAGGAGCAGTTGGACCGCCGGGTCGATCTCAACGAAGCCTGGCGCGGCCATGATTCGATCCCGCAACCATCGGCCTTCGACGGCGAGATCGATTGGAGCGACGTCGAAGCGCTGTCGGACCGGTCTGTGCGCTGGCTGCCCTCGCAGGTCTGCTTCGGACGCTATGCGGAGCGCGCGCAGATCGCGGGGGACGGATGGCGCAGCGACAGCAATGGCTGCGCCGCCGGCCGGACCTTCGAGACCGCCGTTTCACGCGCGCTGCTCGAACTGGTCGAACGCGATGCCACCGGCATCTGGTGGTACGGAAGGATTTCCAGGCCGGCCGTGGCGCAATCAATCATTGAAGGCGGCGCACTCCACGGTGCCATCGCGGTGCGCGCGCAGATGGGCCAGCAGCTCTGGCTCCTCGACCTCACGCACGATCTCGAGATTCCGGTCGTGGCCGCAATCCTCGCCGACCGAGCCGGCACCCTGCAGGCGCTCGGCTTCGGAGCCGATATGGAGCCATTGGGGGCGGCGCGCGCCGCCTATCGCGAGATGTGCCAGATGGAACTGTCGGTCGCACTCGTGCGGCGGCGCGCCGGGCAGATGGGCGAGGCCGCGCGACCCGAAGACCGACGGCTCCTGCATTGGATGTCGGCGGCAAGTATCGAGCGATTGCCGCACCTGCGGCCGGGGACGGGGGCCACGCCACGCGCACCTTCGATCGCTGCAAACACCGATTGGGAAGCTGCCGGCCCCATTCTGGAGCGGCTGTATCGCGCGGGGCTGGAGGCGTTTGCCATCGATCTGCAGCGTCCCGACATCGGCATACCCGCCGCGCGGGCGTTCGTTCCCGGCCTCTGCCATTTCAAGCCGCGCCTGGGCCATCGCCGACTGATCGACGTGCCGCGCGCCTTGAGCTGGCGCGACACTCACTTCAATGCCAACGACCTGAGCGAGACTCCGCTCCTGATCTGACCTTCAGAAGCTCGGCGGGGAATTTGCGGACACGGCCTCGCATTCCTCGTCGCCGAGATTGCGGAAGCGGTGCGTGGTGCGGCTGTCGAAATAATAGGCCTCGCCGGGCCCCAGTACCTTCACCTGATCGCCGACCGTGACCTCGAGCCGGCCGCGCAGGATGATGCCGCACTCCTCGGCATTGTGGCTCAGCTCTCCGGTATCGGCGCCGGGGGCATAGCGCTCGTGCAGCATCTGCAGCGCCCTGCCGGCGAGGTCGCGCCCGACCTGGCGATAGGAGATCGAGCCGCCCGCCAGCTCCACCAACTCGCGCGCGGCGAAATAGATTTGCGGCTTGGGCGGCACTTCGAGCGCGAAGAATTCGGCAAGCGAGAGCGGAAATCCGTCCAGCAGTTTCTTCAGCATGCCGACCGAGGGCGAGGAGCGGTTCTGCTCGATCATGGAAATGATCGCGTTCGAGACGCCGGCGCGCTTCGCCAGTTCGCGCTGCGACAGGTTGTGCGCCTCCCGCAGCGTCTTGAGGCGGCTTCCCAGGTCGAACCCATTGCCCTCAGCCATGTTCAATCCGGTGTCTCAGCAGCTTGATCGCTCAATATAATGAACAACTGTACCCAGGATCAAGGCCAATCTGGCCTAAATAAATGGACATTCTGGCCCACTTGTTCGATTTGTTGAACATTGCTATGGTGCCCCATCTTCCACTGGCCTTGAGGACCAACCCCATGTCCGCCACAGCCAAAGCGGTTGCGCAGCCATTTGCTCCGTCCGCGTTCGACGCCTCGCCCAACAACCTCGAATCCTTCTGGATGCCGTTCACCGCGAACCGGCAGTTCAAGTCCAAGCCGCGCCTGTTCGTCGGCGCCGAGGGCATGCACTACACCACCATCGACAACCGCAAGGTCCTGGACGGGACCGCCGGCCTGTGGTGCTGCAACGCCGGCCACGGCCGCAAGAAGATCTCCGAAGCGGTGGCGAAGCAGATTCAGCAGATGGACTACGCGCCCGCGTTCCAGATGGGCCATCCGTCGGCGTTCGAGCTGGCTTCGCGCCTCACCAACCTGGTGCCGGGCGATCTCGACCATGTGTTTTTCACCAATTCCGGTTCTGAATCGGTCGATACCGCCCTCAAGATCGCGCTCGCCTATCACCGCGCGAAGGGCCAGGGCGCGCGCACCCGCCTGATCGGGCGCGAGCGCGGCTATCACGGCGTCGGCTTCGGCGGCATCTCGGTGGGCGGCATCGTTTCCAACCGCAAGTTCTTCGGCCCGATGCTCGCCGGCGTGGACCACCTGCCGCACACCCACAACATCGAGAAGAACGCCTTCGCCAAGGGCCAGCCGGAATGGGGCGCGCACCTGGCCGACGAGCTGGAGCGCATCGTCGCGCTGCATGACGCCTCGACCATCGCGGCCGTGATCGTCGAGCCGGTCGCCGGCTCCACCGGCGTGCTGATCCCGCCCAAGGGTTATCTGCAGAAGATCCGGCAGATCTGCGACAAGCACGGCATCCTGCTGATCTTCGACGAGGTCATCACAGGCTTCGGGCGCCTCGGCTCGCCGTTCGCGGCCGAGCATTTCGGCGTGCAGCCCGACATGATCACCTGCGCCAAGGGCCTCACCAACGGCGCGGTGCCGATGGGCGCGGTGTTCGCGCGCAAGCACATCTATGACGCGTTCATGGACAACGCCGCGGAGAACACGATCGAGCTGTTCCACGGCTACACCTACTCCGCCCATCCGGTGGCGTGCGCGGCGGGCCTCGCCGTGCTCGACATCTACAAGGAGGAAGGCCTGTTCGAGAATTGCCGCAGCCTCTCGAAATACTGGGAAGACGCGGTGCATTCGCTGAAGGGCATCAGGAACGTCATCGACCTGCGCAACATGGGCCTGATCGCGGGCATCGAGCTCGAGCCCATCCCGGGCAAGCCGACGGCGCGCGCCTTCAATGCGTTCCTCAAGGCCTACGACAAGGGCCTCCTCATCCGCACCACCGGCGACATCATCGCGCTGTCGCCGCCGCTGATCGTGGAAAAGAGCCATATCGACCAGATATTCAGCATGCTCGCTGACATCCTGAAGAACCTGGACTGACATCGGCCGCTGTTGCGGCCACCGAACGCAAGAAACCGGGTCGGCGGGGATCATCCCCCGCCGGCCATAGCCTTGGACAGGGAGTACTGGACATGCTGATCGGCGTGCCGAAGGAGATCAAGAACCACGAGTACCGGGTGGGACTTATCCCCTCCTCGGTGCGCGAGCTGGTTCACCACGGCCACAAGGTGATGGTGGAAACCAAGGCGGGCGGCGGCATCGGCTTCGATGACGAGGCCTACAAGGCGGCGGGCGCGACCATCGCGACCAACGCGGCGGAGGTGTTCGCCCAGGCCGACATGATCGTGAAGGTCAAGGAGCCGCAGCCGAACGAGTGCAAGATGCTGCGCCGGGGGCAGCTGCTCTACACCTACCTGCACCTGGCGCCCGATCCGGAGCAGACGACCGGCCTGCTGAAATCCGGCTGCACTGCGATCGCCTACGAAACCGTGACCAGCGCGCGCGGCGGCCTGCCGCTGCTGGCGCCGATGTCGGAGGTCGCCGGCCGCATGTCGGTGCAGGTCGGCGCGCACTATCTTGAAAAGGCCCAGGGCGGCGCCGGCATTCTGCTGGGCGGCGTGCCCGGCGTGCGAGCGGCCAATGTCGTGGTGATCGGCGGCGGCATCTCCGGCACCCATGCGGTGCGCATGGCGCTCGGCATGGAGGCGATCGTCACCGTGATTGACAAGAACCTGGACCGTCTGCGCGAGCTGGACGAGGTGTTCGGCTCCAGCCTCAACACCATCTATTCGACCGTCGACGCGATCGAGCAGTACGTGATCGAGGCCGATCTGGTGATCGGCGCGGTGCTGGTGCCGGGCGCCGCGGCGCCCAAGCTGGTGACCCGCAAGATGATCGGCAAGATGCGCCCGGGCTCCGTGGTGGTCGACATCGCGATCGACCAGGGCGGCTGCTTCGAGACCAGCCACGCGACGACGCATGCCGACCCGGTCTATGTGGTCGACAACGTCACGCATTATTGCGTCGCCAACATGCCGGGCGCGGTCGCGCGCACCTCGACCATCGCGCTC
>DASSBF010000051.1:0-18917 GCA_035699005.1 Dongiaceae bacterium
CGCCCAGCGGCACGACCCGGGACCCATAGGGCATCGACAAAGAGCGCGGTGAGGCCGCATGGGTCCCGGGTCGCGCTCCGCGCGCCCGGGATGACAGTAAAAGAGAGCGTGGGTCGCGCGGTGTGCCTACTCCGCCGCCCGTCTGGTGTGGGTGTGGGGTTTGCGATAGACCCAGACGCTGGCGGGCGGCAGGTTCTGCAGTACGCGGTCGCCGACCGTGCCTTCGACGCCGTGGCGCCGGCGCGCGATCGGGGAGAACAGCGAATAGGTGAACTGGATGAGCGGCGCGCCCGGCTCCAGCACGTGGAAGATCTGCGCCGTGATGCGGTCCTGCAGGCTGCGCTTCATGGAGACCAGCGGCAGCGAGGAGACGATCGCCTTCACATGGTCGATGCCCTCGCGCTTCAACAGCGAGTGCAGGCGCCCGGCATCGCCGAGCAGGATTTTCACGCCCGGATAGCGCTCCTGCAGCAGCTTGTGCAGCGTCGGGTCGCGCTCCACCACGATCAGCCTTTCCTTCGGCGTGCCGGCCTTCAGGATCGCCTTGGTGACCGAGCCGGTGCCGCCGCCCAGCTCCACCACCCAGCCGTGGCCGTGCGGGATCTGGCGCGCCATGGCGGCCGCCAGCTCCGCCGACGAGACCGCGACGGCGCCGATCTTGCGCGGGTTCTTGAGCCACAATCTGAACAGCAGTCGGGATTCGGCAAACATCGTGCAAAGCCGCTTCGGCGGTTGCCCCTGTATCCCGTAAACATGCCCCTTCCGGCTTTGTGGCTCAACGGGAAAAGCGTCGCGGATTGTAAGGATGAGGTGAGCGGCGTCACATCGTGCCCTCCTTCCTCCGAAACGTCAGGGCAATCGCATATAGAACTGAAGCCCCAGGAATTGCCCCTCTCCCCTCGCGGGAGAGGGCTGCGTAGGCTTAGCGAGCGTTAGCGAGCTTAGCCGGAGCTGGGTGAGGGGGCCGCGCCGCCGCGGACGAATGTCCGCATTTGCGGACGGGCGCGCAGCGCGCAAGCGCTGAAAACGTGCGCCGTGTAAGGCATCTCGGCGCTCTTGCGAGCGCGCGCACCTCTCGGTGCGCTCCCCCTCATCCAACTTCGGCTAAGCTCGGCTCCGCCTCGCCAAGCCTCCGTATCCTTCTCCCTCAAGGGGAGAAGGGCTTTCTTTTTGGAAGGGGCTGGCTAATTGCGGGTTCTAGAACCCCGCGCCCGTCGTCAGCACCACCTTGCCGGTCGATTGCCGCGACTGGATCAGCGCCATGCCCTGGCGGAAATCGGCGAGGTCGAAGCGGTGGGACACCAGCGGCTTCAACTGGCCGGCCTGGACCAGGCCGTCCAGCACCGTGAAGCCCTGGGCCACCAGATCGGGCCGGCGCTGGCGCCAGGAGCCGAAATAGAACCCCATGGCTGCGACATTCTTGACCAGGAGGATGTTGGCGGGGATCTGCGGCGGCGGGCCGCCGGCGAACCCGATGATGAGGATGCGCGCGTTCCAGTTCGCGACCCGGAGCGAGGCTTCGAACGCGCTGCCGCCGACCGGGTCGTAGACCACGTCGACGCCGCCCGCCAGCTCGATGACGCGCTCGCGGATGTTCTCGGCCTTGTCGTCGATCGCGTGATCCGCGCCGTGCGCCAGGGCGATGGCGCATTTCTCCGGCCCGCCCGCGGTCGCGATTACGCGCGCGCCCAGCGCCTTGCCGATCTCCACCGCGGTCAGGCCGACGCCGCCGGCAGCGCCGTGGACCAGCAGGGTCTCCCCGGCCTGCAGCTTCGCCTGCTCGACCAGCGCCAAGTAGGAGGTGCCATGGGCGATGGGGAAGCCGGCGGCCTCCGCCGCATCCAGCCCCTCCGGCGCGGGATAGACCTGCGCGACCGGCAGGATTGCGGCCTCCGCGAAGCCGCCGGCCTCGGGGATCGCCATCACCCGGTCGCCGGGCTTGAACTCCGTCACCCGCGGGCCGGCCGCCTCGACAATGCCGGCCGCCTCGAACCCCGGAACGAACGGCGGCTCGTGCTTGACCTGGTATTTGCCGGTCGTCACCAAAAGGTCGGCGTAGTTGAGGCCCGCGGCGGCGATGCGGATGCGCACCTGGGCGGGGCCGGGCGTGCCGGGATCGGGCCGCTCCTCGAGCGCCAGCCCGTCGATGCCGGAAAGCTGCTGGCAGACGATGGCCCGCATCAGAACGCGGGGCGCACCTGGCCGGTCGGCGTGCCGGCCCAGTTCCTGACCGTCGGGGTCAAGGTGCCGGCCAGCGTCTCGGCCATCTCCTCGTCGATCACGCCGAGATGGCGCAGCACCTGGCCCATGATGACCTCGGCCGCGCGCCCCGCGCCGTCCGTGACCTTGAGGCAGATGCCGAGCCCGTGCTCCGGCAGGGCGCCGCAATAGACTCCCTCCGCCCCGGTCTTGATCGCCGCCTTGCCGGGGATCGCGCTCATCACCTTGGTGCAGAAGCGGTCGGTGCCGGCGACCATGAAGGGCTCGGCCATCATCGCCGCCAGGATGCGGGTGCAGGCGGTCGCGCGGTCCTTGGCGAGATGATGGGGGTCGGCCATCTGCGCCATCGCGAAGGCGGTGTTGGCGATTGGAATCGCGATCACCGGGATGCCGCAGCCGTCGATGCCGCGCGGCACATCACCGAGCTCGCAGCCCGACATCTGCTCCAGGATGCCGAGCAGGCGTTGCTGCACCGGATGCTCGTACTGGATGTAGCCCTTGGTCGGCTCTCCGACATGCACCGCGGTGGTGAGGAATCCGGCGTGCTTGCCGCTGCAATTGTTGTGGGCGCGGGTCGGCTCCTCGCCCGTGCGCAGCATCGCGTGCAGGAACTTCTCGCGGCTCGGATAGTGCGGCCCGCATTCCAGGTCCTCGATCCCGAGGCCGACGCGGTTCAGCCAGGCGGTCACGGTCTCCACGTGGCGCGGCTCGGCATTGTGCGAGGCGGTGGCGAGCGCGATCTCCACCGCGCCCAGCTTGAAACGGTCGGCTGCGCCGGTCTCGATCAGCGGGATCGCGAGCAGCGGCTTGATGGCGGAGCGGCCATAGATCGGCAGGTCGATATCGCCCCAGGCATGCACGATGCCGCCATGGGCATCCACCACCGCGACGGCGGCGTGATGGCGGCTTTCCACCATCTCCCCGCGCACCACTTCCGCCAGGATCGGCGATGAATCCTGCGGCAATTCGGTCCTGACCGAGACGCTCATGGATCGGGTTCCCAGAAGTTCGGCGGCACCTTGCCCCCGGACGGGGCGGGATGCAAGGCGGCGGCTTGTCACCAGACAAGTCCGCGCTGGCGCGGCGGGCGGGTGCGGCGATAATCGCGGCGGATTTTCGAGCGGAGTGCATCATGCAGTTGCTGGCCGAGCTGGCGTCGACACCGGACGCGGTCGCGGGCCTTCTGGACACGGTCCCGCCGGGCCGGCTGGCGTGGGCGCCGCCGAGCTGGGACGGCATCCCGGGCGAGCGTTTCACCGCTTTGGGGCAGGCGTGCCATCTGCGCGATATCGAGGTGGCGGGCTACCACGTGCGGTTCGGCCGCACCTTGCGCGAGGATCGGCCGGACCTAGCCTCGATCGACAGCTACGCGCTGGCCGAGGAGAGACACTACGAAGCGGACGAGGCCGAGGCTGCGCTGGCGGGGTTCCGGAGGGCGCGCCGCGAGACTGTCGCGATGCTGCAGACCATTCGCCCGGAGGATTGGGAGCGCCAGGCCACGTTCGCCGAGTATGGCGAGGTCACTTTGCGCGGCCTCGCCCACATCCTGCGCAGCCACGATTTGCAGCACCTCGCCTGCCTGCATTGGCTGCTGGCGAAGATGGCGTGACGACCCGGCGCCTGACCCCCGGGGCTCTCGCCTTGCCATCCGGCGCCGCGCCGTCCTAGCCTCGTCCCCATGAGCGAAGGTAAAGCCATGCGCGGCTATTTCGGGATCGGGGTCGAAGGCATCTCGAAGCCGATGAACCTGGGCGCGGTGCTGCGTACCGCCCATGCCTTCCGCGCCAGCTTCGCGTTCGCGATCCAGCCGGCAATCGACGTCAATGAGCTGCTGCAATCCGACACTTCGATCGCGATCGAGAGCATGCCGGTCCACATCCATCCCGCGCTCGACCGGTTCGCATTGCCGATGGGCTGCCGGCTGATCGGGGTGGAGATCGCCGAGGATGCGATCGAGCTGCCGAGCTTCAGGCATCCGCTGGCGGCCGCCTACGTGCTGGGGGCGGAGCAGGATTCGCTGTCGCCGGCGCTGACCGGGCGCTGCGACTACGTGGTCAGGATTCCGACCCGGTTCTGCGTCAATCTGTCCGTGGCCGCCGCGATCGTGATGTACGACCGGATGGTCAGCCTCGGCCGGTTTGCGGAACGCCCGGTGCGGGTGGGCGGCCCGGTGGCGCCGCTGGCGCCGCACCGCCGGGGCCTGCCGAAATGGAAGCAGCGGCGCCTGACGAAAACCGGCAACTAACATCTTCCGGGGGCTGGATTTTTCCCGGCGTCCCTGATACCCAGGACCGGATGATTGGGCACAGACGGGCGCGACTCTTTTCCCTCATCCCTGGTCTGGCAGTGCTGCTGGCGTCCGCGGCAGCGATGGCGGATGACCTGGGGACTTTCGGGAGCTGGTATGCCTTCACCCAGGGTGATGGCAAGGACAAGCTGTGCTACATGATCTCCGCCCCGACCCAGTCGCTGGGCGATATCGCGGGCCGCGGCGAGGTCGGCCTGATGGTGACCCACCAGATGGGCGGCAAGGTGCGCGACCAGGTCAGCGTGGCCTTGGGGTTCGAGCCGCACAAGACCAAATACACCAGGGTCAAGGTGGACAAGGGCGGCAACGTGCTGATGCGCGTGGTGGATGGCGACCGGGCCTGGATCCGCGAATCCAAGGTCGACCGCCAGATGGTGGTCCAGATGAAGCGCGGCAACCAGCTGGTGGTGACCGGCACCAGCAGCAAGGGCGTCGCGACCCAGGACACCTTCTCGCTGGATGGCTTCACCAAGGCCTATGCCGCGATCAGCCTGGCCTGCGGCGTGAAATAGAGCGGCGCGAAACAGGATCATGAGCACCGAGAAGCATGCCGGGCAATTCGCTCCGCCCGAAGTGGACGAAGCGGGGCGGCGCAACCTCGTGGGGTTGCCGCGCGAGGAACTGACGGCGGCGATCCAGGAGATCGGCCAGCCGGCCTTCCGCGCGCGCCAGCTCTGGCACTGGATCTATCACCGCGGCGTCACCGACTTCGCGGCGATGAGCAGCCTCTCCAAGGAGTTCCGCGCCGCCCTCGCCGGGCAGTTTGTGGTCGGCCGGCCCGCCGTCACCGTCGACCGCCAGTCGATCGACGGCACGCGCAAGTGGCTGCTGAAGTTCCGCGACGGGCAGGAGGTCGAATCGGTCCACATCCCGGAAGAGGACCGAGGTACGCTCTGCGTCTCTTCCCAGGTCGGCTGCACCTTGACCTGCAAGTTCTGCCACACCGGGACGCAGCGTCTGGTGCGCAACCTGTCCGCGCCGGAGATCGTCGGCCAGGTGATGCTGGCGCGCGACCACCTTGGCGAATGGCCGAGCCCGAAGGACGGGCGCCTGCTCTCCAACGTCGTCATGATGGGGATGGGCGAGCCGCTCTACAACTACGACAACGTCGCCAAGGCGCTGAGGATCGTGATGGACAACGAAGGCATCGCCATCTCCCGGCGGCGCATCACGCTCTCGACCGCGGGCGTGGTGCCGATGATCGAGCGCTGCGGGCGCGAGCTGGGCGTCATGCTGGCGATCTCGCTGCACGCGGTGAACGACGAATTGCGCGACCGCATCGTGCCGATCAACAGGAAGTATCCGATCGCGGAACTGCTGAACGCCTGCCGCAACTATCCGGGGCTCAACAACGCGCGGCGCATCACTTTCGAATATGTGATGCTGAAGGATGTGAACGATTCGCCGGCCGACGCGCGCGCCCTGGTGCGGCTGCTGAAGGGGATCCCGGCCAAGGTCAATCTCATCCCGTTCAATCCCTGGCCGAACGCGCCGTTCGAGCGTTCGGCTCCGGCGAAGATCGCGGCCTTCAGCGACATCGTGTTCAATGCCGGCTACGCCAGCCCGGTGCGCACCCCGCGCGGCGAGGACATCATGGCCGCCTGCGGCCAGCTCAAGAGCGCGAGCGTGAAGCAGCGCCGCTCCGCGCGCGACCCGGCGCAATGCGCGGCGCTGTAGTGCTTCGGCTGGATATCTTCGCCTCACTCTCGTCTTGAATCGCATATGACGAATCCAGTTCAAGAAGTTTCCCCTTGGGAAGGATGCGTAGCCTTAGCGAGCAGAGCGAGCTTAGGCGAAGCTGGATGGGGGGTAGCGCGGCGCCCGCGGACGAATGTCCGCATTCGCGGACGGCCGCGCGCGCTCGCGAGAGCGCAACTCTTCGGCGGTCCAGCGCTGCATCACCCCCCATCCCAACCTTCCCCCACAAGGGGAGAAGGAGCCTATCGAGTAGGCTCCGTCGTCCTCGCGTTGCGTGCCGTTTTTTTCGTGCTTCTCAGTTTTGTTGATTTCTTTGCACCTGCCTCTGCCGACACGCAGGATGCTGTGGTCACCCGGATGCGCGATGCGTGCGCCAAGGCCGGCGCGCCGCAGGGGCAGGTCGATGCCTGCACCAAATATATCCAGACGCAACGGCTCAAGGGCCGCGACCTGGCGCAAGCGCTCTATCAGCGCGGGCTCGGGTATGCGGCGCAGGGCAGCTACCAGAACGCGGTGCGCGACTTCAGCCAGGCGCTGAAATTCGCGCCCGGCTCGACCGACGCGCTCTACAACCGCGGCGGCGCCTACAGCAAGCTCGCGCAGTGGGACGACGCGCTGGCCGATTTCAACGCTCTGCTCAAGATCGTGCCGAACGATCCCAACACGCTCTATGCCCGCGCCTGGGTGTACGCGCAGCGCGGCGAGGACAAGGCGGCGATCGACGATCTCGACCAGGTTCTCGCGCAGGCGCCGGACGATCAGGAATCGCTGCTGGACCGCGGCGGGCTCAACGTCCGCGCGGGGCGCTACGACGATGCGGTGAAGGATTTCGGGCGCCTGCTGGAGCTCGACCCGAAGGCCGCGGCGGCAGCCTACAATCGCGGCCGCGCTTATTATGGCAAGAGCGATTTCAAGAACGCGGCGGAGGATTTCGCGCTGGCGCTGAAGCTGCGGGCCGACAATCCATACGCCGCGCTGCGGCTCTACCTCGCGCAATCGCATTTGGGAAAGGGCGACGCGGCGGTGCTGGAAAAAGGCATCCAGGCGCTCGACCCTGCGATCTGGCCGCGCCCGCTGCTGGAGCTGTTCGCCGGCACCGGGACCGATCCGGCGCTGATCGCCGGCATCAACGCGCTGCCGCCCAGGGAGCGCACCGACGTGCTGTGCGAGGCGCAGTACTATCTCGGCGAACGCGCACTGCTGAAAGGCGACAAGAAGGCCGCGCGCGATTATTTCCGCGCCGCTGCCGCGAGCGCCAGCACGACGACCGAGCACATCGACGCCAAGCTCGCGGTAGGAAGGATGGAGTAGGACCGCACCGCTCGCGACGTACGCGAGGCTCGCGCCATTCTTTCGACTCACTCCTCCGTCATCCCGGCCTTGAGCCGGCCTTGAGCAGGGATCCATCCATCAACCGCTCGTGCGGCGGACGAATGGCCCCCGGCTCGCGCCACTACGTGGCTTGGCCGGGGTGACGGAAGGAGAAGGCTTCACCCACACGCGATCATTGTCCGCGCTCGGCTTGAAGCCGGCTTTGGCGAACAGGGAGCGGGTGCCGGTCCAGGTGAAGGCGGCGACCAGCGTCTGGTCCTGCTTCTGCGGCGTCGGATAGGCTTCGAGGGTGCGCGCGCCGCGCTCGAACGCGGTTGCGACCGCGGCCTCGAGCAGGCCGCCGGCGATGCCGCGCCGGCGCCAGCCGGGCGCGATGAAGAAGCAGTTGATGCTCCAGGTCCCGGGAACGGTTTCGTGACCCAGCACCCGCGAGCGCCGGAGGCGCGGGAATTCCTCGAGCGGCCCGAAGTTGCACCAGCCGACCGGCTCCTCGCCGGCGAAGGCGAGCGCGCCCTGCGCGCGGCCCTGGCGCAGCAGCTTGAAGAAAGTTCGGCGGTTCGGCTCGCCCTTGCACGCCTGCCAGGCGGCGCCGCCCTTTTCCACGCGCCAATGCATGCACCAGCAGCCACCGCTCGCGCCGTTGGTCCCGAACAGGCGCGAGATTGCGGACCGGTCGTCCCTTGTCGCGGCTCGGCATGAAACGGCCAGCTCCGTCATTCGGCCGTTCTCCTCTCCCCCCGATGCACATCGTGCGTGACGACGCCGAGGCCGCGCGGACGCTCCAGCCATTCCGGGTGCCGCAGCGTGCGGCGGATGTCCGTCAGCCCCGCTTCCCAATGCTCGCGCATCGTGGGCAGGCTGAACTCGTAGTCCTTGTGCTGCGCCTCGTAGTGCTTGTCGCGATAGATGAGGTGGATGATGTTGTAGACCTTGGAGCAGGAGAGGTCGCGCAAGGCCGCGATCTCGGGATCGGCAGCTGCGGCCGGCAGGCAGTCCAGCGCCCGCTTCAGCGCGCGGCGCAGGCATTGCAGCTCGATCGCGGCATCGGTCGCCATGCGGGTGCGGCTGGAATAGCGGATGTCCTTCTCGCGTTCCGCCACGTCCAGGATGTTGTTGGGGCGCGGCCCGTCGGCGCTCCACAGATCGACCTGGAAGGCGATGGTGTCGCGGCGCGGCGTGTGGCTCAGCACTTCCGTCAAAGGCGTGTTGGAGACGAGCCCGCCGTCCCAATAGAATCGCCCATCGATCTCGATGGCGGGAAAGCCGGGCGGCAGGGCGCCGGAGGCCATGATGTGCTCCGGTGCAATCTTCATTGTGGCATTGTCGAAATAGGCGAAGTTGCCGGTCTCGATGTCGACAGCGCCGACCGACAGGCGCGTTTCGCGCGCGTTGATGCGGTCGAAATCCACGAGCCGCTCCAGCGTCTGCTTGAGCGGCTGGGTGTCGTAGTAGCTGGTGGCCGCGATCCCGCCGAACGGCCACAGGAACGGCGGCGGCACGCGCGGCGTGAAGAACCCATCCTGCCCGCCGAGCAGGGCGCGTCCCGCAGCGATGGCGCTGATGGCGGCGCGCCCCGGGCCGTCGCCTGCCAGCGCGGTGATGCGCTCGTCGATGGTGGGGTCGGGCAGGAAGGCGGAGCGGCAGATGGTTTCCCAGAATTCGGTGAGGCGCGCCCCGCGCTCATCCGGCGCGTTGCCCGCCAGAATCGCCGCATTGATCGCGCCGATGGAAATGCCGGCGAACCAGTTGGGCAGGATACCCACCTCGTGCAGGCCCTGGTACACCCCGGCCTGGTAGGAGCCGAGCGCGCCGCCGCCTTGCAGCACCAGGGCGATGGTCTCGTAGGGCGGCAGTTCGATCTTGGCGGCCATGGCTCAAGTCTAGACGACCCAGCGGCTCCGGGTCATCAAGCGATCATGCGCGCGCTGCTCGCGCAGCACCGTCCCCTTGACCTTGATCGGCATGCCACCCGCCGGCGTGTCGATGGCGGCGAGGGCGGCGGCGAGCTTGTCCTCGAACAGGCGGCTGGCGGCGATGCGGATCGGGAACGGATGCTTGCGCATCACCACGATCGTCGGGTTGGTGTTGATCTCGTAGACCTGCGGCCGGCCGCCGACCAGCCCGAAATCGGCCCGGCCGAATTCGATGCCGCCGAGGTCGAACGCGGGCCGCAGCTCCTCGCCGTGACGGTTCTCCTCGATGATCCGGTACTCGTCGTCATACAGCTCCTGCCCGGCGATGCCCTTCTCGCCGTCCTTCGCAACCCACTTGGACTGATGGACACAGAGGTTCGCCACCATGGTGGGCCCAACGCGATACATCGCGAGCTTGCGGAACAGGTCCTCGCGCACCGGTTCGGCGCAGTACTCGACGATCATCAGTTCGCGGCGCGGCCGGCCCTTCGCCAGGGCGGCTTCGATGACGCCCTCCAGGCTCGTGCGGTCGGGAATGAGCTCGCTCAGCGCGCCGCGATGCGCCGACTGGGTGCGGAGGAAGACCGGGTAGCGCTCCGGCCACTCCTCTGCCTCGATGCTCCACACGTTGAAGCGGTTGAATCCGGCCCGATACAGCCGCCGCAGCAGACTGAACCGCTGAGCCACTATTGCGGGATCGTTCAGGGCGCGCTGCCCCGCTCCGACCACGTTCCTATAAAGCCGGGCGGCAAGCTCCAGCTCCCAGAAGTTCAGCCGGTCGAAGTCCGTGAAGATCCAGGTTGCCCGGGGCAGAGAGCGGGCGCGGAACAGCCGGTCATAGCTCCAGACCTGGAATGCCGGCACGCCCGCGAACAGCGGCAGGTATTTCCTGAAGGTGTAGCTGTGCGCAGCAGTACAGATGAAACAGATCATAGGACGGGCAATCCCCCAAGCGTCCCATTCTTATCGCTTTTCAAGATATTCGATGTTCGCTAGCATGAATAGAGAAGCCAATCTGCCAACCACTCGGGGGAAAGCATGAGCGAGATCGAACTCGATCCCAGGAAGCTGCTGGGATTCAGGATCGTTGCGACCGGCGAGGCGCAGGCGACATTGCGTTCGGCCAAGATCGGCAGCAAAGGCTGCACGTTTGTGGTCGAGGAATCGCAGGGCGGCTCCGGCTCTGCGATCGCAGCAAGGATCGGCGACAGGCTTTCGAATACCTGACAGCCCGCAGAGGGAAGGACCATGAGCAAGATCGAACTCGATCCCGGCCAGTTGTCGGGCTTCAGGCTCATCGCGCGAGGTGGATCGGCGCTAATGCTGCGGTCGCCGAAAATCGGCGGCAAACTGTGCGCCACCAGCACCGAGATGGCTTTGGCGACGAACAGCGCGGCGCTGCGCGCCAAGGTCGGAACCAAGACGGACTGAGCCAACCGTCGCGCGCAGATCCGGGCAGCTTCGAATGATGCGGCGCTGGCGCAAGGTCGGATCGCGATGATCGCCGATTTCCGCTTTCCCCCCGATCCAGGGCACGCCGCGCGCTGCGATCGCGCGATGCATGCCGGTTTGGCGGATAGCCTGCGCCAGATATGCCAAGCGAGCGCGGGCAAGGTCGCGTTCGACCGCGGCGCCATCGACCGGGTGATCGCCGCGATCGAGAGCGGCCATCGCCTTCCGCCCAACGCCTTCGCGCTCTACTACGAACTGGTGCCCGCGCTGCTGGACGGCAGGCTCGATGAGGCGAGCGTGCTGCTTGCGGAGCTGGGCCGCCAGCGGCCGATCGGTGCGCCGTTCCGCATGCTGGCGCTGGGCGAGCCGGCACTCGCCGACCGGGCCGAGCGGTACCTGCGGCTCATGAACGACGACACCGACTACAGGTTCGAGTTCCTGCCGCCTTCGGCGGAGGATATTGCAGCCTTCAAGCGCCAGTTCGCCGACGTCATGGATCTGCTGGCGCGGGCCGCGCCCGAATTCCTGGCCGAGCTGAAAGCCTTGATCAGCGAACTCATCCTGGTGGTCGGGCCGAAGGACGCGAAGGTGCATTTCGACGGCGGCTCCTCCTACCAGCTGTGGGGCGCGCTGTTCCTCAACGCGGTCCGGCACGCGACCCGCATCGACGTGATCGATTCGCTGGCGCACGAGAGCGCGCATTCGCGGCTGTTCGGCCTGTGCACCGAAGAGTCGCCAGTCAGCAACCCCGATGACGAACTGCATGCCTCGCCCTTGCGGCGGGAGAAGCGCCCGATGGACGGCGTCTATCATGCGACTTTCGTCTCCGCCCGCATGCACTGGGCGATGTCGCGCCTGATCGCGAGCGGATTGCTGACTCCGGACGAGCTGGCGCTCGCGGTCGAGGCGCGCGACGACGACCGGCGCAACTTCGAGCGGGGCTACGACACAGTCGCCGCCCACGCGCGCCTGACCAACACCGGCCGGGTCGCCCTGGACGCCGCCGTCGCCTACATGCGCAGCGCGGCGTAGGACGCCTTCATCTCCGGTCAGTGCCGGAAGTGCCGGGTGCCGGTGAAGACCATCGCGAGGCCGGCCTCGTCGGCCGCCTTGATTACGTCCTCGTCGCGCATCGAGCCGCCGGGCTGGATCACGGCGGTCGCACCCGCCTCGGCGGCGGCGAGCAGGCCATCGGCGAACGGGAAGAAGGCGTCGGAAGCGACCACCGAGCCTTTGGCCCAGCTCTCCGCATCCCCGGCTGCCTTCGCCGCTTCCGCGGCCTTCCAGGCGGCGATGCGCGCGGAATCGACGCGGCTCATCTGACCGGCGCCGATGCCGACGGTCGCCAGGTCGCGGGCATAGACGATGGCGTTGGATTTCACGTGCTTGGCGATGATGAAGGCGAACAGGAGGTCGGCGATCTCGCGCGCGCTCGGCGCGCGCCTGGTCACCACGTTCAGGTCGCCCGCCGCCGTGCGCTCGCCGTCGCGGTCCTGCGCCAGGAAGCCGCCGGCGAGGCTCTTGAAAGCCAGGCCCTGGGCGGCGGGATCGGGCAGTCCGCCCGTCTCCAGCAGGCGCAGGTTCTTCTTCGGCGCCAGGATCGCCAGCGCCTCCGGCGAAAAGGACGGCGCGATGATGACCTCGGAGAACAGCTTGCCGATCAGCTCCGCGGTCCTGCCGTCGAGCGGCCGGTTGACCGCGATGATGCCGCCGAACGCGCTGACCGGATCGCAGGCGAGCGCCCGTTCGTAGGCGCCCGCGAGATCGGAGGAGGACGCGACGCCGCAGGGATTGGCGTGCTTGATGATCGCGATGGTCGGCGCCTCGAACTCCGCCACCAGCTCGAACGCGGCGTCGGTGTCGTTGAGGTTGTTGTAGCTGAGCGCCTTGCCCTGCACTTGTCGCGCGCTGGCAAGGCCCGCGCGCGTGCGGTCGCTCACATAGAAGGCCGCGCGCTGGTGCGGGTTCTCGCCATAGCGCAGCAGCGCCTGCCGCTCGCCGGCAAGGATCATGCGCTCGGGGAACGGCTCGCCCGCATCGCCCGCCATCCACGCGGCGATGGCGGCATCGTACGAGGCCGTGCGCGCGAAGGCCTTGCGCGCCATGTGGCGGCGGAAGTCGAGGCACGCGGCGCCGTTGTGGGTGGCCAGCTCCTTTTTCAGATCGTCGTAGTCCGCGGGATCGACGATGACGGTGACGAAATCATGGTTCTTGGCGGCGGCACGGATCATCGCGGGCCCGCCGACATCGATGTTCTCGATGATCGCGTCGCGGTCCGCGCCCTTGGCGACGGTCGCCTCGAACGGATAGAGGTTGACCACCAGCAGGTCGATGTCCGCGATGCCGTGCGCCTTCTGCGCGGCGGCGTGCGCGGCCAGGTCGCGCCGCGCCAACAGCCCGCCATGGATCTTCGGATGCAGGGTCTTCACCCGTCCGTCCATGATCTCGGGAAATCCCGTGTGCTCGGAGACGTCGGTGACTTGGAGGCCGGCCTGGCGCAGGGTCTGGGCGGACCCGCCGGTGGAGAGCAGCGCGATCCCGCGCTCCGCCAGCGCGCGCGCCAATTCGACCAGCCCGGTCTTGTCCGAAACCGAGAGCAGCGCGCGACGGATCGGACGAAGCGTGGCTGGCATGCTGGTCGGCTCCGGCGGCTGGCGGGCGCGCCAATTACCGCTTGGCGGCTTCCTTTTGCAAGGCCCATTTCACCTGGGTGTTGTCGTCCTCGATCGCGCCCTGCACCACCAGCTGCTGGGTGCGCCGGACCGTGCCCGACTGGCCCAGATAGATGCTGTCGGCGAGCGCGAGTTCGCCGCCCTGGATGCGCAGGCGCCAGCCGCCGCCCTGCGCCAGTTTCAGGAGCGCCGCCTGGTTGCCGTGGGTCAAGGAGGCCTGCACGCCGGGATGCAGATGGAAGCGCAGCGCGAAGGCCTTGCCGCCGCGGCCGGTCAGACTGTCTTCGCCGATCAGCTCCAGCCCGTCGGCGCTGAGGAACAGGCGGCGGCGATGGGTAAGGTCGAACGGCTCCTCATAGCCGTTGTGCCGCGCGTCCAGCCATTGTCCGGCCTCGGTGGCCTCGCGCCGCACCATGACGGAGCGCGGGATGAGCGCGAGCCCGCCGCCGGAAATGCCGCCCGGCGGCAGCAGCATGCTGGAGTTCGTATCGTCCACCACCAGCGTGGAATGGGCGGCGGTGGCGCGCTGGACCTGGCGCCATTCCGGCGCGGTCGGATGAGCGCCGCAATTAACGATCAGCCGCTCCGGACCGTGGCTGAACTCGAACGACAGGGTGCCGGCGTGGGCGTGAGTGTCGAAACCGTGCGGCGGCGGCGCGCCGGTGTCGGCGATCAGCACGCTCCTGCCCGCCGCCAGGCGCTGGAACCCGGTGTGCGGCAGCTGGATGAGGTCGCGCGCCTCGACGCCGCCCGCCGCATCGGCCCGCATCATGGCCAGCATCACGGTGGTCGGTTCGTCCTCGATGGTGTCGTTGAACAGGGCGAGCCCGCCATCGGGATGGCTCAGCAGCTTCAGTGCCGAGGCGAGGTTGCCGATGGTGGAGAGCAATTGGGCCGGCAGCGCGCGCTGCGTCAGGGCGAGGGCGTGGTGCAGGTCGAGCAGGTGCTCCAGCAGCTCCAGCATGACGGCCGGGCTGCGCTCGACATGGCCGCCATCGGGCAGGATCTGCGCGTGCAGCTCGCGGTCAAGCAGGGCGAGGCCCTTGCGCAGCCACTTGTCCCCCCGGGGCAGCAGCGCGCCCGCCAGCATCAGGGCGACGCCGGCCTTCAGCAGCTCCGCGCCGTTGAGCCCATCAGGCAGCGCGCGCGAGAGGTGCTCCGCCTGCCGGCTGAGCGATCCCAGCAGGTTTGCGCGGAACAGGGCGTCGCTGTTGGTCTCCAGGAACGCGCTGCTGACCAGGCACCGCCGCAGCCGCGCCGCGAGCAGGTCGGACGCCCAGGTGAGCGAATCGTACGATGCCGTGTCGGTGAACCACGCGGCGATGACCTGCCGCGCGAACTGGCGCGCCGACATTCCGCCGAGGGAGCGCAGGGCATCGAGCCAGCCGAAGGCCGCCATCTGGCGCCGCCACCCCTCGCTCGCGCCGAGCGGATTGTGCAGCGGTCTGGGATTCTTCACGACTTCCGCGCCGAACCGGAAGTCGCCGTGCAGCAGTGCCAGGGCCGGGCGCGAATCGGCCGGCCAGGCTTCGCTCGGCACGGCGGCGAGGTCCCCGCTCGAGCGCTGGCCAAGCGTCGCGGCATAGAGCCGGCTGCGATAGAGCGGCTGGAGCAGGCGGCGCGCTGCGCGTTGCATGAGCAGGCGCGACGGCAGCGCGAACAGGGTCTGCAGTCGCGGCGCCAGCAGTTTCGGCCGGCGGTTGCCGCGCCGCGCCTTGTGCGGCGAGGCCTTCCGGAGCGGTTCGGCAAGGGCGGTCATCGGCGTTCCCTCAGCCCCGCAAGGCCGCGATGTTGGCGGCGTACCGGCTGGCGCCGCCCTGGAAGGTCGCGGTCCCGGCCACCAGCACGTCGGCGCCGGCGGCGATCGCCAGCCTGGCGGTGTCGACATTGATGCCGCCATCGACTTCCAGATCGATCGCCCGCCCGCCCTGCGTATCCGAAACGGCATCGATGCGCCGGCGCAGCTCCGTCAGCTTGCCGAGGCTGGACTCGATGAAACGCTGGCCGCCGAAGCCCGGATTGACGCTCATCACCAGCACCAGGTCGATCTCCGGCAGCAGCCAGTCGATGGCCGAAATCGGCGTGCCGGGATTGAGCGACACGCCCGCCTTCTTGCCCAGCGACTTGATTAATTGGATGGTGCGGTGCGGGTGCGGCCCGGCTTCGGGATGGAAGGTGATGATGTCGGCGCCGGCCTCGGCGAAGTCCGCCACATAGGGGTCCACCGGCGCGATCATCAGATGCACGTCGAACGGCAGGCTGGAATGCGGGCGCAAGGCCTTCACGACGGTCGGCCCGATGGTCAGGTTCGGGACAAAATGCCCATCCATCACGTCGACATGGATGTAGTCGGCGCCGGCATCGCCGATCGCCCGCACCTCGGCCCCCAGCTGGGCGAAATCGGCGCTGAGGATGGAGGGGGCGATGCGCGTCGTCTGCTGCATGCCGCCTGCTTACCATCCGCGGAGAGTCGGGGGCAAGGAAGGGGCGACTCGACAACCCCTTCCCCGGTGCAGGGAAGGCATCTCGATTACCACCGCTGACAGAAACCCCTTCCCCCCCTTGCGGGGGAAGGTTGCGCAGGCTTAGCGAGACGCAGCCGACCGCCGGGCTCTTTCGACCCGGGGCGGAGCTGGATGGGGGGTGGCGCACCGTCAGGTGCGCAGCGCGCAAGCGCTGAGATCGATAGGCCAGCGCACAAGCATGGCCATCTTTTTCTGTGGCGTCGCAGTCGCGAGAGGTTGCGCTCTTGCGAGCGCGCGCGGCTGTCCGCGAATGCGGACATTCGTCCGCGGGCGCCGCGCCACCCCCCATCCAGCTCCGCCTAGGCTCGCTGACGCTCGCCAAGGCTACGCATCCTTCCCCCGCAAGGGGGGACGGGAAAACTTGAGATGTGGGGGTCTTTGGCGGGGGCCTAATCCTTCCGCGGCACCACGCAGAAGCGGTGGCCGGTCGGCGCCTCCATCACCACCCAGTCCCGGACGCGGTTGACGACCTTGGCGCCAAGCCCTTCGAGCCGGGCCACCTCCGCCGCGACATCGTCCGCGCCGATATCCAGATGCACGCGGCTGGGATGGTCGACCTTCTGGATCTCGACATGGGTGCCGCCCGGCCCGTCGCTCAGCTTTCGATACTCGGTTTCCTCGGCATAGGCCTCCAGACGCGGCGGCAGGTTAAGCGCCTGCGACCAGAAGCGCGCCGCGCTATCCAGATCGTCGGTCTTGCAATCGATGATGAAACCGGCCAGTCCGCTCTTGCGCATTTCGGTCTCCGCTTTATCTGACTCCAAGGAGTTAACACGATGCATTGCCGGGCATCTCAAATGGAATTTGAGCTGGAAGGACCGGCGGCCTAAGGTCTCTAAAACCCATTCGTTGGGAGGCATCGGCCATGCCGGCCGCATTCTATCAGCAGCTCGACCAGACTCTGTCACGGATCAAGGCGGACGGCTTCTGGAAGGCGGAGCGCCTGATCGGCACGCCGCAAGGTCCGGAGATCCACCTGGCGGACGGGCGGGAGGTGCTGAACTTCTGCGCCAACAACTACCTCGGCCTGGCGGACGATCCGCGCCTGGTCGACGCGGCGATCGACGGCATGCGCAGCCACGGATTCGGCATGGCCTCGGTGCGCTTCATCTGCGGCACCCAGGACATCCATCGCGAGCTGGAGGAGGAGCTGGCGCGCTTCCTCGGAACGGAGGACGCGATCCTCTATTCCAGCTGCTTCGATGCCAATGGCGGGCTGTTCGAAACCATCCTCGGCGAGAACGACGCCGTGATCTCTGACGCGCTGAACCACGCTTCGATCATCGACGGCATCCGCCTGTGCAAAGCCAAGCGCTTCCGCTACCGCAACAACGACATGGCGGACCTGGAGGCGCAATTGAAGGCGGCGGACGCGGCCGGCGCGGCATTCAAGCTGATCGCGACCGACGGCGTGTTCTCGATGGACGGGATCATCGCCGACCTGAAGGCGATCTGCGACCTCGCCGAGCGCTACAACGCGCTGATGATGGTGGATGACAGCCATGCGGTCGGCTTCGTCGGCGCGCATGGCCGCGGCACCCCGGAATTTTGCGGCGTCGCAGAGCGCGTCGACATCCTCACCGGCACCTTGGGCAAGGCGCTGGGGGGAGCCAGCGGCGGCTATGTCGCGGCCAGGAAGCCGGTGATCGAGCTGCTGCGCCAGCGCTCCCGCCCCTATCTCTTTTCCAATGCGCTGGCGCCCAGCATCGTGACCGCGTCGCTCAGGGTCTTGCGGCTTCTGCGGACCGAGGAAGGCGCGGAGCGGCGCGCCAGAGTGATCGCCAACGGCCGCTCCTTCCGCAGGAAGATGGCGGTGCTGGGGTTCGCGCTGGTGCCCGGCGATCATCCCATCATCCCGGTCATGCTGGGCGATGCCGCGCTGGCGACGCGCATGGCGAACGCGCTGCTGGAGGAGGGGATCTATGTCACCGGCTTTTCCTTCCCCGTGGTGCCGAAGGGCCAGGCGCGCATCCGCACCCAGATGAGCGCCGCCCACACCGACGAGCACATCAACAAGGCCGCCGAAGCCTTCGCCAAGGTCGGCCTGGCGCTGGGCGCGATCGGCGGCAAGAACAAAGAGGCGATCTGATATGCGCGCGCTTGCGAAGCTGGAACGGGCACCGGGCCTCACCCTCACCGAGGTCAAGAAGCCGGAGGTCGGCCATAACGACGTGCTGATCCAGATTAAAAAGACCGCGATCTGCGGCACCGACTGCCACATCTGGAAGTGGGACGAGTGGGCGCAGAAGACCATCCCCGTGCCCATGCAGGTCGGCCACGAATATGTCGGCGAGGTGGTCGA
Source organism: Dongiaceae bacterium (assembly GCA_035699005.1). Taxonomy (GTDB): domain Bacteria; phylum Pseudomonadota; class Alphaproteobacteria; order Dongiales; family Dongiaceae; genus Dongia_A. The sequence continues at coordinate 18,423 of DASSBF010000051.1, forward strand.
CATGGGGACCGAGGTGCGCGGGTTCGAGATCGGCGACCGCGTCTCCGGCGAAGGCCACATCACCTGCGGCCACTGCCGCAACTGCCGCGCCGGGCGGCGGCACCTCTGCCGCAACACGGTCGGCGTCGGCGTCAACCGCGCCGGCGCGTTCGCCGAATATCTGGCGATCCCCGCGGTCAACGCCTTCAAGATCCCCGACGGCATCAGCGACGAGCTCGCCTCCATCCTCGATCCGTTCGGCAACGCGACCCACACCGCGCTCAGCTTCAACCTGGTGGGCGAGGACGTGCTGATCACCGGCGCGGGGCCGATCGGCATCATGGCGGCCGCGATCTGCCGGCACGTCGGGGCGCGCCACGTCGTCATCACCGACGTCAACGACTACCGGCTCGACCTGGCTCGTAAAATGGGCGCCACGCGCACGGTGAATGTCGCAAGGGAATCCCTGCCCGACGTCATGGCCGAGCTGCGCATGGCAGAGGGCTTCGACGTGGG
>DASSBF010000052.1:0-22641 GCA_035699005.1 Dongiaceae bacterium
CCGCTACTACTTCGTCACCGGCGCGGCATTCGGAAAGCACGATGCGCACTGGATCGAAAGCCAGTTGCGCAAGGATGGATCGGTGCAGCTGGTCGACGTGACCTCGGCGCGCGCGGTCATCAATCTCCGCGGGCCGAAGGCGCGCGACGTGCTGGCCAAGGTCGCGGAGGAGGACGTCTCCAAGGCCGCCTTCCCGTTCGCGACCATGCGCGAGATCACGATCGGCGCCGCGCCGGTACGCGCCATCCGCATCGGCTATGTCGGCGAACTGGGATGGGAGCTGCATGTGCCGACGGAATATGCGGCGCACATGTACGAGCTGCTGCGCGCGGCGGGCGAGCCGCACGGCATCGCCGACGCCGGCTATCGCGCGATCGATTCGTTGCGCATGGAAAAGGGCTATCTCTACTGGTCCAGCGACATCACGCCGGATTACACGCCGCTGGAGGCGGGTCTCGGCTTCCGGGTCAACTTCAACAAGGGCGACTTCATCGGCCGCGATGCGCTGCTGAAGCAGCGCGACGCGGGACCGAAGCAGCGCCTGGCGACCTTCCTGCTCGATGACTATCTGCCGCTCTATGGCAGCGAGGCAGTGATGGTGGACGGCAAGGTCGCCGGCGTGACGACCAGCGGCAATTTCGGCTACACCGTGGGCAAGGCGATCGGCTACGGTTATCTGCCGGTGGAGCTGATCGAGCGCGGCGAGGTTGAGATCGAAGCCTTCGGCCAGGTGAGCAAGGCGTGGGTCTCCACCAAGGCGGCCTATGATCCGGAGAACCTGCGGCTGAAGGCGTGAGGAAGAAGGCATGAGCGCGGATGTTGATCGCGAGGACGTGCTGACCGCGATGCGCGGCATCGACCTCTTCAAGGACGTGCCGGAGAATGCGATCAGGCTGGAGCGGCTCGGCGGCCTTACCAACCGCAACTTCCGCATCGATTCGCCGCGCGGCCGCCACGTGCTCCGCATCCCGGGCGTCGGGACCAGCGAATACGTCAACCGCAGGAACGAGGCCCACGCGGCCAAGTCCGCGGCAAAGGTCGGCGTGAATGCGGAGGTCATGCATTTCGACGAAACGACGGGCATCATGCTGTGCCGCTATGTCGACGGCAGCGTCACCATGAACGCCGACCGGTTCAAGGATCTGGGCTCGGTCAAGCGCTCCGCCGTCGCCCTGAGGCGCGTCCATGACAAGGCGACGCCGTTCCTGAACCGCTTCGAGCTATTCCAGATGATCGACGAGTATCTGGACATTCTCGCAAAGAAGAATGCCCCGCTGCCCGACGGCTATCATGACGTGAAGCGCGCGGCCGAGGCTGTGCGCGCGGCGCTGAGCGCGCGGCCGTTGCCGATCAAGCCATGCCACTGCGATCCGTTGGCGGAGAATTTCCTCGACACCGGCGAACGGGTCCATGTCATCGACTGGGAATATGCCGGCAACAACGATCCGATGTGGGACCTGGGCGATGTCTCGGTCGAGGCCGCCTTCGGTCCGGATCAGGACGAGGCGCTGCTCGAAGCCTATTTCGGTGGCAGGGCGCCGGCGGCCGACCGCGGCCGCATGGTGCTCTACAAGGCGATGTGCGACCTGCTGTGGACTCTGTGGGGCATCATCCAGCATGTGAACCAGAACCCGGTGGACGATTTCTGGGCCTATGCCGTTAACCGCTTCGAGCGCTGCAAGAAGCTGATGGGCACACCGGACTTCGGCAAACATATCCAGGCCGTTAAGAACGGCTAGCGCGACTAGGATCAGGCTCCAACCATGACCGCACTCCCCACCCGCGCCCGCGCTGTCATCATCGGCGGCGGCATCATCGGCTGCTCGACGGCCTATCACCTGGCCAAGCTCGGCTGGACGGACGTCGTGCTGATCGAGCGCAACAAGCTGACCTCGGGCAGCACGTGGCATGCGGCGGGGCTGGTCGGGCAGTTGCGCACCTCCGCCAATATCACGCAGCTCCTGAAATACTCCGTCGAGCTCTACGACAAGCTGGAGCAGGAAACCGGCCTCGCGACCGGCTGGAAAAGGAACGGTGGCCTGCGCCTCGCCTGCAATGCGGAGCGCATGACCGAGATCAGGCGCCAGGCGACCACCGCGCATTCCTTCGGGCTGGAGATGGAGTTGCTGTCGCCGCAGGAGGCGCAGAAGCTTTGGCCGGTCATGGATATATCGGACGTGGTCGGCGCGGCCTTCCTGCCGACCGACGGGCAGGTGAACCCGGCGGACATCACGCAATCGCTCGCCAAGGGCGCGCGGCAGGGTGGCGTGAAGATCATCGAGGAGACGGCAATCGCCGGTATCCTGATCGAGAAGGGCCGCGCGGTCGGCGTCGAGACCTGCCAAGGGCAAATCAGGACCGAAGTGGTGGTCAACTGCGCGGGCCAGTGGGCGCGGCGCATCGGCGCGATGGCCGGCGTCAGCGTGCCGCTCACCTCGGTGCAGCACCAGTACCTGGTGACCGAGGCGATCCCGGGCGTGCCGAGGAACCTGCCGACGCTGCGCGATCCCGACCGCCTGATCTATTTCAAGGAAGAGGTCGGCGGGCTGGTGATGGGCGGCTACGAGCACAACCCAAAGCCCTGGCAAGCCCATCCGCTGCCGGAGAACTTCGCGTTCCAGCTGCTTGAGACCGACACCGATCATTTCGAGCCGCTGATGGAGCAGGCGCTGGCGCGCGTGCCGACGCTGGCGAACGCCGGCATCAAGCAGATGATCAACGGCCCGGAGAGCTTCACGCCCGACGGCAATTTCATCCTGGGCGAGGCGCCGGAGGTCCGAAATTTCTATGTCGGCGCCGGATTCAACGCGTTCGGCATCGCCTCCGGCGGCGGCGCCGGCCGCGCGCTGGCCGAGTGGGTGGCCGAGGGCGAGGCGCCGATGGATCTCTGGCCGGTCGACATCCGCCGCTTCGGCCAGGTCCAACGCGACCGCAGCTGGGTCATCACGCGCACGCTGGAAGCCTATGCGCACCACTACTCGATGGCCTGGCCGCACGAGGAGCTGGAGAGCGCGCGGCCGGTCCGCACCTCGCCGCTCTATGGCCGGCTGAAGGACCAGGGCGCCGTGTTCGGCTGGAAGCTGGGGTGGGAGCGGCCGAACTGGTTCGCGCCGAAAGGCGTGGAGCCAAGGGATATCTACACCTACGGCCGGCAGAACTGGTTCCCCTACGTCGGCGGCGAGCATCGCGCGTGCCGGGAGAAGGTGGTGGTGATCGACCAGACCTCGTTCGCCAAGTTCCTCATGGTGGGGAGGGATGCGGAAGCCGCCCTGTCCTGGATCTGCGCCAACGACGTGGCGGTGAAGCCAGGGCGGCTTGTCTACACCCAGATGCTGAACGAGCGCGGCGGGATCGAATGCGACCTGACCGTCTCGCGGCTCGATGACGATGCCTACTACATCGTCACCGGCACCGGCTTCGCAACTCACGATTTCAGCTGGATCCGCCGCCACATCCCCGATGGCCTCGATGTGCGGCTGATCGACATCACTTCCTCCAGCGGGGCATTGAGCCTGATGGGCCCGAAAGCGCGTGACGTGCTGGCGAGCGTCACCGAAGCGGACGTGAGCAATGCGGGATTCCCGTTCGGCCAGCACCGCGAGATCATGATCGGCGGCACGCCGGTGCGCGCTTTGCGCGTCACCTATGTCGGCGAGCTGGGCTGGGAGCTGCACGTGCCGCTGGATTCCCTCGCCAGCGTCTATGACGCGCTCATGAAGGCCGGCGCGCCGCACGGCATCCGCAATGCCGGCTACCGCGCCATCGAGAGCCTGCGCCTGGAGAAGTTTTACCGCGCCTGGTCGAGCGACATCTCGCCCGACCATTCGCCGCTGGAGGCGGGCATGGCCTGGGCGGTGAAGCTGAAGAATAATGTGCCGTTCCTCGGCCGCGAGGCCCTGACCAGACAGGCGATGAAAAAGCTGCCCAAGCTGCTCGCCTGTTTCACGGTCGATGATCCATCGATCGTGCTGCTCGGGCGCGAAACCATCTTCCGCAACGGCAAGCAGGTAGGCTGGCTCAGCTCCGGCGGCTACGGCTACACGCTGGAGACCAACATCGGCATCGGCTACGTGCGCGACAGGGAGGGCGGCGTGACGCCCGAGGACGTGCTCTCCGGCGCCTACGAGCTGGAGATCGCCTGCGAGCGCTATCCGGCCAAGGTCAGCCTGGAGCCGCTCTACGATCCGAAGATGACGCGAATCAAGGCCTAGGCTCTGGTCAAACAGCCGGCTCCTCTGGTCTGATGGCGCCATGACCGATCAGGTTTCGCACGACTACGACACCACCATGCTCGACATGCTCCAGATCATCTGGGGCGAAGGCTTTCTGTCACCCGGCGGACCGCAGGCGGTGCGGGAGATCGTGGCCGAGATCGACCTTGCCGGAAAGCGGGTGCTGGACATCGGCTGCGGGATCGGCGGGTTGGACCGGGTTCTGGTTTCGCTCGGCGCTGCGCGCGTCGCTGCCGTGGATGTCGTGGAGCCCATGATCGAGCTCGCGCGTCGGCGCACCGTCGATCCGCGGATCGCCTTCGAGGTGATCGAGCCGGAGCAGCCGCTGCCGTCTGCCGATGCTGCGTTCGACGTCGTGTTCACCAAGGACGCCTGGCTGCACGTGATGGACAAGCCGGCCCTGCTGCGCGAGGTGCGCCGCGTCCTGAGGCCGGGCGGCCGGCTGGCGGGCGGCGACTGGATGAAGGGCCCCGATCCGTACAGCACCGACATGATCCATTTCATCGAGCTGGAGGGCATTCCCTATCATCCCGTCACGCTCGCGGACTATGGATTGATGCTGCATGAGGCCGGCTTCGAACAGGTGAAGTTGCTGGACATCAACGCCTGGTATCGCGACCTCGCCAAACAGGAGCTGGCGCGGCTGAAGGGCGAGCTGTTCGGCCTCATGACGGAGAAGCTGGGCGTCGACGCGCGCGATCACTTCATCGAGGATTGGCGCATGCTGACCGTGGTGCTGGACAAGGGCGAGTTGCGGCCCGGGCGATTGTGGGCGAGCAAGCCGGCATGACGATATGAACGCGCAGACCCCGATCGACCCCTTCGTCAGGCCCGCCATTCCCGACGATGCTGAAGGCATCGCCAAGATCCACGTGAAAGGCTGGCAGGAGGCCTATGTCGGCCTTCTGCCGCAGCATGTCCTTGACCGGCAGTCGGTGCCCACGCGCCTGCGCATGTGGTCGGGTCTGCTGCAGGAGCCGGTCGGTATGCGCTGGACTTTCGTGGCGATCGACCCTGCGGCCGGAATTGTCGGCTTCGCGGGCGGCATGCGCGCCAAGCGGACGATGCATGGCGCGGCCTTCAAGGTTCCGGTCCTCTACGTCCTGCAAACGCATCTGCGCCGCGGCCTGGGGCGCCAGCTGATGCATGGGCTGGGCCGGGCAATGGCGCAGCATGGTCCCGGCGCAGTGGCGTTGTGGTCGCTGGCCAGCAACAAATCGGCGCGCACTTTCTATGAGCGGATCGGCGGGCGGCTGGCGTCGGGCCTGGCGGAATCGGATCGCGACGGGCGCCTGACCCTGGCCGGCTACCGCTGGCGCGATGCCGCCGAGTTGGCGGAGAGATCGCGGCCATCGACATGACTAAATCTCACCGGCCATCTGACCATTTGGCTCGTTGCCGTGTCACCGCGCGCTTGGCAGAGTTCGCGGCAATCGGCGGCGCCGCGGCGCCGCGCTCGGCGGGCTTGGCTGGATTTTCGAGGGACCCGGGATCATGAAATCTCACGTGCGCGTGGCGGTGATCGGCGGCGGCGTGGTGGGCGTCAGCGTGCTCTATCACCTGACCAGGCTCGGCTGGACCGACGTGGCGCTGATCGAGCGCTCGGAGCTGACCTCGGGCTCGACCTGGCATGCGGCCGGCGGCATGCACACCATCAACGGCGACACCAACATGTCCGCGCTGCAGGCCTACACCGTGCGGCTTTATGACGAGCTGGAGCGCGAATCCGGCCAAGCCTGCGGCATCCATCGCGTCGGCTGCCTCTATGTCGCGGCCAACGAAACCTGCATGGACTATTTTCGGATGGAGCGCGGGCGCGCGCGCCACCTCGGGCTCGACCTCGATTTCGTCTCGCTGGATGAGGTGAAGAAGCTCAATCCGCTGATCGATACGTCGCAATTCATCGGCGCGCTCTACGATCCGAACGATGGGCATGTCGACCCATCGAGCGTGACAAATGCCTATGCCAAGGCGGCAAAGGCCAAAGGCGCCGAGATCTACCTGCGCAATCCGGTGATCGAGCTGAAGCCGACGGCGACGGGCGGATGGCTGGTCGTCACGAAGGAGGGCACCATCGAGGCCGAGTACGTGGTCAACGCCGGCGGCCTGTGGGCGCGCGAAGTGGGGCGGCTGGCTGGCGTCGAGCTGCCCATCGTGCCCATGGAGCATCAATACATCGTCACCAACGACATACCCGCGGTGGCGGAACTGGGCCGCGAGCTGCCGATGTCGATCGATTTCGACGGCGAATCCTATCTGCGGCAGGAGGGCAAGGGGCTGCTCATCGGCACCTACGAGCACGGCTGCAGGCACTGGGCGGCCGATGGCACGCCGCAGGATTTCGCTCACGAGCTGCTGCCCAACGACGTCGACCGGATCTGGAGCGCGCTCGAGGTCGCGATGGAGCGTTATCCCTGTCTCGCCGAGGGCGGAATCAAGCGCGTCATCAACGGCGGCATGGTGTTCGCGCCCGATGGCAACCCGATCATCGGTCCGGTGCGCGGGCTCACCAACTACTTCCTGGCCTGCGGCGTCATGGCGGGCTTCAGCCAGGGCGGCGGCGTTGGGCTGGCGGTGGCGCAATGGATCGCCGAGGGCGAGCCCGGCATGGACGTGTTCGCCATGGATATCGCGCGCTTCGGCCCGCACGCGAATGCCGCTTATGTGCTGGAGAAGACCACAGAGAACTATCGCCGTCGCTTCACCATCACCTGTCCCAACGAAGAGCTGCCGGCCGCGCGCCCGCTCAAGACCACGCCGGCCTACGGCGTGTTCGGCCGAGCCGGCGCGGCGTTCGGCGCGCTCTACGGCTGGGAGTATCCGCTGTGGTTCGCGGGAGAAGGAAAGACCGCGGAAGAGGCCCCGACCTTCCGCCGCTCCGAGGCTTTCGAGCGCGTCGGCGAAGAGGCAAGAGCGGTGCGGGAGGCGGCCGGCCTGTTCGAATCCTCCTGCTACGCTAAGTTCGATGTATCGGGTCCCGGCGCGACCGCTTTCCTCGACCGGCTTACCTGCAACAAGCTGCCATCAGCGGACGGCAGGACCGCATTGGCGCCCTTGCTGACGCCCAAGGGCCGCGTATTCGGCGACCTCACCGTCACGCGGCTCACCGCCGACCACTACCTCCTGATCGGCTCGCCGACCGCCGTCGTCTACTATCAGCGCTGGTTCGACCGCCATCGCGGCCCGCACGACGTGACAGTCCGCGACGCGACGGCGGACTGGACCGGATTCTCGCTGACGGGCCCCAAGGCGCGCGCCGTGCTGGCGGATCTGGTCGGGGATGACGTCTCGCACCAGGCGTTTCCGTTCCTGTCGGCGCGGCGGATGAGGGTGGGGCTGGCGGATGCACTCGCGATCCGCGTCGGATTTACCGGCGAACTCGGCTACGAAATCTACACCGCGCCCGAGTGCCAGGTGCACGTGCTGGAGCGGCTCCGCGCGGCCGGCCGGCCGCATGGCCTCAGGCTGTGCGGCATGCGTGCGCTGAACGCCCTCAGGCTGGAGAAGGGCTACGGCTCCTGGGGCCGCGAATTCAGCGTCGACTACACGCCGGCGGAAGCTGGGCTCGGCCGCTTTGTACGGCTGGACAAGGGCGACTTCATCGGACACAAGGCGGCGGAACGCGTGCTTTCCGAAGCGCCGAAGCGGCGGTTCGCGATCTTTGCGCTGGAAGAAGGCGACCTCGATCCGATGGGCAACGAGCCCGTTCTGGCGAATGGCGAAGTGGTCGGCCGCCTGACCTCCGGCGGTTTCGGATATCACGTGAAACATCCGATCGGCCTAGGGTACGTCAGGAGCGACGTCGCCGATGGGGTCGAGATCGAAATCCTTGGCGAACGGCGCGCGGCGCGGATTCTGAAAGATCCGCCGTACGATCCGGACGGCTCCCGGCTGCGCATGTAGCGGCCGCCCTACAACGATCCCAGCAGCCGTCTCAGGTCCTCGTCCTCTTCGGCGACCTCCGGCTCCGCCGTGCGCGGATCGGCGCGGCGGATCGGAGCGGCGTCGGTCGCGATGGTGCGGCGCAGGGCCAGGGTCAGTCGATCGGGATCGATCGGCTTGGGCACATAGTCGTTCATGCCGAGGCCGAGATAGTGCTCCTCGTCGCCTGCCATCGCGTTGGCGGTGAGGGCGATGATCGGCAGCTTGAGATACGTGTCGCCCAGCCTGCGGATGGTCTGGGTCGCCTCCACGCCGTCGATGACCGGCATCTGGATATCCATCAGCACGCCGTCATAGGCGCTGTTCTGCACCGCCTCGACCGCCTCGCGGCCGTCCCTGGCGATGTCGCATTCATGGCCCGCGGCGCGCAGCAGGGACAGGATCACGACCTGGTTGATGTGGTTGTCCTCCGCCACCAGCAGGCGCAGCCTGCGCTCGCCGGGCAACGTCAACAGGCGCGAGTGCGCGCTCACCTCCGGCATCGGCAGGATCGCTGCGTCGGCGATGCCGCAATCGATCGCGAACCAGAACGTGGAGCCCTTGCCCGGTACGCTCTCCACGCCGACGTCCCCGCCCATCAACTGGGTCAGCTCGCGGCAGATGGCGAGGCCGAGACCGGTGCCACCGAACTTCCGCGTGGTCGAGTTGTCGGCTTGGCTGAATTTCTGGAACAGGCGGGGAATCGCCTCGGGCGGGATGCCGATGCCGGTATCGGCGATGGTCACGCGCAGGCGATAGCGCCCGTCCGGCTTCGATTCGCCGGTCATCCGGACTGTCACGCTGCCCCGCTCGGTGAACTTGATGGCGTTGCCGAGGTAGTTTGCGACGATCTGCCCGATCCTGTTGGCATCGCCCATCATGACGGTGGGCAGGCCGGCATCGACGTGGCTGCTCAGCGCCAGTCCTTTGTTGAGCGCGGACGGGCGCCACAGCGCGAGCATGTCTTCCAGCACGCGGCGCGGCATGAACGGTGCAACCTCGAGCTCGAGGCGGCCGGCCTCGATCTTCGAAATGTCGAGAATGTCGTTCAGGATGTTGAGCAATGTCGATGCGGCGCTGGCCAGCGTCGTCAGCTTGTCGCGCTGATCGGCCCGCATCGGCGTCGCCATCAGGACATGCACCATGCCGACGATGCCGTTCATCGGCGTGCGGATCTCGTGGCTCATCGAAGCCAGGAACTCGGACTTGATCCGGTTGGCGGATTCGGCGGCATCGCGGGCCTTCAGCAAGTCCTTGTTGAGCGCGACCAGCTCTTCGCTGCGGCGCTGCAAGGCCAGCTCGGCATTGCGCCGCTCGATCGCGTGGTCGCGGAACACCGCCAATGCCTGCGCCATGCGGCCGACCTCGTCGCTGCGCGCGACGAACGGGATCTGCCCGCCCAGCTGGCCGGTGGCGAAACGCTGCATCAGGTTGGTCATGCGATCGAGCGGCCGGGTCAGGAAGTGGAGCGCGGCGAAGACGCTGCTGAGCAGCGCGACGCCCAGCGCGCCGACCGTATAGAGCACCTGCTCGAGGTGCCGTTCCTCGGCCGCTTCGACGACCTTGCGCGACAGGCGGACCAGGATCCACGCGATCTCCTTGCCGTTGACGAAGATCTTTGCCTTGCCCTCGACGTGCGGGCCGTCGGCAATCCGGTTGGACACGGAGACGAACTCCGGGCCGTTGGTCTCCCAGATCACCGCGCGCTGGAAACCTTCGACCACCTTCAGGGCTTCGAGCTGCGCGCGCGTATTGTCCCGGTCGAATTCCCAGACCGAGTTCGCGACGGCGCCGGAATAGAGGTTGGCGAGATTCTGCGCGGTGGCACGCAGTTCGGCCAGGCGCTCGACCCGGAAGCGCTCTTTCTCATAGGAGACGAATGCGCCCAGGATCGCCAGCACCGCCACGGACAGTGCTACGACGACCTTGACCTTCAGCCCCAGAGCCGGCAGGCGCACCATCGATGCGTTGTATGGCCAGTTTGGTTAACAAGCCCGTAAGGACCGGCAGCTTGAGGATGAGCGCAGCAGCCAAGCCCCGCGCTTGACATGAAGAAATTAATCCGTAATCTCTATCGAGTTTATGGAGTATCTATGCTTTCGCAGAAGGCCAAATACGCCCTGCATGCGTTGCTTTATCTCGCCGACCGGCCAACGTCGGCGCCGACGCCGATTGCGGAGATTGCCCAGAGCCAGCATATGCCGCGCAAATTTCTGGAGCTGATTCTCTTGGAACTCAAACGGCACGGGCTGGTTCGGAGCATCAGGGGCAAGCATGGCGGTTACACGCTTGCCAAACCGCCTGAAGCAATCACCTTTGGTCAAGTCGTGCGGTATATCGACGGGCCGCTAGCGCTGGTGCCATGTGCGAGCAAGACAGCGTATCGGCGTTGCGAGGACTGCCGGAGCGAGGCCGAGTGTCCCATTCGGGACACGATGTGCAAGGCCCGCGATTCCGCATCGCGGATCCTGGACAGCGCGACTTTGGCGGAGGCCATCCGCCGGCCTCAGTACCGGATCGATATCGGCGCAGGAATTTAAGGACCGTACGGAAAGGAGGAGTTCGCTGACGTCCTAATCACGTAAGCAGATAGACATAATTCCACGTTGAACGGGACTTTACAGACAATGGGAGAGCAACGATGGCAAACCGAATGAACCTGCTTCTTCGTGCCACCGCCTTTGCGTTCGGACTCATTGCCGGTGCGGCCGCCGCCCACGCGGACACCACATTGCTGAACGTCAGTTATGACCCCACGCGCGAATTCTACAAGGCGGTCGACGAGGCCTTCGCCGCCCAATGGAAGGCGGAAACCGGCGAGGACGTCACCATCGAACAGTCGCACGGCGGCTCCGGCAAGCAGGCGCGCGCAGTGATCGACGGGCTCGAGGCGGACGTCGTGACGCTGGCGCTAGCCTACGACATCGACGCCATTGCGCAGAATTCCGACTTGATCGCCAAGGAATGGCAGAAACGCCTGCCCAATAATTCTTCGCCCTATACCTCGACCATCGTCTTCCTGGTGCGCAGGGGCAACCCGAAGCAGATCAAGGATTGGCCAGACCTCCTTCGGGGCGATGTCCAGATCATCACGCCCAATCCCAAGACCTCCGGCGGCGCGCGCTGGAACTATCTGGCGGCGTGGGCCTATGCGCTGAAGCAGCCGGGCGGCAATGAAGCCAAGGCGCAGCAGTTCGTCGCGGATCTCTACAAGCGCGTCCCGGTGCTCGATACCGGCGCGCGCGGCAGCACCACCACCTTCGTCCAGCGCGGCATCGGCGATGTCCTGTTGGCATGGGAGAACGAGGCTTTCCTCGCCATGCGGGCGCTCGGCAAGGACCAGGTCGAGATCGTGGTGCCCAGCATGAGCATCCTCGCCGAGCCGCCGGTTGCCGTGGTCGACAAGAATGTCGACGACAAGGGCACGCGGAAGGTCGCTGAAGCCTATCTCAGGTTCCTGTATACCCCCGAGGGCCAGGAGATCGCGGCCAAGAATTTCTATCGTCCCACCGATCCGGCGGTGGCCGCGAAATACAAGAGTCAGTTTCCGAAGATCCCGATGGTGACGATCGACGACACATTCGGCGGCTGGCAGGAGGCGCAGAAGAAGCATTTCGCCGACGGCGGAATCTTCGATCAGATCTATCGCCCGGGCCAGTGAGCGCAGGCCGGTCGATGGCTGCACTCGCCACTTTCCTGGGTGGCGGCCTCAAGCGGCCGAGCGTGCTGCCGGGGTTCGGCATCACGCTCGGCTTCGCGGTCGCCTACCTCAGCATCATCGTGCTGCTGCCGCTCTCGGCGCTGGTGCTGAAACCGGCCTCGCTCGGGGTCTCCGGCTTCCTCGACGTACTCACGGACCCTCGCGTGCTGGCGGCGCTGCGGCTCAGCTTCGGCGCCGCCTTCATCGCGGCCCTCGTCAATGCCTTTTTCGGCCTCATCGTGGCGTGGATCCTGGTGCGCTATGATTTCCCGATGAAGCGCGTGGTCGACGCGCTGGTCGACCTGCCATTCGCGCTGCCGACGGCGGTGGCCGGCATCGCGCTGGCCACGATCTATGCGCCCAACGGCTGGATCGGCGGCCTGTTCGCGCCGCTGGGGATCAAGATCGCCTTCACGCCGCTGGGCGTGCTGGTGGCCCTCATCTTCATCGGGCTGCCGTTCGTCGTGCGCAGCCTGCAGCCCGTGCTGCAGGACCTGGACCGCGAGGTCGAGGAGGCGGCGGTCAGCCTCGGCGCCAGCCGCTGGCAGACCTTCCGGCTGGTCATCCTGCCCGCGATCCTGCCGGCGCTGCTGACCGGCTTCGCGCTCGCCTTCGCGCGAGCGGTCGGCGAATACGGATCGGTCATCTTCATTGCCGGCAACATGCCGCTGGTGTCCGAGATCGCGCCCCTGCTGATCGTCACCAAGCTGGAGCAGTTCGACTATGCGGGCGCGGCCGCCATCGGTGTCATCATGCTGGCGGCGTCGTTCCTCATCCTTCTCGCTATCAACATGGTGCAAAGATGGTCGCGCAGGCACGAGGAGCGTTGAGCGTCGCGGCAGCCCCGGTGCAGCCTTCCGCAGCCGCACGGCTGCGGAATGCGACCACCGAGACCGCGCTGGTCCGCTGGATCCTGATCGCCACGGGCGTGCTGTTCATTGCCGTCGTTCTGGTGCTGCCGTTGATCTCGGTCTTCATGGAGGCCCTACGCGGCGGCTTCGCGACGTTCTTCGCCGCAGTCGCCAACCGCGACACCTGGCAGGCGGTGCGGTTGACCTTGCTGGTGGCCGCCATCGCCGTGCCTCTGAACGTGGTATTCGGACTGGCGGCGGCCTGGGCGGTCGCCAAGTTCGATTTCCGGGGCAAGAGCCTTCTGGTCACGCTGATCGACCTGCCGTTCTCGGTCTCGCCGGTGATCTCAGGACTGATCTATGTGCTGCTTTATGGCGCGAACGGCTGGTTCGGTCCGTTCCTGAAGGAGTGGGACATCAAGGTCATCTTCAACGTCACCGGGCTGGTGCTCGCGACCATCTTCGTCACCTTTCCGTTCGTTGCGCGGGAACTCATCCCCCTGATGCAGGAGCAGGGCAGGGACGAGGAGGAGGCGGCGATCTCGCTCGGCGCCAGCGGCTGGCGCACGTTCTGGCATGTGACGCTGCCGAACGTCGCGTGGGGCCTGCTCTACGGCGTGCTGCTGTGCAACGCGCGCGCGATGGGCGAGTTCGGCGCGGTGTCGGTGGTCAGCGGCCATATCCGCGGCCTCACCAACACCATGCCGCTGCATGTCGAGATCCTCTACAACGAGTACGATTTCGTCGGCGCATTCGCGGTAGCCTCGCTGCTGGCGGGCCTCGCGATCGTCACGCTGGTGGCGAAGTCGCTGCTGGAGTGGCGCTACGGCGACCGGCTCGCCGCCGGACGCAAGCACTAGGAGAGAGCGGGATGACGATCACGGCCGATGGCATCTGCAAGGCCTTCAACGGGTTCGCGGCGTTGCGCGGCGTCAATCTGACGGCGGCGCGCGGCGAGTTCGTCGCGCTGCTCGGCCCGTCGGGCTCGGGCAAGACCACGCTGCTCCGCATCCTCGCCGGCCTCGAGTTCGCCGACAGCGGGCGCATGCTGTTCGCCGGCCAGGACGTCGCGACGCAGGGCGCGGGCGAACGCAATGTCGGCTTCGTGTTCCAGCACTACGCCCTGTTCAAGCACATGACAGTGGCGGAGAACGTCAGCTTCGGGCTGCGCGTCAAGCCGCGCGACAAGCGGCCGGTCAAGGGGGCAATCGATCTTCAGGTCAACGAACTGCTGCGCCTGGTCCAGCTCGAGCGCCTCGGCGGCCGCTACCCGAGCCAACTGTCGGGCGGCCAGCGGCAACGCGTGGCGCTGGCGCGCGCGCTCGCGATCCAGCCGAGCGTTCTGCTGCTGGACGAGCCGTTCGGCGCGCTCGACGCCAAGGTGCGCAAGGAGCTGCGGCGTTGGCTGCGGCGGCTGCATGACGACATGCAGCTGACCTCGATCTTCGTGACCCATGACCAGGAGGAGGCACTGGAGCTGGCCGACCGGATCGCCGTCATGAGGGACGGACGGATCGAACAGATCGGCACGCCGGCGGAGGTCTACCAGCAGCCGGCGACCGCCTTCGTCTACGAGTTCATGGGCAATGCCAATCGTCTGCGCTGCCGCATCGACCGCGGCCGCGCGATCGTGGGGCCGCTGACCCTGCCGGCGCCGGAGCATCCGGAGCTGCGCGACGCGGCGGGGGTGGCATTCGTGCGACCGCATGATCTCATCATCGGCGATGCGCGGGGCGAGGGGCTGGAGGCGCGGGTGCGGCAGATATTTGTCGCGGGCCCCGCCATTCGCGTCGAGCTGGCGCTGCTGGCCAACGGCGACATGCTGGAAGCCGAGATCCCGCACGGCTCGCCGGTGGGCGAACTGATCGCTCCCGACAAGCTCGTCTCGCTGACGATGGCGAAGGTGCGCGCGTTCCCAGACGCGGCGGCTGCCTGAATCTACAGCGTCTTCGCGCTGAACGTGTCGCAGTCGTTGATATCGCCGCTGCCGAAGCCAGTCTTGAACCAGCGGGTGCGCTGCTCAGAGGAGCCATGCGTGAAGCTGTCCGGCATTACCCGGCCGGTCGCCTCCTTCTGCAGGGTATCGTCGCCGACCGCGCTCGCCGCGCCCAGCGCCTCGTCGATGTCGCCGGATTCGATCAGGCCTTTCTCCTGGTTGGCGTGATTGGCCCATATGCCGGCGAGGCAATCCGCCTGCAGTTCGACGCGGACAGAGAGCGCATTGGCCTGGGTTTCGGTCATGCCGGAGCGGGCCTGCTCGACCTGCTGCTCGATGCCGAGCACCTTCTGCACGTGATGGCCGACCTCGTGCGCGATCACATAGGCCTGGGCGAAGTCGCCCGGCGCTCCGAACCGGCTCGACAGCTCGCTGAAGAAATCGAGATCGAGATAGACCTTCTCGTCGCCCGGGCAATAGAACGGGCCGACCGCCGACTGCGCGAACCCGCAGGCGGATTCAGCGCCGCCTGAGAACAGCACCAGCGTCGGATTGCGATATTGCGCGCCGACCTGCGGCAGCAGGTCGTTCCACGCATCTTCGGTATCGGCCAGGACCACCGACACGAACTGCTTCATCTCGTCCTGCTGCTGGCTCGACATCGAGCCGCCGGGCACCTGTTCCTGCTCGTACCCGCCCGAGTCGAGGTTGCCGCCCGACAGCAGCGTCAGCGGGTTGATGCCGAGAACCCAGGCGACGATCAGCAGGACGACGATGCCGCCGATGCCGAGCCCGCCGCCGCCGATCCGGCCGCCGCCCAGTCGGCCACCCAGTCCACCGCCGGGAAAGCGCATGCCGCCGCCCGTGCCGCGGCGGTCCTCGACGTTGCTGCTTTGCCTGCGTCCCTTCCACAGCATGGCTTGATCCTTCCGCCGCCAGATCGCCCATCAAGTCTACGCGCCTGCGCGCGCAAACGCACGATGGCGATTGCTCCGATGCAACCAGGTTGCTGGAAGGATGTTCCGGAGCGCGCCGGGTGCGCTCAGGACTGCGGGGCCTGCTCGTTGATCTCCCGGGTGCGCTGGCTGATGCGCCGGATGATTTCGGCGACCGGGGAGTTGGCGTTGGCCGCGCCGCCGAGGGCCTCCGCCTCGATCAGTTTGCGTTCGGCATCGAGCAGGGCATTGACCAGATCCTGTTCGCGAGGGCCGGCCGCGCCGTTCGCGCCGTCCGCATCGGGCTCCGCGACGATCTTGCCGGCCTCGTTCATGGCTACATCGGACAAGGATTCCGGCTCGCTCCCGGCTGCCAGCGGTTCCTCGAAATCCTCCGGCGCCACCGCTTCGGCGATCTGCGCCTCTGCGCTTGCCGGCTGGTTGGCAAGAGCGAGTTGCCCGGCGATCTCGTTGGCTTTGGTCACGGCCGCCACCACCGTCAGGCGACCGCGCGCGGGCGCGGCCGCCATGCTAGGGCGCGCTGGGCTCGCCTCCGGAGCCGCCGCCGCGATTTCGGCTGTTTCCGTGTGTTCCTGCTTTATCAGGGTCTGGATGCCGCCTTCCAGGCGACGAACGGTGTCCTGCACCGAGCCGCCTTTGCGGCCCTCGACCGCGCCCAGCAGTTCCATCAGCATGCGCCGCAACTGCTCGTTCTGCACCTCGCGCTGGCCGAGGCGCGCCTGCGCCGCACTCAGCGCAGTGTGCGCCTGGATGAGCGCGCCCTTTGCTTCATCGCGTTCGCTGCTGAGCTTGCCCAATGTCGTGCGCAGATCGACGATCTCGGCCTTCTGCTTCTCGACCTCGTCGCGCTGGCGCGACAACGAGCCCTCGACGATCGAGACGATGTCGTTGAGGCGCAGGCCATAGCGCCGCTCTTCCTCGGCGCTCTGCTGCAGGCGCTCCTGAGCGGCGGCGACCCGTGATTGGAGTTCCGTCAGATCATCCATAAAGGAAACCTAGCCCCCGAAAACACTGGAAACCCAGCGAAATCATGGCACGGTTTGGTGAAAAGATCGTTAATTCCGGGGTGCGCTCACGACTTAGCCGGGGAAAATCAGCCCGTTACCAATAGCGCACGCGGCCCGTATCGACGTGGACGAAGTCGGATTTGGCATAATAACCCACGCCCCCGGCCTTCATCCCGATGGCAGTCTGGTGCAGGTCGCGCAGGGCGACGTCGGAGAGCCGGATGTCAATCGCCTTGGCCTCCATGTGAAGGCTGTGTTTGGCGACCCCGCTGCTTTCCGCGGCGAGCATGGCGTTGGTCTGGGGCGAGCGATAGCCGGAGATGACCTGGAATGGCTTGCGGCTGCCGCTGCGGTGATGCAGGTCCACCAGCAGGTCCAGCAGGTTGCGGTCGATGGCGGCGATTTCGCCGGTGCGGAAATCCCGCAGGACATAGTTGATGTCCTTCAGCGCGCCCCGGTCATACAGCCCGTCGCGCCAATAGGTCGCCGCGATCTTTTCATCGGTATGGGTGCTGACGAAAGCCAGCGTGCGGCTGCCCGCCTGCGGCAACGCTGCGAGGGCGCCCTTGAGCGGGCTCGCCATAGCCAGCGCACCAGCGCCAAGGCCCATGGCCAGCAGGGTGCGGCGGCCGAGAGGCCGCTTGGACAGGCGCGACTCCGCGGAGTGCGGGATCGGGTTCCGGTCGGTCATACGCTCCACTCTCCCTCGGCCCTGGAGCCGAACGCTCGGCTTCCCGAAAGGTTGCGAAAGATCGAATGGCCCGGCCGCAAGCCGTCCCCTGCTTGCGCCCACAGCTCGAATCCCCTTCGGGATCAGAGCCTAACCTTTTGGTTCACCTGGAGAATGCCCCTCTGGCGCTCTCGTCCTCAAACCGTGCCACAGGCTTATCGCCATTACAATCTCAAAAAGCCTAGAGAGTGGTTAACCACTTGGCAGCCGGAAGCCTTTCCGTTCAATAGCCGAGGGCCAAGCCGTCTTTGCGCGGCTCGGAGCCCGCGATCAGCACGCCACGCCGCCAATCGATGGCGATGACCTGACCGCCCCCCAAAGGCTCATCCGCTTCCGCCGGCACGATCCGATGACCGCGGTCGAGCAGGTCGCGCCGGAGCATGTCGGGAATGCCGGCCTCCACCGTGACGCCCCCTTCCTCGAAGAACAGGCGCGGGCAATCGAGCGCCGCCTGCGGGTCCATGCCGAACTCCAGCATGTTGCCCAGCACGTGGGCGTGGCCCACCGGCTGATAGTGGCCGCCCATGACGCCGAAGGAGACGAGCGCACGGCCGCCCTTGGTCGCCATGGCGGGGATGATCGTGTGCATCGGCCGCTTCCCGGGTCCGATGCAGTTTGGATGGCCCGGTTCGACCACAAAACACGCACCGCGATTCTGCAGCACCACACCACTCTTCGGCGCGATGCGGCCACTGCCGAAGCCGTAGTAGATCGAATTGATGAAGCTGACGGCGGTGCGATCCTTGTCCACCACCGTCAGGTAGGTGGTATCGCGATGCGGCAGCAGAAGGCTGGGGGGGACGGCGGCCATGGCGCGCGCCGGATCGATCGCCGCCGCCAGCCGCTTGGCATGGGGGCGCGAGAGCAACTGCTTCAGCGGGATCTTGCCATGCTGCGGGTCGCACAAATGCCGGTCGCGCTCGGCATAGGCCAGCTTGCTTGCTTCGATCTGCGTGTGGCAGCGCGCGGCAGACAAGGGACCATCGCCCGGCGGGCATTCGGCGAGGATGTTCAGCAGCATCAGCGTCGTCAGCCCCTGGCCGGGCGGCGGGCATTCCCAGACGCGCGTGCCGCGATAGCCGGTCGAGATCGGATCGGCATAGTCGCCGCGATGGCGGGCGAAATCCTCGCGCGTATGGAGTCCGCCTTCGGCCCTCAGCCGGCGCACGATATCCTCGGCGATCCAGCCGTCATAGAAGACCTCCGCCCCTTCCCGCGCGATCGCCTTCAGGGCCCGGGCAAGGGCGGGAAACGCGATGCGGTCGCCGGCTACGGGCGGCTTGCCCTTGGGCAGCAGGGCGGCGCGCGCCGCCGGATCGGCGCGCAAGCGATCGGCGTTGCGGCGCCAATCGGCCGCCACCCGGGGCGCGACGGCAAAGCCTTTGGCGGCGAGCTGGATGGCGGGCTGCAGCAGCCGGTCGATGCCGAGCTTGCCGTGATCGTCGGCCAGCCGGCACCAGGCTTCGACGGCGCCGGGCACGGTGACGGAATGAACGCTGTCCGGCGCGATCAGATTGATGCCGCGTTCCAGGAACCAGTCGGGCTTGGCCGCCGCCGGAGCGCGGCCGGCGCCGTTGTACGCGACGATCCGATCGCTGCCCTTGGGCGCGATCAGGACGAAGCAATCGCCGCCGATCCCGGTCATCGCCGGCTCGATCACGCCGAGCGCGGCCGCGGCGGCGATGGCCGCATCGACCGCATTGCCGCTGGCGCGCAGGATGTCGATGGCGATCAAGGTGGCCAGCGGATGTGCGGTGGCGGCGGCGCCGTGCTCGGCGATCACCGCGGAGCGCCGCGGCTGGCTATAGTCGCGATCTGGCTGGAACAGGGGTAACTCCGTCGCTGGAAGATTTTGGCCGGTGCGGCCCAGACTCGTATCGTCAATCCATGGCGCTGAAGGCAGGAAGTTGAGGCATCGAGCCGATTTCCGCAAGCCCGCGTTGCGACCCACTTGCTCGCGGGATAGGTTGTAGCGGGGTTAGCACGAGCTGCGTCGCAGGGAAGAGCCGATGCGTTTCACCGGGTTGGCGATTGCGGCCGCGCTCATGATTGCATGGCGCGCGCCCGCTGCCGAAGCGGCCGACACGCTGAGGGCGACCGTCGACCGGCTGGGCGGGCACCCCTGCCGGCTCGGCAATCTGACCTGCGTCTCGATCGACGTTCCGGTGGATCATCGCTCCAATGAAGCGGGCCCGACCATCAAGATCGAGTTCTCCGTGAGCTTTGCCAGCGGCGAGAGCAAGGGCATCCTGTTCTATGTGGTCGGTGGACCGGGCGGCAGCGGAATCGGAGTCGCGGACGAATATCTGGCGGGATTCGACGAACGCCTGACCAGGAACATGGATATCGTATTCTTCGATCAACGAGGCGTCGGCCCTGACCACGGGCTCGAATGTCCCCGAGCCCAGGGCATATTCGACATGGCGGAGATGACGGTCGAGCACTCCGCCCAAGCCATCGCCGCCGCCCGGGCGTTTGCGACCGACTGTCCGGCAGAGCTGAAGTCGCGCGATCTGCTGAATTTCGTCGATACCGACCAGGCGATCCGCGATCTCGAGGCCTTCCGCCGGAGGATCGGCGCGCCGAAGATCTGGATCTACGGCGAAAGCTACGGCACGCAATTCGCCCAGCAATATGCGAGCGCGTTCCCCTCGGCGGTGAAGGGCGTGGCGATCGACGGGGTGGTCGACCTGGCCCTGAGTTTCGAAGGCTACTATGCCGCATTTACCGAAAGCGCCGAGCGAATCCTGGCGCGCGTGCTGAAGGCGTGCTCGGAGATACCGGGCTGCCGCGAGGACATGCACGGCGATGCGGCGGCGGAGTACGATGCCCTGGCGGCAGAAGTCGCACAGGGATCCGTCGTAGTCGATTTTCCATTGGCCGGCGGCACCACTGCCAAGCGCAGGCTGACCACGGCCATGCTGGAGGCCAATGCGTTCTACGCGCTCTATGGCCCCGATGATCGCGCGACCTTCCTGCGCGCGCTGGCGGCAGCTTCGCGCGGCCGGCTGGTCCCCATGCTGCGGCTCGCCTATTCGAACCTCGGCATCGATCCGGAAACCGAACAGGGGATTGCCGACCCGGCATGGTTCGGCGCCGCCTACTACGCGATCACCTGCAGCGACTATGGCGAAGGCCCGGCGGATGGAGAGGCGACGGCGCGCCAGATCATGGAGCGCGCCACGGCCTTCGCACCTTACGCGCCGCGCCTGCTGCGCTCGTATTTCGCGGAACGCCTGGCGTGCGCCTTCTGGCCGAGGCGCGGGCCCCGGGAGCGTCCCAAGCCCTTTGCCGGCGGCAGCTTCCCGACCCTGATCCTCAATGCCGACACCGATCCGATCACGCCGGTCACCATGTCATACTCGGTCTTCGACCACGCCAGAGACGCCTACATGGTCGTGATGAAAAACGGACCGCACGTGATCTGGGGCCGCGGACTCTCCTGCCCCGACGAGATCGTGTTCAGCCTGATGTTCGACGGCACGCTGCCCGAAGCCAAGGAGCAGGTGTGCGCGCAGGATTTCATCGGCAAATATACGCCGCTCACGCTGACGGAGATGTCGGCGGCCGGCGATCCGTTCCGGTTGGCGCAAGCGGTGGAGACCGAGATCCACCAGTCGCCGGAGCTGGGCAACTGGGGCGGCAACGACACGCTGTCCGTGGGTTGCGACTTCGGCGGCGCGGTCGAGGTGAGCGCGGCGGAGGAAGGCACGGCCTATACCTTCGACG
Organism: Dongiaceae bacterium; assembly: GCA_035699005.1. Taxonomy (GTDB): domain Bacteria; phylum Pseudomonadota; class Alphaproteobacteria; order Dongiales; family Dongiaceae; genus Dongia_A. The sequence goes on from DASSBF010000052.1 coordinate 21,063, forward strand.
CGTGCGCCTGGTGGCCGAACATCGCCATCGACGGCAGCGGCACCCGGATCGACGAGGGCGCGGAGAATGTCGGCTTGACCCTTGATCTGACGGTCAGCGGGCCGCATCGCGGCCAGATCACCTACCGGCACAACACGGCCACCGATGCCATGACGCTGACCGGCAGCTACGACGGCAGGCCGGTGGCGACCCCGCGGCCGCTGCCATAGGGCCGTTGCGCGATTTGACCGGCAGAGCGGCGTTTTCAGGCAAGCCTCGGGACCTCTGTCCCGCCATGTTGCGCGCGCCACCCGACGCCGCTGCCAAGCGGTGGGGCGGACCATTGCCTGGAGCGCGATTTGCCGATTCTGCTGGGGCTCGATACGGGCGGGACCTATACCGACGCGGTGCTGTTCGATCCGGCACGCACGGAACTGGGCGGCGGCGTGATCGCGAAAGCGAAGGCGCTGACAACCAAGCACGATCTTGCCATCGGCCTGACCGGCGCGGTCGAGGCGATCATGCCGTATTTGCCGCCGGAGCGCGGCATCGCGGACATTGCGATGGTCTCCATCTCCACCACGCTCGCGACCAACGCGATCGTGGAAAAGCACGGCGCGCCGATCTGCCTCATCCTCATCGGCTACGATGCCAAGGCGCTGGAGCGCGCCGGCCTGCGCCAGGCGATGGGCGGCGATCCCGTCATCATGGCGGCAGGCGGCCACAAGCCGACCGGCGAGGCACAGGCCGAGCTGGATCTGGCGGCATTGCGGGCGGCGATCCTGGAACACGCGCCCAAGGTCACCGCGTTTGCGGTCAGCGGCTATTTCTCGGTGCGCAATCCGGCGCACGAGATTGCGGTGCGCGCCCTGGTGCGCGAACTGACCGGAAAGCCCGTCACCTGCGGCCACGAGCTGACATCGAAGCTCGATGCGCCGCGCCGTGCGCTGACTGCGGCGCTCAACGCGCGGCTCATTCCGCAACTGCAGCAGCTGGTGCAGGCGGTCGAAGGGCTGCTCGCGCGCAAGGGGATCAAGGCGCCCCTGATGGTCGTGAAGGGCGACGGTTCGCTGATCAAATCCGATCTGGCGCTCACCTGTCCGGTCGAGACCATTCTTTCGGGTCCCGCCGCGAGCCTGGTCGGTGCGCGCCATCTGGCGGGGGAGGACGACGTCTTCGTCTCCGACATGGGCGGCACCACCACCGATATCGCGATGCTGCGCGGTGGCAAGCCGGTCCTGAACAAGGAAGGCGCGATCGTCGGCGGATGGAAGACCATGGTGGAGGCGGTGGCGGTCCACACCTACGGCCTGGGCGGCGACAGCGAGGTGCGGATCGACGATCATCACGGCTTCATGGTCGGGCCGCGCCGCGCTGTTCCGCTCAGCCTGCTCGCAATCCAGTTTCCGGCGGTGCTGAAAGTCCTCAGGGCGCAGGATGCGACGGAGGAGTTTGTGCCCTATCGCGGGCAGTTCGCTCTGCGCCAGCGTCCGCTCGATGCGGGCCGGGCCAGCCTGAACGGCGGGCAGCTCGAACTGTGGGACAAGCTGGCGGACGGTCCGGTGGCATTTGCCGACCTGCTCTACAGCCCGGCCATGCA
>DASSBF010000053.1:0-5724 GCA_035699005.1 Dongiaceae bacterium
CGCTGGGCGCCGATGCGGTCGGCATGTCGACCGCGCCGGAGACCATTCTCGCGCGCCACGTTGGCCTGAGGGTGGCGGCGATCTCGGTGATGACAAACTATGCGGCTGGTCTGGTTCCGGGAGCCATCGGGCACGACCAGACGCTCAACGTAGCCAACGCCGCCGCGGGACAACTCGGCCGGCTGCTGCGCGGCTTCCTCGAAGATTACGGCTAAAGTATCGTGCTGCCGCAGGAGATCATCCGCAGGAAGCGCGACGGCCAGGTGCTGTCGGCCGAGGAGATTGGCGCGATCGTGCACGGCATCACGGACGGCAGCCTGAGCGAAGGGCAGGTGGCGGCCTTTGCCATGGCGGTGTTCTTTCGCGACATGACGGCCGAGGAATGCGGAGCCTTCACCCTGGCGCTTGCCCGGTCGGGCGTAACGCTCGACTGGTCGGATCTCGATCTGCCGGGCCCGGTGATCGACAAGCACTCGAGTGGCGGCGTCGGCGACAAGGTGAGCCTGATGTTGGCGCCGATCGTGGCCGCCTGCGGCGGTTTCGTGCCGATGATCTCGGGCCGCGGCCTTGGCCACACCGGCGGCACGCTCGACAAGCTCGACTCGATCACTGGCTACGAGACGCAGCCGGATATCGCGACCTTCCGCAAGGTGGTGTGCGAGGTGGGCTGCGCCATCATCGGCCAGACGGATGATCTTGCGCCGGCGGATCGGCGGCTCTACGGCGTGCGCGACGTCACGGCGACCGTGGAGTCGATCCCGCTGCTGGTGGGCTCCATCCTCAGCAAGAAGATCGCCGCCGGCCTCGACGGGCTGGTGATGGACGTCAAATGCGGCTCGGGTGCTTTTTGCCAAAGCGAAGCGATGGCGCACGATCTGGCGCGCGCCATCGTCACCGTCGCCAATCGCGCCAGTCTCCCGATCGTGGCGCTCATCACCGATATGGACCGCGTGTTGGGAGGCAATGTCGGCAACGCCCTCGAAGTCGCCGAAGCCGTCGCCTATTTGAAGGATGAGCAATGGCGTGATCCTCGCCTGCACGAAGTGATCATGGCGCTCGCCGGGGAGATGTTGGCGCTCGGCGATCTCGCATCGAGCCCAGGGGAGGGACGGGCACGGGCCGAGGCGGCGCTCGCCGATGGTCGTGCCGCAGAAAGGTTTGCCCGCATGGTCTCCGCGCTGGGTGGCCCCGACGATTTCGTGGAGTGCGTGGACCGCTATCTTCCACAGGCGCCGGTCGTGAAACCCTGCCGCGCCAACCGCAGCGGCTATGTTGCCGCGATGGATGCAAGGCAGGTCGGCATCGCCGTCGTCACCTTGGGGGGCGGCCGCCGCCATGCCGACGATGCGATCGATCCGTCCGTCGGCCTGACCAGCGTGATCGATGTCGGCGCGCGCGTGCGCCCCGGTGACGAGCTGTGCATCGTCCGCGCTGCCAGCGAGGCCGATGCCGATTCAGCGATCGACGCCGTGCGCCAAGCGATCCGCGTCGACGACGCATTGCCGCCGGAGAAGCCCGTTGTCATGGCGAGGATCGCGCCATGACTGACTTCGATCTCGCCCGCTACGAGCGCGACGGCTTCCTCGTCCTCGAGCGGTTCCTGTCGTCTGGCGATTGCAATGCGCTGCAAGCGCGTGCGGCAGAGCTGGTGGCCGCCTTCGATCCCGAACCGGCCCGCACGGTTTTCTCCGCGCACGATCAGGCGCATGCACGTGATCGCTATTTCCAGGAGTCCGGCGGCGCCATTCGGTTCTTTTTCGAAGAGCAGGCGAGCGATGAGCGGACCGAGCTGGCGCTCAACAAGATCGGCCACGCCCTGCACGACCTCGATCCGGTGTTCGATCGTGTCTCGCGCCAACCTAGCATGGCCCAGCTCGCGACGGCGGTGGGTTTCGGTCGGCCGCTGCTATTGCAGTCGATGTATCTCTTCAAGCAGCCGCGAATCGGCGCCGAGGTCGGCTGGCATCAGGATGCGACCTATCTCCACACGCGGCCTTCGACAGTGACAGGTTTCTGGATCGCGCTCGACGATGCCGATCGCGACAACGGCTGCCTGCTGGCGCTGGCCGGCGCGCATCGGGGCCCGCTGCGAGAACGGTTCCATTGCCTCGGTGCAGAGCTGGTCACATCCAGGCTCGATACGACACCGTGGCCCGACAGCGAGCCGGTGGCACTGGAAGTGCCGAGGGGGTCGCTGATCGTGCTGCACGGGCTGCTGCCGCACGCCAGCGCGGCCAACCGCTCCCATCGTCCGCGCCATGCGTATGCGCTGCATCTCATCGACGGCCAGGCGGTGTACGGTTCCGACAACTGGCTGCAACGTCCCGATCTCCCGCTTCGAGGTTTCAAGTGATTCCCAAGGCCGAACTGCATTGTCATCTCGAAGGCTCGATCCCGCCGGCGCTGGCGCGGGAGCTGGCGGCACGTAACGGGCTTGCACTCCCGGACGGCCTGTTCGGCCCGGATGACAGCTATGTCTGGCGGGATTTTCTGAGCTTTCTTGCCGCCTATGATCGGGTCTGTAGCGTGCTGAAAACGGCGCGCGACTTCGGCGACGTGATCTATTCCTATCTCGCCGGCGCCGCTGCCCAAGGTGCCGTCTACGTCGAGGTCTTCTGCTCGCCGGAGCGGCCGAAGGCGCTGGGCATCGCCTATGCCGATTGGCTGGCGGCGCTGGCCGGCGGCATCGACCGGGCGCACCGTGAGTTCGGCATCGTCGGCCGCATCATCATCGTCTGCATCCGGCATCTGGGGCCGGACCGCGCCATGGCCCTGGTCGAGCGCATGGTCGCAGAACCGCATCCCCATGTCGTGGCCTTCGGCATGGGCGGCGACGAGGCGAAGTACATGCCGGTCGACTTTGCACCGGCCTACCGGCTGGCGCATGAGAAGGGCTACGGCTGCACCGTCCACGCCGGCGAGGTGCTCGGCCCCGAGAGCGTGTGGGCGGCGATCCGCGCCTTGCCGGTGACGCGGATCGGTCATGGCGTGCGGTCCGCCGAGGATCCGGTCCTGCTGGAGGAGCTTGCCCGACGCGGCACGGTGCTCGAGGTCTGCCCCGGCAGCAACGTCGCGCTCGGCATCTATCCGAACCGTGCCGCCCATCCCCTCCATCGACTGATCGAATCGGGCGTGCGGGTCACGCTGAACTCCGACGACCCGCCGTTCTTCCACACGACGCTCGCGACCGAGTACGAACAGGCGGGGCTGCCGGAGGCGGCGCTGCGCCAGATCACGCGGACGGCGATCGAGGCGTCGTTCGTGGATGCGACGACAAAGCGACGTCTGCTCGAGGGAGTGCAACCATGATCGGCAGGGGATTGATGCTTGGGGTTGCCATTGTGGTGATGGCGGGGACGGTCGCGAAAGCGGAGCCGCCGCCGAACGACCTGCTGCTGGCAGTGCTCTGGAACCAGCGCGCCGTCGAGTACAAGGGCAATGCGCTGACAGTCTACGCATTGGGCAGGATTCGCCTCGACCAGGCGCTGGCGGACAAGAGCTGGACGGCCGCGCCGGTCGAGCAGCAGGGCGATTATGCCGACCTGCCGCCTGCGGTCGTGCTCGATCTCGACGAGACGGCTCTCGACAACTCGCCCTACGAAGTGTGGATGATGAAGACGAACCAGTCCTTCAGCACGCGGACGTGGAACCAGTTCTGCGCCGCCCGGATCTCCAAGGCGATTCCCGGCGCTGTGGAGTTCACGCACTATGTGGATGCCAGGGGCGTCAAGGTCTTCTACGTCAGCAATCGCGATGCCGTGACCGAGAAGGACACGCGCGAGAACATGGCGAAGCTCGGCTTCCCCATGGGCGGCAACGTCGACACCTTCCTGATGCAGAACGAGCGGTCCGATTGGGGCAATCGCAAGGGCACGCGCCGTGCCTTCATCGCCAGGAACTATCGCATCCTGCTGAACTTCGGCGACAATCTCGGCGATTTCGACGACCGCTATCGCAGCAGCGAGGCCGAGCGCGAGAAGGTTTTCGAGGAGGACAAGGCCCATTGGGGCCGCGATTGGCTGGTGATCGCCAACCCGACCTACGGCTCGTTCGACACCGCGCCCTACGGCTACGACTTCAAGAAATCGCGCGAGGCGCAGCGCAAGGCCAAATGGGACGTGCTCGAAAGCTGGAACGGCCCGAAGGAATAGCCCTCGGAGGAGCGTGCCACGAACAAGAAACAGCGATCGGGACCTTTACACCGTTCGCCGTGAAAAACCCCTGATCTCGTTTTCATTGAATGATTTTTGACGCTGATGCGGGGTTTTGGATTGCAAGCAACCGTGGCCTGAGGGGCCAGAATCTTGCGAATCAGGAATGTGCTTTTGCGCCGGGTGAAGTTGTGATTCCTTCGCATCGAAGGAGATCGCGATGCGCCCCAGGAAGATCGTGCCGACGAATGAGCTGGACCTGTATCGCGCGCATCTGAAGCAGATGATCAACCCGCGGCACGAGCTGGTGCGACTGACGGGGAAGCTGGACTGGGACTGGATCGACGGCCAGATCGCACCGCTGTTCGCCGAGCAGGGCCGGCCGGCGGTGGCGACGCGCTTCATGGTCGGCCTGCTGCTGCTCAAGCACATCTACGGGCTGTCGGACGAGGAGGTGTGCGAGCGCTGGGTCGACAACCCGTACTTCCAGCACTTCACCGGCGAGGAATACTTCCAGCACGAGTTCCCGCATGAGCGCTCGGGGCTCAGCCACTGGCGCAAGCGGCTGGGCAACAAGCTCGACGTGCTGCTGGCCGAGACCCTGCGGGTGGCGCACGCAAGCGGGGCGCTGCGGAGCCGGGACCTGGCGCGGGTCACCGTCGATACGACGGTGCAGCCCAAGAACATCACCTTCCCCACGGATGCCAAGCTGGTGCACAGCGCGATCACCGGCCTGAACCGGCTGGCCGACCGGCACAGTGTGCCACTGCGGCAATCGTATCTGCGGCTGGCCAAACGGGCGGCGATGATGGCGGGCCGTTATGCCCACGCCAAACAGTTCAACCGCTACCGGCGGGAGTTGCGCTTTTTACGCACCCGGCTGGGCCGCATCGTCCGCGACATCACCCGCAAGGTGCGCGGCAGCGACCTGGAGATGGTGTTTTACGAGCCGCTGCAGCGGGCCCGTCAGATCCGCTCCCAGGAGCAGCGCCAGCGCGGCTTCAAGATCTACTCCTTCCATGCGCCGGAGGTGGAGTGCATCGGCAAGGGCAAGGCCCGTGCGCCCTACGAGTTCGGCGTGAAGGCCTCGATCGTCACCACCAACCGGCGCGCGCCGGGCGGGCAGTTCGTGCTGCACGCCACCTCGCTACCGGGCAATCCTTACGACGGCCATACCCTGGCCGGCGTCATCGACGACACCGAGAAGCTCACCGGCCGGCCGATCGAGCGCGTGTTCGTGGACAAGGGATACCGTGGTCACGACACCGCCAACCCGCGCCGGGTCTTCCTCTCCGGCCAGAAGCGCGGCGTGATCGGCGTCATCAAGCGTGAGCTGCGGCGCAGATCGGCGATCGAGGCCGTCATCGGCCACCTCAAGAACGACGGCCATCTCGGCCGCTGCTTCCTCAAGGGGCGCCACGGCGATGCCGCCAACGTCGTGCTCTCCGCCGTCGGCTACAACCTGAGGCTCATCCTCCGCTGGTTCAGGGCTTTGTTGTGCCTGATCGCCGCCGCGATCGTCTTCGCATCGGCGCCCAGCGCCTTACCCTAAACAGGGTTCTTCACGGCCGAC
>DASSBF010000054.1:0-19568 GCA_035699005.1 Dongiaceae bacterium
CCTGGGCCATCGGCTATACGCGCGATTACACGATCGGGGTGTGGGTGGGGCGGCCGGACGGCACATTCTCCGCCAGCCGCATGGGCCGCGCCAGCGCCGCACCGATCTTGTTCGAGGCGTTCGACCTGCTGCCGCAAGGTCCATCGGCGCTCCCGGAGCAGGCGCCCGAGGGCGTGATCGTCGCCGACAACGCGCATCTGCCGGCCAACCTGCGCACCTTCCGCGTACGGCCGGGCGCCGCGATGGATGATGCCGCATCGCCGAAATCGGTGCGCATCGCCTATCCGGTCGACGGTGCGGCCCTGGAACTCGCCGGCGCCGACCAGCCGCTGCCGTCGCTGACCCTCCAAGCCAATGGCGGCGCCCTGCCGCTGCGCTGGCTGGTGAACGGATTGCCCATCGAGTCCCAGCCCTATCGCCGCCAGGCCGAATGGCACCCGGACGGCCGCGGCGCCGTGCGCGTCACCGTCATCGACCACGACGGCAACAGCGCCAGCAGCGCGGTGTGGATCAAGTGACGGCACTCTTGTGCCGTCATGGTCGCGCCAAGCGCGGCCAAGACGATGCAAGACGTCAGCCCTTCGTCGCCTTGAATGCCTCGGCCTCCTGCTTCGCCTTCTCGATGTCGGCGGCGCTCATTTCCGTTTGCAGCAGCGTGCGCAGGGTGGTCGCCTGGTCTTCGGTGATGCCGTCCTGCGGACCGCTGCGCAGCGCGTGCGCGGCGATGGTGAGCCACTTGTAGCCTTCGACCGGGTTCTTGACCTGCGGGCTGCGGGCGTAGATCGCACCGAGCTGATACTGACCCTTGGCCGAGCCCTGCTTGGCGGCGCGCTCGTACCATTTCGCGGCTTCCGCATCGTCCTGCGGCACCCCTTGCCCGTAGTCGTAGATCGAGCCGACCAGGAGCTGCATCGCGACATCGCCCTTCTCGGCGAGCGGCTGCCAGATGGCCAGCGCGCCCTTGTAGTCGCCGCGGCCGAACGCATCCCAGCCCGCCTGCGGCGTCCCGGGCGCTGGCGGCTGCGGACTGGCCGTCGCCTCCTGTGCGCCGGGCATCGGCTCCGGGGGTGCGGCTTCGGCCACCGGCTGGACCGGAACCGGCTTCGGCGCGGGCTGCGTTGCCGGCGCTGATTCAGCGGCGGCCGCGGGTTTGGCCGCCGGCACCGTGGCAGGCGCCGGTGCTGCCGGCGCCGCCGCGGCCGCGAGCGGCGGACTGGCGCAACGGCGATACTCGATCCCGATCATGGATTTCGGCATATCCGCCGGGACTTCGGTGATGACGAAGCTGTTCGGACCGGTGCGCTCGTACCCATAGCTGTGGCCGACGCCGTCGACCCCTGTGCTGGTCACGGTGACGCGGTCACCCTCGACGTCGTACTTGGCCGGCAGCCGGACCGCGATCTGGCCTTCGTAGTAGGAGCGCGTCTCTCCCGGCACGAACTCCATTCCGCCGCCGGGGGGGCAGCCGAGCGAGGGGCCCTGCCACATGCCGATCAGCCAGTTGGCGGGATCGGGAGAGGCGGGCGGCGGGGGCGTCACCGCCGCCTGCTGGGTCGTCGCAGGCGCCGTCGTAATGGCGGGCGCAGCGGCAGCGGCGGGCGTGCCGGCTTCGCCATATTGCGGCGCCTGGTCGCCTTGCTCCGTCGCGGTCGCGTCGGCTGCTTCGGCCGCGCCGCTGGACGGCGCAGCCTCTGCCGGTGCAGCGGCGGTCACCGTCCGCTCCGGCTCCGGGCTGGCTTCGATCGGCTGGTCGCCGCCGGCCACGGTCATTGGCGCGGGAGCGGGAGCAGCCACCGGCTGAACGGTATCCGAGTCCGACGCAGACGCCGCGCCATCGGTGGCCGCGGCGAACTGCGTTGCGGACGGCGAGAGGGCGGCCATGCGTTTGATCGCCACCGGGTCGCCCGCATCGGCCGCCTTCTGGAACCAGTAATCCGCCTGGTCCTTGTCGAACGGCACGCCGTGACCGCTGGCGTACATGTTGGCGAGATTGCGCATGGCGAGGGGAAAGTTCTGGTCGGCCGCCATCTGGTACCAATGGACCGCGGCAGCATCGTCGCGCTGGACGCCCAGGCCGTGGTTGTAGAGCGCGCCAACGGCATTCTGCGCCGTGGCGTCGCCGCTCTCAGCCAGCGGCAGCCACTCGTTCAGCGCCGCCTTGAAATCGCCCCTGGAATAGGCGTCCACGCCTGCCTGGTAGTCCGCCCAGGCTGAGGCGCTCAGACCGATTGTGATAATTGTGATAAGTATCACAAGGGTGCGAGCAATGTGCTTCACCTTTGGCTCCCTGCTGCTAAAATGCGGGCAAAATTCAAGCCTGTTTTAGCAGGCAATGAGGCGTTCGGGGAAGGGCAGGGTGAAGGCGCTCGTGTGCAGAATGCCGCACGTGGTGGTGGCGGTTGTTGCGCTGCTCGGCCTATGTCTGGCTGAGAGAGGGCCAGCGCGCGCCGCCAGCCTGGTGGTCGATGCCGGCACCGGAACGGTGATCTCGGCCGACGCCCCGAACCACCTGTGGTACCCGGCCTCCCTGACCAAGATGATGACGGTCTACGTGGCGCTCTCGGAAATCGAGGCGGGACGCCTCGGCTTCGATGACAAGATCACGGTGTCCGCCCATGCCGCCGGCGTCAGCCCTGTGAAGTTCGGCCTCCGGGCCGGGCAGGTCATCACGGTGCGCCAGGCGATCAACGCCGCCATCGTCGCCTCGGCCAACGATGCCGCGGTCGCGCTCGCCGAGAAGGTGGCAAGCGACGAGGCATCGTTCGCCCTGCGCATGACCGCGATGGCGCGATCGCTCGGCATGACGCGCACCATCTTCCGCAACGCCACCGGCCTGCCCGACGATGGGCAGGTGACGACCGCGCGCGACCTCGCGGTGCTGGCGAGCGCGCTGCTGCGCGATTATCCTGAGCACTATCCGCTGTTCAATCAGCGCAGCGTGACGATCGCCAAGCGCAGCCGCGGCACCGTGAACGCGATCCTCGGCAGCTATGCCGGGGCGGACGGGTTCAAGACCGGCTTCACCTGCGGGTCGGGCTACAACCTGGTGGCCTCGGCGCAGCGCGACGGGCGGCGGCTGATCGGCGTGGTGCTGGGCAGTGCCAATCGCGCGCAGCGCACGATGGCGATGGCAGGGTTGCTCAACCGCGCCTTCGCCGTCGATGCCGCAACCGGCCCAAAGCTCGCACAACTCGCCGACCTGGCGAATGCCGAGGACACGGGCGCCGCGCCGACGATCCTGTCGGGGGGCGCCTGCAGCGCGGCGGAGATGGCGGGCGAGGATGCCGGTACCATCACGTCGGCGGCGCGGCTCAGCGGCTGGGGAATCGTGTTCGGCGCCTATGCCGAGCGCGCGAAGGCGGAGCAGATACTGGAGCGCTCGAAGTCGGCGCTGGGGCCGCTGGCCAAGGGCGGACGCCCCGCCATCGTGCAGAAGGCCTACGAAGGAACCGCGCGCTACAGCGCCATGCTGGTGGGATTCGACCGGCAGGCGGCGGGGCAGGCCTGCAAGGCGCTGTGGGACAAGAAGGCCTATTGCCTGGCCCTGAGCCCGCAGGTCCTGGGCAATCCGGATTCCGTCTGGCGCTGAGCGCGCGTTTGTGACTTGCGCAGGGACTCTTGCCGCCCCACTTTCCCGGGTGGGGACGCGACCGGCAAGCAAACCATGTCACGTATCGATAAACTGACCCGATCGAAGGCGGGGATCGCTGCGGCGCTGTTGGCGGCGGCGCTGCTCGCCGGCTGCACCACGCCGCCTCCGCCCAGGCCCGCCATGGTGCCGCTCGGCCAGACCGGCGATTTCGGCTACAGCGAGCACGATCTCGGCCAGGACCGGATCGCGGTCACTTATACCGGCGCGACCATCCCGGTCCCCTCGCGCGCCGGGCGCGACAATGCCCGCGTGCAGGCGGAGCTCGCGAAAATCCACGACCTCGCCTTGTGGCGCGCGGCGCAGATCGCCGACCAGCGCGGCATGGCGGCCATGAAGATCGAGAACGAGACCCGCGATACCGACCTGCAGGTGACGCAGCAATACGTGCAGCGCGTCTCTCCGTTCTACGATCCGTTCTGGCATCACCGCCGGTACTGCTGCGGGCCAAGCTGGTTCTACGACGATCCCTATCCCTACTACTATCAGCCGGTACGCCGTGCGGATGCCCAGGCCGTCACGACCCTGACCATCCAGCTGCTCCGGCAATACGACCCGCACGACGCGACGCAGCTCTCCGTGAAGGAGACGCTGACGCGATTGCAGACGGCCCGCGCGGGGGCGGTTTACTGAGCACCGAAAGGCAGCAGGCGGCTGCGCGGGGCGATCGAGGTGAAATCGTCCAGGCTGAGGCAGTGGGTCACCGTTTCGCCGCCGCTCGATAGGGGAAAGATCGCCCACTCGAACAGGTGATCCGGCTTGCCCTGCCACATGATGGTCGAGAGGCCGAAGGACGGGCGCCGAGCCTCCGCGACGCGCTCGTACAGCATCCGGTTGAGCGCGATCGAGGCCTCGCCCCATCCGGTTTCGTGCAGCCAGCGGTTGGAGAAGTCTTCGCCGTTGATGCGCGCGACCTCGGTGCCGATCACGCGATAGCGGATGCGGAACGGCTCATAGTGCAATTCCATGATCGATAGATAAGGCAGCCAGCGCTTCAGATTGACCGGGTCAATTTCGTCGCGCCGCGGCATGGCGCCGTCGCCGCGCAGGGCATCCCAATGGGCTTCGATGCCCGCAACGAGCTTCGAGGTGACCTCGTGCCGTTCCAGGAAGCATATCTGCCCCTGGATCCACTCGCGTTCCGCCATGTGCAGGCCTTCCCGTCCCGTCCCCGAGTATAGGGACTTGCGCCGGATGGGCCAGCCCCGTTGAATAGAGGGCCGCGTGCTGTGCAAGGAACGGGTGGGGACGGGCTGCATAATGACAGAAAAGAAACCGCGCGCGTTTCGAATGAGCCTGGGCGCAAGGCTCCGGACCTATTTCTTCGCCGGAATCTTGATCACCGCGCCGATCGCCCTGACCATCTATCTGGCCTGGCTGTTCATTACATTCGTTGATGAGCGGGTGTTCAGCGTTATCCCACAGCAATACAACCCCGAGACCTACCTTCCGTTCTCGATACCCGGAATAGGATTCCTGCTCGCGCTGATCGGCCTGACGCTGATCGGCGCCTTGACTGCCGGCATCCTCGGCCGCGCGCTGCATGCCGTGATGGATGCGGTCCTGAATCGACTGCCGGTCATTCGCTCGCTCTACAGCGCCATCAAGCAGATCATGGAGACGGTGCTCGCCAACAAGTCGTCGGCGTTCCGCGAATGCGTGCTGATCGAGTATCCACGCAAGGGAATCTGGACCATCGGCTTCATCACAGGCACGACCAAAGGCGAAGTCCAAGAGCTCACAGCGGACGAGATGATCAACGTGTTCGTGCCGACGACGCCAAACCCGACCTCCGGTTTCCTGCTGTTCGTGCCGGCTCAGGACATTATCCGGCTCAAGATGCCGATCGAGGATGGATTGAAGCTGGTGGTCTCGGGTGGCATCGTGACCCCGCCCGTCGAGGCCGCGGCGCTGCCGGCCGCTAGCCCGACGCCAGAGTCTTGATCGCCGAATCCTGGCGGAAGAGGTAGAGCAGTATCCGCAGCGCCGCGCCGCGCCTGGATTTCAGCTGCGGGTCGCGCTCCACGACCAGGCGCGCATCGTCGCGCGCCATGGCGAGCAGGCCGCCGTGGACCGCCAGGTCCGCGTAGTGGAATTCCGGCAGGCCGCTCTGACGCGTGCCGAGCAGCTCCCCGCCGCCGCGCAGGCGCAAATCCTCCTCCGCGATGCGGAACCCGTCGTCGGTCTCGCGCAGGATCTGCAGACGCGCCTTGGCGGTCTCGCCGAGCGGCGCCTGATAGAGCAGAAGGCAGCTCGATTTCGCAAGGCCGCGCCCGACGCGTCCGCGCAGCTGGTGAAGCTGGGCGAGGCCGAAGCGCTCGGCATGCTCCACAACCATCACCGTCGCCTCCGGCACGTTGACGCCGACCTCGATCACGGTGGTGGCGACCAGGATGTCGAGATCGCCGGCGCTGAACGCATTCATCGTGGCGTCGCGCTCCGACGCCTTCTGCCTGCCGTGGACTAGGCCGACCCGCTCGCCGAACGACTGCGCCAGCATGCGATGGCGCTCGGTCGCCGCGGCAAGGTCGACCGCCTCGGATTCGTCCACCAGCGGGCAGACCCAGTAGATGCGGGCGCCCTGGCCGATCGCACGCCGGAGCGCGCCGGCCACTTCGTCCAGCCGGTCGAGCGGCAGCGTTCGCGTGTCGATCGGCTGCCGGCCGGCCGGCTTCTCGGTCAGGCGCGAGAGGTCGATGTCGCCGTACGCCGTCATCGTCAGGGTGCGCGGGATCGGCGTAGCGGTCATCACCAGCAGGTCGACGCCGGCGCCCTTGTCGGCCAGCGCCACGCGCTGCTCGACGCCGAAGCGGTGCTGCTCATCCACGATGGCGAGGCGCAGATCGCCGAACTCCACATCCTCCTGCATCAGCGCATGCGTGCCGACGATCAGCTGCAGCTTTCCCGAAGCAAGGTGCGCCAGGGTGGCATCGCGCGCCTTGCCCTTGTCCCGCCCGGTCAGCAGTGCGATCTCCAGCCCAACCGACCTGCACAACGGCTCGAGCGTCGCAAAATGCTGGCGGGCGAGGATGTCGGTCGGCGCCAGCAGGGCGGCCTGCCCGCCGGCCTCGACCGCGTTTGCCATCGCCAGCAGGGCGACCACGGTCTTGCCGCTGCCGACGTCGCCCTGCAACAGGCGCAGCATGCGGGTGGGCGCAGCCATGTCGGCGATGATTTCGGAGAGCGCCTGCTCCTGGGAGCCGGTCAATCGGTACGGCAGTGCTTCGACGATGCGCCGACGTAATGCCCCGTCGCCCTTGTTGGGCCGGCCGGCCTTGCGCTTGTTGCGCAGCCTGACCAGGGCGAGCGCAAGCTGGTTGCTCAGCAGTTCGTCATAGGCGAGGCGCATCCGCGGCGAGGACAAGGCGGAGAGCGCATCCTCGCTCTGCGGGCGATGCGCCGCCAGCAGGGATTCGCGCCAGCCGCTCCATTGCCGCGGCTCCGCGACGGCGGGATCGATCCATTCATCGAGGCTCGGCAGGCGCTCCAGGGCGGCCTCGATCGCCTTGCGCAGCACCTTGGGCGCAAGGCCCGCCGTCAGCGGATAGACCGGCTCGATGACCTGGATGCTGGCAAGCTCCTCGGCCGGCACGATATGGTCCGGATGCACCATGTTGAGTTCGCCGCCGAAGCGTTCGATGCGCCCGCTGACCGCCCGCATCTGGCCGAGCGGCAGGGTTCGCAGCAGATAATCCTCCCGCGCGCTGAAGAACACGAGATCGATGAAGCCCGTCGGGTCGGAGCAGCGCACCTTGTAAGGTTGGCGCGGATTGTGCGGCTTCATGTGCCGCTCCACCCGCACGACGACCGTCGCAATGGCGCCACCTTCGGCGGTCGAAAGATGAGGCTGGGACCGGCGGTCGATCAGCCCGCTCGGCAGATGCCCGACCAGGTCGGCGACCAGCGGCCCGGCGAGCTTCTCCAGCGGCTTCGCCAGCCGTTGACCGATGCCCGGCAAACTGGTTATTGGCGCGAACAACGGATTGAGGATGTCAGGCCGCACCGGTCGGACTCGCGTGAAGCGATGAACAAAGGCGGCCAAGCTATCGCGCCAACGGGTGGCGGAAAAGGGCGATGACGGATATTCCGGAGGCGCTGGAGATCGACCGGAAGCGGCTGCGGTTCCGGTCCTGGCATCGCGGGACGCGCGAGATGGACCTGCTGCTCGGCCGGTTTGCCGACGGCAGGCTCGATGCATTCGACCGCGGCGCGCTGCAAGCCTATGCCGCGTTGCTCGATCAACCCGACCCGGATATATACGACTGGGTCTGCGGCCGGGGCCAATGCCCGCAGGACGAATTGCGCCCCATCATCGCGGCCCTGGCAAGGTTCCACAGCAGTACGTCATCGTGAGCGATCTTCCCTTTGTCATTCCGGCGCCCGGCCGGCACCAGGTCGGAGGCGCGCCTGACGGCGCCGATGCGCTGCTGATCGCGCGCCTGGCTGCCCTTGCGCCCGGCGGCGTGCTCCATGTCGCGCAGGACGATCTGCGCATGGCGCGGACGGTGGAGATGCTTGGCTTCATGGCGCCGGACCTGACGGTCATCGCATTCCCGGCCTGGGACTGCCTGCCGTACGACCGTGCTTCGCCGCACCGCGACATCTTGGCGCGCCGCATCGACGCGTTGAGCCGGCTCAGCGATCTGGGGGCGGGTCCGCTCACCGGCCTGGTCGTGGTGACGACGGTGGCGGCGATCCTCCAGCGCGTGCCGATCGCGGCCGGATTCAAGCACGCCGTCATGGAGCTGACGCGCGGCGGACGGCTCGACCAGGGCAAGCTGGTCGAGTATCTCGTCGGCAAGGGCTATGCGCGCAGCGGGACGGTCGACGAGGCGGGCGAGTTCGCCGTGCGCGGCGGCATCGTCGACCTATTCCCGCCCGGTACCAGCATGCCGATCCGGGTCGATTTCTTCGGTGACGAGATCGAGGACCTGCGCTTCTTCGATCCGCTGTCCCAGCGCAGCCTTGGCAAGATCGATTCATTCGCGCTGAAGCCGATCAACGAGCTGCAGCTGACGCCGGAAGCGATCGAGCATTTCCGCACCAACTACCGCAGCGAGTTCGGCACCTCGGGTGCCGACGACCCGCTCTACGAAGCGATCAGCGCGGGGCGGCAATTCCCCGGCATGGAGCACTGGCTGCCACTGTTCGGCATGGAGCTGGTGCCGTTCCCATCGTATCTCCCGCGCGCCATCGTCACGCTCGACCACCAGATCGACGAGGCGGTGAAGGCGCGGGTGGAGATGATCGCCGATTTCTATCAGGCGCGGCGCGACCTCCAGGCGGCGGAACGCGAAAGCGGCGCGCCGGTCTATCGCCCGCTGCCGGTCGGCCGGCTCCATCTCGGCGAGAATGCCTGGCGCGAATTCACGGATTCGCGCGTCACCCTTGCATTGCATCCGTTCCAGGCCCCCGGGGAAGGCGGCTGGCTGAACGGGCTCGGCCGGTTCGGCAAGAGTTTCGCGGAAGCGCGCGCCGATCCCGACGTCAATCTGTACCAGGCGGTGGCCGGATTCATCCGGAGCGAGCAGCAGCAGGGCAGGCGCGCGCTGCTGGCGGCCGGATCCACCGGCGCCCTGGAGCGCCTCGGGCACCTGCTGGCGGAGCATGGGTGTGCGCAGCAGGCAAACATCGAAAGCTGGGATGCCTTCGGCGCGCTGCCGGGCGCCACGCTGGGCCGTGCGGTCCTGTCGCTGGAGAACGGCTTCGCGACCGATCGCGCCATCGTCCTGACCGAACAGGACATCCTCGGCGACCGCCTCATCCGCACGGTCGCCAGGAAGAAGAAGGCCGACGCCTTCCTGGCAGAGCTCGCCAATTTCCACGCGGGCGACTACGTCGTCCACGTCGATCACGGCATCGGGCGATATGAAGGGCTGGTGGCCCTCGACGTGGGCGGGGCGGCGCACGATTGCCTGCGCGTCATCTACGACGCCGGGGACAAGCTGTTCGTGCCGGTCGAGAACATCGACGTGCTAAGCCGCTACGGCGGCGAGGAGACGATCGTCGCGCTGGACAAGCTGGGCGGCGCGGCCTGGCAGGCGCGCAAGGCCCGCGTCAAGCAGCGCATCCGCGACATCGCCGAGCAGCTCATGAAGACCGCTGCGCTGCGCCAGATCAGGTCGGCCGACGTGCTGCAACCCGCGGAAGGGCTGTTCGACGAGTTCTGCGCCCGCTTTCCGTACGCCGAGACCGAGGATCAGCAGCGCGCCATCGCGGAGGTGATCGCCGATCTTGCCGACGGCAAGCCGATGGACCGGCTGGTGTGCGGCGACGTCGGATTCGGCAAGACCGAGGTGGCGCTGCGCGCCGCGTTCGTCGCCGCCATGTCGGGCAAGCAGGTCGCGGTGGTGACGCCGACCACGCTGCTGAGCCGGCAGCATTTCAAGACCTTCACCGACCGGTTCCGCGGGTTCCCGGTCGCCATCCGACAGATGTCGCGCCTCGTCGCGGCGAAAGACATGGCGGACACCAAGGACATGCTGAAGGCGGGCAGGGTGGACATTGTCATCGGCACCCATGCGCTGCTGGCCAAGGGAATCGAGTTCTCGAAGCTCGGCCTCCTCATCGTCGATGAGGAGCAGCATTTCGGCGTCGTGCAGAAGGAGCGGCTGAAGGAACTGCGCGGCGACGTGCATGTCCTGACGCTGACCGCGACGCCGATCCCGCGCACGCTGCAGCTTGCGCTTTCCAACATCCGCGAGATGAGCCTCATCACCACGCCGCCGGTCGATCGGCTGGCGGTGCGCACCTTCGTCCTGCCGTACGATCCGGTGATCGTGCGCGAAGCCATCATGCGCGAGCACTTTCGCGGCGGCCAGATATTCTACGTCTGCCCCCGCATCGAAGACCTCGATACCGTCGCCGCGCGCCTCCGTAGCCTGGTGCCCGAGATCAAGTTCGTGATCGCCCATGGCCGCATGTCGCCGACCCACCTGGAGAACGCGATGAACGCCTTCTATGACGGCAGCTATGAGCTGCTGCTGGCCACCAACATCATCGAATCCGGCCTCGACATCCCGACCGCCAATACCATGGTCATCCATCGCGCCGACATGTTCGGGCTGGCGCAGCTCTACCAGCTGCGCGGCCGGATCGGCCGCTCGAAGCTGCGCGGCTACGCCTATCTTACGACCCCGCCGGGCAAGGCGCTGACCGAGACCGCGCAGCGCCGGCTCGAAGTCATGCAGACCCTCGACCAGTTGGGCGCCGGCTTCAGCCTCGCCAGCCACGATCTCGACATCCGCGGCGCGGGCAACCTGCTGGGCGACGAGCAGTCCGGCCATGTCCGCGAGGTCGGCGTCGAGCTCTACCAGCACCTTCTGGAAGAGGCGGTGCGCGAGGCGCGCGGTGTGGCGAAGGCGGCGGTGCAGGACTGGACGCCGCAGATCAATATCGGCATGCCGGTGCTCATCCCCGAGGCCTACGCGCAGGATCTCAACGTGCGCCTCGGCCTCTACCGCCGGATCGCCGATCTTGCCACCGAGCAGGAGATCGAGGCGTTCGCCGCGGAACTGATCGACCGGTTCGGCCCGCTGCCGGGGGAGGCGGAGAACCTGCTGCAGGTGGTCGCGCTGAAGCAGCTCTGCCGATCCTCCGGCGTCGAGCGGCTCGAGGTCGGGCCGAAGGGCGCCGTGATCCAGTTCAAGGACAACCGCTTCGCGCGGCCGGAGAAGCTGGTCGACTTCATCACCAGGCGCCAGAGCCTCGTGACGCTGCGCACCGACCATCGCCTGGTCTACCGCCAGGACTGGGCCGACACCATGGCGCGCATGAGCGGCGTCAGGAAGTTGATGCAGAGCCTGGCCGCAATGGCGGCGTGACCGCTGCAAATCCTTCAAAATCCGCCTGGCCGCCCCGAAATATCGACGTACCAGTCGTCGCAGGCCGAAAGGGCCTCGAACCTGCGTTCATAGCCGTTCGATGTCAGCAGCCCATGGAGCTTTGGCCGCATTTCCGCACGGTTGTGCTCGCACGTGATGATGCCGAAGCGATACGCCCGGAAGTCGAAATGGCGCAGGATCTCGTACTCGCCGCCTTCGGTATCGATCGACAGATGGTCGATGGTACGGGGCGCATCGTACTTTCGCAGCAGGTCGAGCAGGGAAAGCGTCTCGACATCATAGTGCCGGCCATGCGCCCGGGCTCGAGCGTGGCGGTCGCATCCACTGAAGCTATCGATAGTCGACAGCACCGGAGCGGACGTTTCGTTGAAAGTCACGATCGAGCCGGACTCGCTCCACACGCATGCGGTATCGACGTGGCAGTTCCGGTTGCGGTTCAGATCCTGGTGCCAGCACTTCGCCGGTTCCGCAGCAATTCCCGTCCATCCGTAGTCCCTTTCCAGCAGATACGAATTGCTCAGCTTGATGCCGTCCGTTGCGCCAAAGTCTACGAAGTAGCCGTTGCGCTTGAAGCCGAGCTGCAGAAGAACGAAAATGTCCTGCCGATGCTGCGATTTCGAGCGCGGCAAGTGCTCAAGCACGCGGGCCGGATCAGTCGGGGACAGTGCGATCGCGAAGCGCAGTTGGGCGATGGCGCGCGAGTTCGCGCGCATCCGGCGCTCGACTACGGTGAGGCGCTCGCCAATGTTTCGGTCCGGCGGCAAGAGTCCCGCCAGACGCCGGCGCAGTTTTCTTGGATGCTTCCCCATGCGAGCAGTGCAACCCGCGATGCCAGCCCCAAAGCCGATGTCGATGATACAAATCTCCCGACGCGAGAGCAACCGCACCAGGCGGCGCTATCGCCCCGGAAGGGCGACCTCGTCTGCTTCCGCAAGAAAGCGGCGGTGCCACGCGGCGCTCAGTTCGTCGCGCTGGACGGTGAGCTTGACGCGGGCTGGATCTATCGGGACGGGCGAGGGGACGCCCATCAAGCGCGCCACCCGGTCGACCTCCCGCTGCGGATCCTCGACCAGGCGTTCATACTCGATTTCGAGCGGCACCCCGCCGCTCGCGGCCAGGATGCGGTCCCATATGGCAGTTTGCTCTGCAAGCAGGGCGATGAGCCCGCGGATCGCCGATGCATCGTAGCGCGGCGCACCCTTTGGGCGTTTGGCGGCGTGGAATTGGCCGGTCTGCTGCGCGCGCATCCATGAGATCGCCTGGGCCAGCATATCCTGGCGCCGGATGCGCACGAGTTTCAGATGCGGCAGGGCGCGCATCGGGTCGATGACCGCGACCACCGCGGCGAAGTGATCGGCGTGGCTTTTCAGCCCATAGACGCCGTTCGGGGTGGCTCCGCTCGTCAGCACCCGCCTGAACAGGGGACGCACATCGCCGGGCCGCTCCTTGTTCGTCCTGCCCCACCGGTCCAGCGGGTTGAAGTATTCGCGCGGAACTCCCAACACACCGGTGCTCGCCAGGAGCTCGGCCAGATAGGTGCTGCCGGAGCGCGGCGACGAGCAGATGAGGTATCCGCGGTCGCCGCTGGCGGCGGCGCGCCGGACGCCGGTCGGCCGGCGCAGACCCGCGATGAATGTTCGAATGTCCCGGAACGGTTTCAATCGACGCACGGGCCCCCTCCCGTTCTCGCCGCCTGATCAGGGTGCGCTCATGAGATGAGATGCCGGAACTCCTCGCCCGTCTCGGCCAGGAAGCGCTCCCGCCAGACGATGGTGCTGTCGTCGCGCTGGACGGTGTGCGTGACCAGCGCCGAATCGACCGCGACGGGCAGAGCGAGCCCCATCAGCAATGCGATCCGGTCCACGACCCGCTGTGGGTCGCGAAGGATGTCTTCATACTGGAACGCGGCGGGCTTCATGTCGAGGCGTCCGATGCGCTCGTCCAGCATTGCTTCATGCTTGCGCAGCGCGGCGATGCAGGCGCGAATCTGGTGTTGGCTGTAGGCCGGCGCCCCGGTTGGCGGGTGCGAGGCAATGTACTGGCCGGTCTGCCTGGCGCGTGCCAGCGAGATCGCCTGCCCCAACAGGTCGCGGCGGCCGAGCCTGAACAGCGTCAGGTTCGGCAGGTGGCGGAAGAGATCGATCCGCTTCTCGACGGACTCGAGCTGGGGCGGCAAGATCTTGACGGCATAGATCCCGTTCGGCGTTGCGCCGAGCGACCGGACGATGTCGATCTGGGCCCGCCGGTCGGATGGATATTTCGGGTCGGTCTGCCACTGCCTGCCAGAGGTGTTGAAGTATTCGAGCGGGTTGCCCAGGATCTGCGTGCTCGCCAGCAACTGGCAGAGATAGTTGCTGCCGCTCCTCGGCATGGCGCAGATCATGTAGCCGCGCTTCGCCGGGGCCGGCAGCAGGCCGAGATGGATGCCGATCGTCCGGCGCCACCGCCTGGCGGCCCTGCGGACGCTGCGCAACGGCCGGACCCGATTGGCCGGCCTTCCGGCATCCTCGGTCGCGCTCATCTTCGCATCAAGCGACGCCTTTTTGCGCGTCTTCCTCGCGCGCGAGATCGAGCATGTTGAGCAGCGCCTCCGGCTCCTGCGCGCCCGAGAGGCCGAACCGCCCGTTGAAGACGAAGAACGGCACGCCGTTGATGCCGATCCGACGCGACTGCAGATCCTCGGTCATCGCCGAATCCAGCCGGCCGCCGTCGGTCAAGGCATCGGCGATCACTCCGCCCGACAGTCCGGCCCCGTCGCCGAGATCGGACAGCACATCGGGATCGCCGATGTCGCGGCCGTCGGTGAAATACGCGGCAAAAATCAGCTCCAGAAGATCGGCCTGCCTGCCTTCCTCGGCGGCGGCATAGAGCAGGCGGTGCGAGCGCACCGTGTTTGGGGTGCGGGCGATCCGCTCGAAATCGAACCTGATGCCCTCCTGCGCACCGACCCGCGCGACCGCCTCATAGAGGCGGTGCGCCCGGTCCAGGCTGCCGAACTTCGCGATCATGTATTGCCGACGGTCCATGCCGGTGGCGGGCAGGCCGGGATTGAGCTGGAAGGCCCGCCAGCGCCGCGTCAGCGCGGGCTGCGGGCGCAGATGCAAGGCGCGCTCCAGCCGGCGCTTGCCGATGTAGCACCAGGGGCACACGGTGTCGGAGAAGATTTCGAGCAGCATGGCGCAGACATCAGTCTAGACTGGGGCCCTGGGCGGCGGCCAGCCGAATCGGGGAATTGGCGCCATGCGTATCTTGATTGTCGGGGGCGGCGGGTTCATCGGCCGCCGCATAGCTGGCCGCTTGCTGGCCGCCGGACATGAGGTCTCGATCGCGGCTCGTCAGACGGGCCGGGTCGAGCGCATTTTCCCCGGCGTTCCGACCATCAAGTGCGACCTGGCGGTCGATACGGAGATCGAGATCTGGCGCAGCCGGCTGGCGGGCTTCGACGCCGTCGTGAACGCGGCCGGCGTGCTGCAGGACCGCGCGGCGGCCGCAATCCATGTGGCGGGGCCGCGCGCGTTGTTCGAAGCGTGCCGGATCTGCGGCGTCCGGCGCATCGTGCACATCTCGGCCGTCAGCGCCGATGAGGGCGCCGGGACCGACTATGCCGCCACCAAACTTGCCGGCGAGCACGCCCTGATGGCGACCGGCCTGGACTGGGTGATTCTGCGGCCATCCCTGGTCTACGGAGAAGGCAGCCATGGCGGGACCTCGCTGTTGCGCGGTCTCGCGGGGTTTCCGTGTCTCGCCGTCCTGCCTGGGGGCGGCAACCAGCAATTCCAGCCGATCCATGTCGATGACCTGGCGCGAGCGGTGGAGAAGGCGCTGCTCGACGGCAGCCTTGCCGGCAGGCGTCTTTCCCCTGCGGGGCCTGACATCCTCACGCTCAAAGAGGTGGTTGTGCGCTGGCGCGCATGGCTCGGCTTCCCGCCGGCGCGGAGCGTTTCGCTTCCAATGGGCCTGATCCGGATCGCGGGGTGGATCGGCGATCGGCTCAACCTGGCGCCAATCAACTCGACCGCCATCGCGCAACTCACGTATGGCAACACGACCGATGCCGGCCTGTTCGAGCGCGAGATCGGATTCCGGCCGCGCGGCTTCGATGCGGCACTGCGTGCCCGCCCTGCCAATGTCCAGGATCGCTGGCACGCGCGACTCTATTGGCTGCGCCTGGGCCTCAGGTTCGGCTTGGCCCTGTTCTGGCTCGCGTCGGGCGCGATCGGGTTCGTTGCAGGCGCATCGATCGTGGCCGCCCTGGCGCCGGGATTGGGAGCAGGCGCCGCGAACGTTCTTGGCCTGCTTGCCTGCCTCGTCGACATCGCCATCGGGGTCGGCCTGACAGTCAACCTTGCGCCGCGACGAGTAGCCGCTGCGCAGCTTGTCCTGACCGTTGGATACCCGGCGCTGCTCACTCTCCTCCGGCCTTCCCTGTGGCTCGATCCGTTCGGGTCGATCGTCAAGAATCTTCCGCTGCTGCTGGCGGTGCTCTGCCATGCGGCGCTGATCGACGACCGGTAGTTCATGGACTGGTATCTTACGCTCAAGCTCATTCACATCCTCTCCTCGACAATCCTGTTCGGGACCGGACTGGGGACCGCCTACTATTTCTGGACGGCACATCTTTCCGGCGATCCGCGCATCATCGCCAGCGTCGGCCGCCGAGTCATCCTGGCGGATTGGGCGTTCACCGGGACCAGCGGCGTGGTGCAGCCGGTGACCGGCGTGCTGCTGGTGCGCGAGCTTGGGCTGCCGCTCGGCCAATCGTGGCTGTGTGCCGCCATCGCCTTGTACATCGTGGCATTCGTTTGCTGGGTGCCGGTGGTGAAACTCCAGATCCAGGCGACGCATCTGGCCGCCGAGGCGATGCGGACAGGGCAACCGTTGCCTGACCGATATCACGCCATCATGCGCCGGTGGTTCCTGCTCGGCTGGCCGGCGTTCGGCGCGCTCATCGTCATCTTCGTGCTGATGATCGCAAAGCCGACTCTATGGTGAGGAGCGGAACCACTCATCCGGCTGGGCCCGCGGCGCCAGGGCGGTCAGCAGGGATTCGGCCATGGTGTCGCCGATCGAAGCGGGCTCGGGCACCGTGAGGTTGGCGCCCGCCGCACGCAGTTCCGCCGCGTGCTCCTCGTCGAAGGCGCGGCTCAGGATCAGCATTTCGGGCAGGACATAGTGCACCAGGGCCACCAACTGCACGGCC
Source organism: Dongiaceae bacterium (assembly GCA_035699005.1). Classification (GTDB taxonomy): domain Bacteria; phylum Pseudomonadota; class Alphaproteobacteria; order Dongiales; family Dongiaceae; genus Dongia_A. The sequence continues at coordinate 16,694 of DASSBF010000054.1, forward strand.
CTTTCCGCGTCGTTGATCGCGATCACCATGGCTTTCGCATCGGCGAGGCCGAGCGCCTCCATCACTTCGATGCGCGCCGCATCGCCGTAGTAGACCGGCAGGCCGGCGCGCCGGGCGCGATTGACGTTGTTCGGATCGCTGTCGACCGCGACCCACGAGATGCCGGCTCTGGCCATGCGCTCCGCGACCGCGGCGCCGATCCGGCCATAGCCCGCGATGATGGCGTGGCCCAGCACACCCTCCGGCACCCGCGGCACGGAATCCTCGGTGACCTCCGTGCGGTGCGCGATGCGCGGCGCCAGGCGCTGCCCCGCCAGCGCCAGCAGGGGTGTCGCCATCATCGAGAGAACGACCACGATGGTCATCTCCTGCTGGAGCACCGGCGACAGCAGCCCCTCTTTGCCGGTAAGGGCGAACAGCACGAAGGCGAACTCGCCGCCCTGGGCCAGCAGCAGACCCAGGCGCAGCGATCCGGCGGGCGGCAGGAACAAGCGCCAGGCGAGAGCGAAAATGATGATGCCCTTCACGGCCAGGAGCGCCGTCAGCATCAGGAGGATTTCGGGGCCGTGGCGCGGCAGCAGGTCGGTGTCGAGCAGCATGCCGACCGTCATGAAGAACAGCCCGAGCAGGAGGCCGCGGAACGGCTCGATCTCGGCTGCCACCTGATGGCGGTATGCGGTGTTGGCCAGCAGCATGCCCGCCAGCAGCGCGCCGAATGCCATGGACAGGCCGGCGGTTTGCGTGACGGCGCCGGCCGCCAGCACCAGCAGCAGGGTCAGCGCGGCGAAGATCTCGGGGCTATGGCTGGCGGCAACCGCGTTCAACAGGGGCCGCAGCGCGATCCGTCCGATGCCGAGGATCAGCATGGTGACGGCGACCGCCTTGATGACGCTGATGCCGACCGCCTCGGCCATCTCCAGCGGCGTTCCGCGCAGCGCGGGAATCAACACCAGCAACGGGCCGACCGCGAGATCCTGGGTCATCAAGATCCCGAGCGCGCCGCGGCCGAGCCGGGAATGGAGTTCGCGCCGCTCCGCCAGCAGGCGCAGGACGATGGCCGTCGAGGACAGCGACAAGGCAGCGCCGAGCGCGACCGAGGCCGGCACCCCGAGGCCAAACAGGACGCCGATACCTGTCAGGGCGGCGGCCGTCACCGCGACCTGCAGCCCGCCCAGGAGGAACATGGCGCGCGGCAGTTGGCGCAGCCGTTCGACCGGCAGCTCCAGTCCGACCGTGAACAGCAGGAACACGATGCCCAGTTCCGCCAGCGCCTGGGGCGCATGGACGTCGCGGATGAGGTCGAGAAAGGCCGGGCCGATGATGAGTCCGGCCGCCAGGTAGCCGACCATGGGGCCGAGCTTGAGCCGCTCGGCCAAGGATGCCCCGACGACCGCAGCCGTCAGGATGACAAGGGTATCGATGAAGATGCCGAGATATTCGCCGTCCATCCGCCCCCGATCAAAGCGCCGCGGCACGGCGCAAAAGCGTCTACCAGACGTTTATAAGGAATGGCTCGGCAGCACGCAGCCGGAAATTCGCACCGCCCTAGTGGTCGCCAAGTTCGCGGGCACAAGATTTGGCGTGGCGCCGACCGGGCCCCGATGGACTCGGAACGGACCTCCGCGATACGGTGTTTGTTGTAAACTCAACTGTTTAAAGCAGAGGCTTTCGCGATGGCTCGCCCATTCTGGCGCGGCCAGCTCCGGCTGGCCCTGGTGACCTGCCCGATCAATCTCACGCCCGCAACCACCGAGCGCGACAAGATCCGGTTCCACAAGCTGAACCGCGAGACCGGCAACCGTCTGCGCATGCAGATGATCGATTCGGAAACACAGGATGTGGTCGACCGCGGCGAGACCATCATGGGCTACGAGTTCGAGAAGGGAAAGTACGTGACGGTCGAGCCGGAGGAGATCGACAAGCTGAAGATCGAGAGCTCCGACGTGATCGACATCGAGCGCGTCGTGCCGGCCGAGGAGGTCGACTGGCTGTTCTGGGAAAAGCCCTATCTGATCGAGCCGGATGCCCGCGGCAAGGGCGCCAAGAGCACGGTCGACATCTTCGCCACCATCCGCGAGGCGCTGAAGCACAAGAACGTCGCCGGCCTGGGACATGCCGTGATCGGCCGGCGCGAACGGCCGGTCATGATCCAGGCGCGCGGCAAGGGCATGATGCTGACCACGCTGCGCGACCCCGACGAGATCCGCAAGCCCGAGGAGGCCTTCGACGATATCGACGACGTCAAGGTCAACAAGGAAAACCTCCAGATGGCGGAGACCCTGATCGAGCGGCTGACCGGCAAGTTCGACCTCGACATGTTCGAGGACCGCTACCAGGAGGCGCTGCACAAGCTGGTGACGGCCAAGCAGAAGGGCAAGAAGTTCGTCTACGCCGAGGAGCCGGAGCGCGACAGCAACGTGGTCGACATCACCGCCGCGCTGAAGGCGAGCTTGCGCGGAGCGGGCAAGCCCGCCAACACCGACGCCTCGCGCGGCGCGAGCAAAAAGCGCTCGGCCGCACGCTCGAAGCCGACGCACAAGCGTGGCCGGCGCGCGGCATAGGTCTGGCGCCCACCCCGGAGAGGGCGAGCCGGAGGGATACTACGCCCTGGCCGCGCGCGGCACGGTGAGGCTCGGAAGGCCGCGGATCATTGCTCGGCCGCGGCAACCGGGCCGAGCGACGTCCGCCGGATGGCATCGGCCGGCAGGCTGCACCTGAACCCAATGCATTCCGTCTAGTCCATTCGACCTAGGACAGATGCCCCGGCACCATTCTTCGCTCGACCCGAGCAATATGGTCGGCAAGGGAAAATGGAACGTCGACGATGCCCCGCGTCCTGGTAGTCGATGATACCGACGATATCCTGACGCTGGTG
>DASSBF010000055.1:0-17227 GCA_035699005.1 Dongiaceae bacterium
GGGCCATTCTGTGCCGGCGCCCATGACTCGCACATGAACAGTGGGTGGGCTGGTTCCGGCCGAATGGCCCGTCCGCCCAGGAACTCACCGACCGGGCCGAGCCAAACCGATATTTGGCCCCCGAACCGGCGCGGGCCGGGCAAGCGCGTCTGGACAGCTCCATCGCCAGGGACCACATAGACAGCAGAGGCAGCGAAGCGCGAGCGGTCGCGCCTGCGCCGATCCCGTCCCGCTCATCCCGCCGGAGGATCATCATGAGTGAAAATGCAAAACCAGCGTCCGGCCGCGATCTCGCCGCCGGCATCGCGGTCACCGATCTTGCCGACGGTGCGATGTTGCAGGGCCACGTCGGCGAAGAGGCGGTGCTGCTGGCGCGCCGTGGCGACGAGTTCTTCGCCGTCGGCGCGGCCTGCACCCACTACCACGGACCGCTTGCGGAAGGCCTGATGGTCGGCGACACAATCCGCTGTCCCTGGCACCATGCCTGCTTCAGCCTGCGCACCGGCGAGGCGGTGCGGGCGCCCGCCTTCGATCCGCTCCCGCGCTGGCGCGTCCAGCGCGAGAACGACCGCGTCTTGGTGCGCGAGAAGCAGGCGGCGCCGGCCGCCAAGCCGGCGCCCGGACAATCCGAACGCGCCGCTTGGCCGGCCTCGGTCGTCATCGTCGGCGGCGGTGCCGCCGGCTTCGCCGCCGCCGAGATGCTCCGCCGCGAGGGCTATGACCGCCCCGTCACCATGCTCAGCGCCGACGCCGCCCCGCCCTGCGACCGCCCGAACCTGTCAAAGGACTACCTGGCGGGCACGGCGCAGGAATCGTGGATTCCGCTGAAATCGCCCAAGTTCTACGAGAAGCGCGCCATCGAGCTGCGCCTCGACGCGCGCGTGACCGCCATCGACCCGCGCAACCGCCGCGTCACCCTGGCCGACGGCAAGACGCTCGCGTATGGCGCGCTGCTGCTCGCCACCGGCGCCGATCCCGTGCGGCTGGATCTGCCGGGCGCCGATGCAACCATCGTGCACTATCTGCGCACCCTCGGCGACAGCAAGGCGATCATCGCCGCGGCCGCGGCGGCGAAGCGCGCCGTGGTGATCGGCGCCAGCTTCATCGGCCTGGAGGTCGCGGCCGCGCTGCGCCACCGCAAGCTCGAGGTCCATGTGGTCGCGCCCGAGGCCAGGCCGCTGGAGCGCGTCATGGGGCCGGAACTCGGCGATGTCGTGCGGCGCCTGCATGAGAAACAGGGCGTCGTCTTTCATCTGGGCGAGACCGTGACCAAGCTCGAAGGCAGGACGGCGCACTTGAGCGGCGGTGCGACCCTGGCCGCGGACCTTGTCGTCATCGGCGTCGGCGTGCGCCCGGCGACGGCGCTGGCCGAGGCGGCCGGTCTCGCCACCGACAACGGCGTCACGACGGACCAGTATCTTGAGACCAGCGCGCCCGGCATCTTCGCCGCGGGAGACATCGCCCGCTGGCCCGACCCGCACAGCAACGAGCGCATCCGCGTCGAGCACTGGACCGTCGCCGAACGCCAAGGCCAGACGGCGGCCCGCAACATCCTGGGAAGACGCGAGCGCTACGAGGCCGTGCCGTTCTTCTGGAGCCAGCACTACGACATGGTCATCTCCTATGTGGGACACGCCGCGCGCTGGGATGCGGCCAAGGTGGAGGGCTCGCTCGCCGACCACGACGGCAAGGTCACCTTCCTGCGGGCGGGCAGGCCGCTCGCCGTCGCCACCATTTTCCGCGACCGCGACAGCCTCGCGGCGGAGGCGGACATGGAGCAGCGCGTGGCGAAGGGCTGAGGACGCGGCCCGATCAGCAAGCGAGCGCGGCCCGTCACAATGGGGCGCGCACCCGACCGTGGTGGTGCCGGCGTCTTCATCGGCCGCGGGCGGGGAAGGGGTTCGCCGCGTGGGTTCAGCCATCGCCCGCAGTCCACATGCAGGGGGGAAGGGGCGGCATCTTGGGCTGTGGCGGTCAATGCGATTGGGCCTTTGCAGGGCGCGGCGACTCGTTTCATTGTGAACATCATCGCATCGTCGACCTGACAGGATCTCTCCCATGGATTCCACCGCCGCCAGGGCATTCATCGACCGGCTCTGGGATCGCGAGATCGTCCCGAACCTCACCGACTACATCCGGATTCCCAACAAGTCGCCGGCGTTCGATCCCGAATGGCAGGCTCACGGCCACATGGACCGGGCGGTTGCGCAGTTTGCCGCCTGGGCGCGCGACAAAGTTTCCGCGATCGCCGGCGCGAGCGTGGAGGTCATGCGGCTCGAAGGCCGCACGCCGGTCATCTTCATCGACATTCCCGGCCAGGTTTCGAGCCGGGGGAGCGACACCGTGCTGCTCTACGGCCATCTCGACAAGCAGCCGGAGATGACCGGATGGGCGGAGGGGCTGGGGCCGTGGACTCCCATGGTCAAGGACGGCCGGCTCTATGGCAGGGGCGGCGCCGACGACGGCTATGCGATGTTCGCGGCGCTCACGGCCATCCTGGCGCTGAAGGCGCAGGGCGCGGCCCATGCCCGGTGCGCCATCCTGATCGAAGCGTGCGAGGAAAGCGGCAGCTACGATCTGCCGTTCTACGTGGATCATCTTGCGGACCGTTTGGGATCACCCTCGCTCGTGGTGTGCCTGGATTCGGGCTGCGCCAACTACGACCAGCTCTGGCTGACCACTTCGCTGCGCGGCATGGCCGGCGGCGCGCTGACGGTCCAGGTGCTGGAGGAGGGCGTTCATTCCGGCGACGCCTCGGGCGTGGTGGCATCCAGCTTCCGCATCCTGCGCGGGCTGCTGTCCCGGATCGAGGACGAGGACACCGGAGAGATATTGCCGCCCGCATTCGCGGCCCAGATCCCGGCCGGCCGCCTGGATGAAGCGAAGATCGCCGCCAGGGCGCTGGGCGCGGAGGTCTACGGGAAATTCCCGTTCGTGCCCGGCATGCGGCCGGTCGATGAGGATCCGGTCGAGCTCATTCTCAACCGCACCTGGCGGCCCGCCCTGTCGATCACGGGATTGGAAGGGGCGCCGCGCCTCGTCGATGCGGGCAACGTGCTGCGCCCCGCAACCTCGGCCAAGCTGTCGCTCCGGTTGCCGCCCACCACGGACGCCGACAAGGCCGGCGGCGCGCTCAAGGCGCTGCTCGAGGCCGAGCCGCCCTACGGCGCCAAGGTGACGTTCGAGGTGGAAAAGACCGGGTCCGGCTGGGACGCGCCGCCGCTGGCCGACTGGCTGCGCGCCTCCGTCAACACCGCCTCGCAGATCGCATTCGGCCGCGATGCGGCCATGATGGGCGAGGGCGGCTCGATTCCATTCATGGGCATGCTGGGCGAGAAATATCCCAAGGCGCAGTTCGTCATCACCGGCGTCCTCGGCCCGCACTCCAATGCCCACGGCCCGAACGAGTTCCTGCACATCGCCATGGGCAAGGGCGTGACCCTCGCGGTGTCCCAAGTCCTGGCGGACCACGTCGCACGAGAGCGGTGAGGGCGGGGGCTGGAGGGGTGTCTCTCCGGGCAGGGCAAATCGCATGTGAGAGACGCAAACGAGCGACCTCACTCAATGAACCCCTTCCCCCTTGTGGGGGAAGGTCGGGATGGGGGGTGATGCAGCGCAGCGGCCTCGAAAGATGGCGCTCTTACGAGCGCGCGCGGCTATCGCCGCGCTACCCCCCATCCAGCTCCGCCTAGGTTCGCTGCGCTCACCAAGGCTCCGCATCCTTCCCCCACAAGGGGGGAAGGGGCTCACCGAGTGGGGTCATCTACATGTGGCGTCTGTTGGGCGAGGCGCGGCAGCGTCGGCCGCATTGCTGCGCGCTACTCCGTCAGTTCCTCGTTCTCGGGTTCGCCGTCCTGCTCGCGCATCTCGCGCTCCTCTTCGTCGTCGTCGGTATAGCCCTTGCTGAAATCCGCGAACGGAGAGATGCCCGGTTTGCCTTTGCGCACGGCCTCGATGGTGAACTGGCCATGCGGAAAATCCTCGGGCATCGCGATGACGAGAGCAAAGCGGCCGTTCTTGTCGGCGCGCACAGCCTTTTTCAGGAGCGCGCCGTCGAGAACCGTGAGGACGACGGCTTCGCCGGGCGCGAAGCCGCGGCCGGAGACCGCGAGGCGGTTGTCCTCGCCCAGCACCGCGGTTCCGGTGCCCGCGGCCGAGGCAACGAGGAGCTCCGCAAAGCTGGCGGGCTCTGGCGCCGGCGTCGAAGGCTCGCGCGGGCCGCGCGCGAATGCGTCGGTCGCTTCGGTGCCAGTTCCGATCGGCGGCTTGCGGTCCCAGGGCAGATCCTCCGCTTCCGGGCAGCCCTTGACCGCGCGGAGAAACCAGAGCCCGTGGCCATAGCTGGAGATGTAGACGCCGCCATCCGGCCGAAAGTGAAAGCCGGTGATGTAGCCGATGTGCGGCGAGTCCTTGATCGTGCGCCAGGTCACGCCGTTGTTGGGCGAGCAGATGATGCCCGAATCGCGCGTTCCGACCAGGATGCGGCGTTTCTGGTAGGGGTCGAACGCGATCTCCGTCACCGACATGAGATCGGGCTTGCCGCCCCACATCTTGAGCTTGCCGCCCTTCAGGACCTCCGCCGTCAGCGCGCCGTCGATCGCCCAGGTGTTGCCGCCGTCGTGGCTGACCTTCACAACGTTGTTGACGATGTCGGGCGCGATCAGGAAACGCCAGTCGAAGGGATCGGCGCCGAAGATCGCGTGCCGGTCGAACTCGGTGAAGCGGTCGCCGAGGCTGCCGTTACCGGAGAGGCGGACGACTTTCGAGGGATCGATCGTGTCGACCCGATTGGCGTAGAGGTCCGACAGACGGACAAGCCCGATCGCATTGAACGTGCCTTCGCCGGTATCGACCGTGGGGCCGGTCTCGACCGGAATCCACGCCATCAGGCCGCGGTCGATGGCGCCGGTGTCGATGGCGGCGGTGTCCGGCGCACTCGCCATGATCGCGCCGGTCGCGACGACGAGACCGGCCCCAATGTTGGTCCGCGCCATGCTTCCTTTCCACTTGAACGGGATCTCGAAGCGCTTGCGCCAATTCGAGCCGTCGTTCTGCGATATGAAGACTTCAGAGGGCGGAAGGGAGTCCGAGGGAACGCGCACGCGGAACCAGCGCGCCGTGCCGCCCGCGCCTTCAAGGTAGAAGGGACCGAACAGCGCGGGCGCCAGGCTCTGGCCGTTCTGGTCCAGCTCGGGCACCTCGCGCGAGTTCTGCAGCAACGCATCCGCGAACCGCTTGGCGTTGCCCGATTTCCCGAACCTCGAATATCCGACGGTCACCGGTTCGCCCAGCAGCGTGTCGCTGCGCACTTCCAGGCTGTTGCCTTCGGCGCCGTCCGATTGGTTGGTTGGCCAGGTATTGCCGCCGTCCGCGGAAGACCAGATCTGGTTGTCCTGGGTCGCGAAGTAGAGCGTGGTCGAAACGCGCCCGTTCCCGTCCGTCACGTTGGTGCCGGCAAGATCGGTGATCTGCAGCGAATTCATGCCGCTGCCGGCGGGCGCGGCGCTGATCAGCCGGAGCGAGTCCGCGTCCTCCACCGGCTTGAAGATGCCGCCGTCGGTACCGACATAGGCGCGCTGAAGATCGCCGTCGAGGCCCATGTCGCCCATGTCCGCATGGATGCCGGCCGGGGCGATATAGCTGACCCAGTCCTCGTGGTCCGCGGTCGAACTGATGGCGCGGATCGAGGCGGCGTCTTCGCGGGTCACGAAATAGCCGTCCCAGCCGGCGCCGACCCACACCGAAATACTCTGCCCGCCGGACGCGTTGTCCTTGGAAACGCGGACGAAGGGGCCGCGCGACCGCCCCTGCCGCAACGGCAGCAGGGTCTTGGTCTCGGTATCGAGCTCATAGAACCACACCTCGCCGCTGCCGTGGGCGGGATCGGTCTGGTATTTCTTGAAGATGAAGGCCCACGGCGCGAACGGCGAGCGATCCATCTTGTTGCCGCCAGCCCCGAAATTGCCGCCCATGGGCGCGAACATGTTGAAATCGTCCTCGATGACGCGCCGCCAGTGTTCGCCGCGATCGTCGCTGCGATAGAGGCCGGTGCGCAGGAGCGCGAGCACGGTCCCGCCGGGCATGGCCAGTACCGACTGCGCCGCATCCTGCTGGCGATCCGTTGCCAGCGGTATACTGGGGTCGATGCGGTGGTGCTTCCAGGTCGCGCCGTCATCGGCGCTGACCGCGACGCCGAAATCCGTGCCCACGTACCACAGGCCGCGAACATCGGGCGCGCCGGAGACGCTGTACGCGCTGGTGCGCGCCGGCGTGCGGACCGCATCGCACGGAAACGCCGCCAGCGCCACCGGCTCGAGATCGGCATCACTCACGTCGTCCGCCGGGCCGACGCGCCGGCAGGTCGGAACGATGCCGGTCGCGGGCCGCGACCAGTCGTCGCCGCCGTCATGGCTCACATAGATTCCGCCGCCGGTCACCACCTGGTTGTCGCGAAAGACGCTCGCCACCACGGTCTTCCCAGCTGCTGCGAATTCGACGTCGGTGACATAGATGGCGGGGAGGGTGTAGGTCCGGAACCAGGTTTCGCCGGCATTGAAGGTGCGCCAGAGCCCGCCGAACTGCATCGCGATGACCGCGTGGTTGCGGTCCTGCGGATCGACGGCAATCGATTGCACGCGCCCGCCGTTGGCGGCATCGCGGGTTGCGTCCGGCGACGCCGACGGCAGTCCGGGTGGCAGCTGTTTCAGCGGCGAGGAGCAGCCCGCCGCCGCCGAAGCCAGCGCCACGATGCCAAACAAGATGAAGCGTCGGATCATGGTTCCCCCTTCGTGTGGACGCCACGCCGGCCGCGGCACCGGCCCTATGGATTGAGATCTGCGATGTCGCCACGCCCGCCCGGCTTCCCATCCGGACCGGGAGACGTCACGGCGCATTCATCTCGATGTGAAACGCATCGGTGCGAAACGGAGCTGCAGCGGTGGGACGCGCATCAAGGCCGTCACCAAATGATCGGCGCCGAGCCCCCAGGCGCCGCACTTCCCCAATATTGTGGAGATACACCAAACACGCGCATTTGCCAACACTGCCTGGCGTGCAGCCGCTGATCCCGCGGCATTCGTGGCCGGTGGCGTGCATCCGGCGATATCCGGGAACTCCCTTATTGTGTCTCCGCCCAACATGGTGCGACGATGAACCCGGTCAACCGCCGCCCGAGGCCGCGACCGGGGCCGTGCCATGACCTCGGATGCGGAATCGGCGCCAACCCAGAGGAGAGCACCAGGATGCCGATATCCTGGCTCACCTGCAGATCGATCACCGCAACATGCGGCAGCTTCTGCGCGCGATCGAGCAGGAGCTGCATGCCTACGGGACCCATGGCTCGGCGGATTTCGAGCTGACGCGGCAGGTCCTGGAATACACCCTGCACTACCCGAACCTCATTCATCATCCCCGCGAGGAAGCCTTGTTCCGGCGCCTGATGGAACGCGATGCGAAATCCAAGGCCCTGGTTGGCGATCTCACCAGGGAACACCAGGAGCTGGAACGGCTGACCCATCGCTTCGCCGCCGCGCTGCACAACGTGGCGCATGACGTCGAGCTGCCGCGCGCCCTGTTCGGCAAGCTCGCGGACGAGTACATCGCGCGCTCCAGGCAGCACATGGACGCGGAGGAGCGCATGTTTTTCCCGCGGCTCATCGCCGTGTTCGGCGGGGAGGACTGGGCGGATTTCGATGCGCTGGTCGGGAGAGGCTGCGATCCGCTGTTCGGGACCACCATCGAGAGATACTACAAGAGCCTTCATGAAAGGGTCCTGGACCTCGCGATTTGATCTTCGGCACCGTTTCGAGATTGTCGGTCATGTCCCGCCGCAAGGTGCCGTCATGGCTTCGTTTTGCATAGTTCTGGAGTGATGCGATGACCGAGCAGAGCCTGTCGACGCCCTCGATCGACCCGATCGGCAATGTCCTGAAATGGATTCTCCTTGTCGTCGCCATCGTCTGCTTCGCGATGCTGGCCTGGGCCACCATCCTCACCTACCGCGAGGCGCCGCCGATTCCGGCCGCCATCGTCGATCCCTCGGGCGCACCGCTCATGACGGAGGACGACATCGTCGGCGGCAAGGCGGGCTTCCAGAAGGCCGACCTGATGGATTACGGCAGCATCTACGGCATGGGGTCGTACTACGGCGAGGACTACACCGCCTCGACCCTGGTCGCGCTCGGCACCGACACGCGCGAGGCCATGGCGCAATCCGAATACGGCAAGCCGTTCGACTCGCTCGCGCCGGAGCAGCAGTTCGTCGCCACCCAGGCGATGCGCGACCAGCTGCAGAAGATCGACCTCAGGCAGCCGCAGGCCGCCGTCTCCGATGCGGTCGCAACGGCGATCAAGACCGCGCAGACGCGGATCGCGGCCGCGCTCAACACCGAGAAGCTGGCGGCTGGATGGGTGCCGGCGCGGAGCCTCAGCGCCGAGCAGGCGGCGCAGACCGCCGATTTCATCATCTATTCGGCGCTGACCACGGTTGCCCGCCGGGACGCGAACGGCTCATGGACCGAGAACTGGCCGTACGAGCCGCTGGTCGGGAACACGCCCACCACGAACACGTTCCGCTGGACCTGGATCAGCTTCTGCTTCACGTTCTTCGCGTTCGGCGGCATTCTCTTCCTCTACCGGGCCTATCTCGATCATCCCGACGACGCGCCGATGGAGCGCGGCCTGGCGCATTTCCGGCCGCTGACCGACAGCCAGCGCCGGGTCGGCAAGTACTTCCTCGTGGTCGCGCTGATATTCCTGGCGGCGCAGGGCGCCGGCGCCATCATGGCGCATTCGTACTACGAGCGCGAAACCTTCTACGGCATCCAGCTCAACTACCTCCTGCCGTTCAATTTCCTGAGAAGCTTCCACACCCAGGCTCCGATCATCTGGATCGGCCTTGGCTGGATCGGCGCCGGCCTTTTCCTGGCGCCCGCGATCGCCGGCGGGCGGGAAGCGCCGGGCCAGGGCATCCTGGTCGAGCTGCTGTTCTGGGTGTCCCTGATCGTCGTCGCGGCGGCGCTGATCGGCAACTACCTGGGGATCCAGGGCGTGATCGACAAGGGATGGTTCTGGATCGGAAACCAGGGCCTTTCCTATATCCAGCTCGGCCGTCTTTGGCAGATCTGCTTCTTCCTGGCCCTGGCCGCGTGGAGCATCCTGATGTTCCGGGCGCTGTGGCCCTCGCGCAGTCTGGTCGTCGAGGCGACGCGGCAGTTCTGGACCGGCAGGATCCGGCTCGAGCACCTGATCTGGGCGGCCACCGTCAACGTGGCCGTGCTTTACATGTGCGGGATGATTCCGCTCACCGGAGTCGGCCGCTCGTTCACCATCACCGATTTCTGGCGCTGGTGGGTGGTCCATCTGTGGGTCGAGCAGTCGTTCGAGTTCTTCGCGGTCTCGATCAGCGCCTACCTGCTGATGGCCCTGGGCCTGGTGTCGCGCAAGCTGGCCGAGCGCTCGGTCTATCTCGAGCTCATATTGATCTTCCTGGGCGGCGTCCTCGGCACCGGGCATCACCTCTACTGGGGCGGCGAACCCAGCATGTGGGTGCCGCTCGGCACGATGTTCTCCTTCATCGAGGTCCTGCCGCTCGTCCTTCTGATCCTCGAGGCCATCCAGCAGCACCGGCTGATCAAGGCGAACCAGGACTTCAACTACGAGCTCGCCTATACCTTCATCATCGGCTCGGCATTCTGGAATTTCGTGGGAGCGGGCGTGTTCGGGGGCGGGACGCTCAACGCGCCGCTGGTGAACTACTACGAGCACGGCACCTTCCTCACGCTGAACCACGCGCACACCTCGCTGTTCGGCGCGTTCGGGATGCTGGCGCTCGGGCTCATCTATTTCTGCCTGCGGTATCGCGCCGGCCCGAACGCGCGTTTCGACGAGCGCCTCGGCTATTGGGCGTTCTGGCTGATGAACATCGGCGTGGTCCTCTGGGTGGTGATCCACTTCTTCCCGATCGGCTGGCCGCAGCTGGACGCCGTGTTCGAGCATGGCCTCGCGTATGCCCGCAGCCAGGCCTTCTACGACCAGACCGGCTTCTGGCAATGGATGCGGCTGCCGGGCGATGTGGTGTTCTCGCTCGGATCGCTGCTGATGGCGTGGGATTTCATCGTGAAGCTCAGGAGGAATCCCGGCAGCGATCCCGAGCGCGCGGGCGCACTCGGCCGGGGAGCGGTCGCGCCCGGGGAATGATCGGCCGGGAAACGATGCGATGCCGCGCTCGCCCGGCCCGCAGCTTCGGCGCCGCAAGCCGGCCGTGCAGGAGTGAGCTGCTCCCGCCAGGCGATCCCGGCGACCGAGAAATGATCTCAATCCACCCTGGCGGCGGGGCGCCGTTCACCGAAAGTTGTTCGGGCCGTGGGAACGCCGTCAGGCCGCGCGCTGTTAGGGTGCGTGCTGTTGGCGCGCCGGGGCGCGATGGATGCGCGCCAGGGCGAACCAGGGCGCGACACACGGGAGGATGACTGAGATGACGCTTCGCAGGATCATGGCGGCGGCGGGCTTCGCCGCCGCATCGGTGCTGGCCGGCTGCTCATCGAGCCACGATATGGGCATGGACCATCACATGATGGACGCCAACTACATGGCGTCCGGCAACTACATGCACGACACCGAGGCCGGGCAGGTCATGACCACGCCGGACGGGATGACGGTCTACACCTTCGACAAGGATGCGGCCGGGAGCTCGAGCTGCTACGGCAAGTGCGCGGAGCACTGGCCGCCGGTCACCGCCGCCAGCGACGCGCAGCCGTTCGGCCAGATGACGATCGTCGATCGCACCGACGGCACGCGCCAATGGGCCCACAACGGCATGCCGCTCTATCTCTACGACGACGACGAGAAGCCGGGCGACGCGGAAGGCGACGGCGAGGGCGGCGTCTGGCACGTGGTGAAGTAGCCGGCGGCACGGGCTGCCCAATCCCTTCCCCCGCAAGGGGGAAGGGCAATCGCATATGAAAGATCAAGCCCGACAAAATAGTCCCTTCTCCCCTTGAGGGAGAAGGATGCGCAGGCCTGGCGAGGCGCAGCCGAGCCTAGCCGAAGTTGGATGGGGGGTCGCGCGGCGAGAGCCGCGCGCGCGCAAGAGCGCCAGGATGTCAGAGCCAGAGCGCAAATCTTCAGCGCTCGCGCGCTGCGCGCCTTTCGGCGCGGCCCCCTCGCCCAGCTCCGCCCCCGGGTCGAAAGTGCCCCGGGGGTCGCTGCGCTCGCTAAGCCTGCGCAACCCTCTCCCGCGAGGGGAGAGGGGTTTTTTCTCATGTCTCGAAATCAAATGCGATTGCCCTGCCCCGCAAGGGGGAAAAGTAGCTTGTGGGGGCCACGACCATCCCATGCGATTGGCGCTGTGCCCGCCGCATGCAGCTGCCTTGCCGGAGGGCGGGAAACGGGCCAGTATTCGCGGGGTGCTTGCGCGCTTTCTGCGCGAGGCAAGTCTCAAGGGGGCTTCCCATGAACAAGCGTCGCATGCTCGCCGCCGCGCTCGCGGCGGTTCTCGCCGCCGGCCCGTTCGCGGCACTGCCGGCTTCGGCCGGCTCCGGCGTCAATGTCGGCTCGCTCAACTGCAAGGTCGCCGGCGGATCCGGCTTCATCTTCGGCTCGACCAAGAGCCTCAGCTGCCTGTTCACGCGCCACGACGGCACGGCCGAGCGCTATCACGGCGAAGTCAAGAAATACGGCGTCGACCTCGGCTTCACCCAGAGCGCCTACATGATCTGGCTGGTGTTCGCGCCCGGCCAGGTGAAGAAGGGCGCGCTGGCCGGCGACTATGCGGGCGTCCAGGGGTCGGCGGCGGTCGGCCTCGGCCTCGGCGCCAATGTGCTCCTCGGCGGCAGCAACGACCAGATCGCGCTGCAGCCCGCCAGCGTCGAAGGCGTGCAGGGCCTCAACGTCGCGGCGGGGTTCGGGCAGATCACGCTGAAGGCGGGGAACTGAGGGCGCATCGGCACGCGAGCGCGGCATCGCCGACGTTCCCGCTTCCTCCATAGGAATCTGCGGACGATCGGACACGCGCGATGAGCCCCTTCCCCCCTTGTGGGGGAAGGTCGGGATGGGGGGTGCCGCCGCACCACGCGAGGAGGAATCGCGAAGTGCCTGCAAGATGGAGTGCCTCGGCAAGGTTTTCCGGTGCTCCGCCTTCGGCAATCGTGCGGCGGCACCCCCCATCCAGCTCCGCCTAAGCTCACTTCGTTCGCTAAGGCTACGCATCCTTCCCCCACAAGGGGGGAAGGGATTCGTCGGCGCGAAGGGTCGAGACATCGGTGGCGGGAAGGCATTACCATCGACGTGCGGCGCGATCGGGGGAGAGGAGAGACATGAGTACAGCGAGCAGCGGCGCCACGGGCGGGACGGCGATCGCGATGCGGGGGGCGGGGTATTATTCCGCGCACACCACCGGCGCGAAGACGGTGATCGACAAGGTCGGCGAGCGCGCAATCGCGGCCGCGGCGCGCATGACGCGGCTGGAGCCGGGGCGGCCGTTCGTGATCGCCGATTTCGGCGCGGCGGACGGCGGCACCTCGCTGGACCTGATGCGCAGGCTGGCCGAGGCCATCCGCGCGCGCGAGCCGGAGCGCGAGATCAACATCGTCTACACCGACCTGCCGCACAACGACTTCTCGGCGCTGTTCCGCCTGACGCAAGGGCTGCTCGGCAACGAGGCGCGCGCGCCGCTGGCGGAGGCGCCGCACCTCTACATCTTCGGCAGCGGAACCAGCTTCTACCGGCAGGTGGTCAGCAGCGGCACGCTCTCCTTCGGCTTCTCGGCGACCGCGATGCACTGGCTGAGCCGGCGGCCCTGCATGATCGCCGATCATGTCCAGGCGGTCGGCGCGGCGCCGGCGGAGCGCGATGCGTTCCGCGCCCAGGGGCTGGCGGATTGGGAGACCATCCTGCTGGCGCGCGCCCGCGAGCTGCGGCCGGGCGGCAGGCTGGTGCTGGCGAACTTCTGCATCGACGAAGAGAGGCGCTATCTCGGCCACACCGGCGGCATCGACATGTTCGATGAATTCGCGCGCCACTGGCGCGATCTGTATGCCGCCGGGCGGATCGGCGAGGCCGAGTACGTCAACGGCACGCTGCAGCAGTACTACAAGAATCCGGAAGAGTTCGCGGCGCCGTTCCGTGATCCTTCATCGACGGTCGCGCGCGCCGGCCTTCGGCTCGAGCACATCTCCACCATGACGACGCCGTGCCCGTTCGCGGAGGCGTTCCGCGCGCACCGCGACGCGGCGGCGTTCGCGAGGGCCTATGTGCCGACGCTGCGCTCCTGGACCGAGACGACGTTCGGCGGCGCGCTCGATCCGGCCCGCCCGGCGCCTGAGCGCGCGGCCATCCTCGATGACTTCTACGGCGCCTACGAGGCCGCGGTCGCGCGGGCGCCGGAAGGCCATGGCATGGACTATGTCCATTGCGTGATGGAGATCGCGAAAGCGGGGTGAGCGGCCGGCGCCACCGCACGGACAGCGTCACTCCAGATCGGCGCGCTCCTCGCGCGCCTGCTGCGCGTGATGGCGCCGCTGCATTTCGTGGAACTGCGGATGCCGCGGGTCGCCGAGGATCTCGAAATCGACCGGCTTGGACGAGTCCCCGTCCAGGGCGTCGTCCACCGCCTTCTCGGACAGGCTGGTGACGGTATGGCTCAGCCAGTTGAGGAATCTTGCCATCATGCGGCTGTCACCCGGCTTTGCGGCTGGTTCTGATGTGATGCGACCCCGCGCGGATTGCAAGAGACGGCTTTGTATGCCATATCGCGCATGGGATGCGCCGATGGGATGCCTTGGGGCGTCGAAATTTCATTGCCCGCGGCATCCTGAATTGGTCAATCGAACTGCCGGAAGAGGGCCTCGCGCTCGGGAGGTGGCTCATGTTCGATGATTCGTCTTATCAGGACACCCTGCGCGAGCACGCGCGCTCGCATCGTCCGGTCGGCGGCGGGATTCTCCTGGTCCTGGTCGTGGCGCTAGCGGTCGGCCTCGTCCTTTTCCTGATCTAGCAAGGCCTTCCGTGGAGCTCCCGCCAGCGCGCCCGGCCGAGGCGATAGAGCACGTGGCGGCGCAGCGGGTGGCCTTCGGCCAGGCGCGGGTGGTCGAAATCCTCCGCCGGTGCGTGCGTCATGCCGAGGCGCTCCATCACGCGCAGGGAGCGCGCGTTGGCAGGCACGGTGAAGGCGACGATCTCTTCGAGGCCGAGCTGCGTGAAGCCGAATTCGAGCGCGGCGCGCGCCCCTTCGGTGGCGTAGCCCTTGCCCCAATGCGCCCTCGCGAGGCGCCAGCCGACCTCCACCGCCGGCATGAAGGGCGCCTCGAAGCGCGGCACCGCGAGGCCGATGAAGCCGATGAACGGCGCGACGCCCGGCACCTCCACCGCCCACCAGCCGAAACCGTGCGCGGCGAAGTGCGCCTTGGTGCGCTGGATACCCGCATCGATCGCGGCGCGGTCCTTCGGCGCCGGCCCCAGGAACTGCATGACCTTCGGGTCCGCGAACATGGCGGCGAAGAGCTCGGCATCGTCGTCGCGCCAGGGGCGCAGGATGAGGCGCGGGGTCGAGAGGGTGATCGGAGTCATGAATCTATTCCGCCACGCAGCGCGGGCACTCTCAGCGATGCCAATCTTCGATCTGCAATCCGTCGACACGCGCGAATTCGCGGCCGTTGTTAGTGGCGAGAATGAGATTCCGCGATCGCGCTTGGCCTGCGATCAGGATGTCGTACGAGCCGATCGGCGTGCCGGCGCGCTCGAGAGCCGCCCGCACATCGCCCGCATGCCGGGCGTCTTCGCGATCGAACGGGAGTATCTGAAACTGCAGCGCGTCTATCCGCCCGGCATTCTCGCCTTGCCGCGCGCTCTTGAACGCACCGTAGTACAGCTCGTACGCAACGATCGACGAGATCGCGATGTCGCTCGGTGACTGGCTCCGCAGCCGCCGGTGGGCCGAAGAACTGGGGTGGTTGAAGATCGCAATCAGGGTGTTGGTATCGAGCAGGTACTTCATTTGCGAAACAGCTTGTCCAGGCCGCGGCGCCTCTGCGGCGCAGGTTGCCTGCGCGCTGCCTCGACCATGTCGGCATCCAGCGGTCCCGAAATTGCATCGAGCCAGGCCCAGTCCTTGGGAAGCGGCTCCAGGATGACCGTCGCGCCATGGCGCCGGATGCGCACCGCCTCGCCCTCGAAGCGGTACTCCTTCGGCAAACGGACGGCCTGTGAGCGACCCGACCAGAACAACTTCGCCAAATCTTCCATCAATGGCCTCGCCATGGCATATAGCAATGATATATACTATCGTTTCATTTGGTCAAGAATTTTGAGCTGGAAATGAGGCATGAGCGCCGACCCCAAAGTCGAAAAGGCGCGGCTGGAAGTCGTGGCGACGGCCCGCTTCATGCTGGCTGGCACCCTGTCGTTCATCGAGGGCGCGCGGCGGATCATCGGTCGGCAGCGGGAGGCCGACCTCGATGATCGCGATGTCGACATCGTTCCGTTTGTCGCAATCGCGTCCGAGACGGATGCCTATCCTTTCGGGGAGACGAGGTTGCTGTGGAAGCCAGAGTCGCTGGCGCGGCTGCAGCCGGAGATCGACCGGGCGGAGCAATGGGCGCGCGAGGTGGGCGCGGCGCATTGCCGGAACCTGATCGAGCGCCTGGGTCCGGCGAGTGAGGGCGCACTGCTCGCAGAAGCGGAGTTCTGGCCCCGGCTGGCACGCTGCATCACTGCCGAGCTGCGGGCGTCCCGCGACCAGACCATGCGATTCCTCTGGCTGGACGATTTCGTTCCGAACACGCTGTGGCCGGCACCGGAGCAAGGCAAGGTGCTGGTGTGGGCCTTCGTGTCGGAGGACGACGGCAAGTCGTTCGTCGAGTATCGGGTGTGCTTGCACCTCGGCCCAGCCGCCGTCGAGCGCTACCGCAAGGGCGACTGGAGCGGCCTGCTGTCTCAACCAGATGCGGCCGGCCGGTGCACCATCGACCGGGCCAGCCGGACAATCGACGTGATCTGCCGCTGACGTTGAAAGCCGACACTGGCCCGGTCTCTTGCGAAGGCGCTGCCGACGCGGCACTACCGCTGCCATCCGGAAGGGGCCTATAATCGGCACGCTCGCGCGGGCTCGATGGAGGCGGGGATGTTCAATCCGACCACCTTGTTATCGGAAGCGTTGGGACGCCATCTCAGCGAGACCTACGATCGGAGATACGGCGGCCGCGAGCCGGAGTTCGGGCGCATCCTGGAGAGCGCCGGCCGGCTGGTGATCGAGTGGATCGCCAACAGCGACGCGCTCTACCACAGCACCAACCACACCGCGCTGGCGACCCTGGTGGGCGAGGCGATCCTGCGCGGGCGCCTGCTGCGCCAGCCGTTGGAGCCGGCGGACTGGCTGCATTTCACGCTCGCCCTCATCACGCACGACATCGGCTATGTGCGCGGCGTGTGCCCGGGCGACGAGGCCGACCGCTTCGTGATCGACGACAGCGGCACGACGGTGACGCTGCAGCGCGGCGCGTCCGACGCGGCGCTCGCGCCCTATCATGTCGACCGCTCGAAGATCTTCGTGCGCCACCGGTTCAAGTCGGTGCCGGGCGTGGATGCGGAGCGCATCGCGCGCGCGATCGAGATGACGCGCTATCCGGTGCCGAAGGACGGCAAGCACGACGAGACCGATACCGAGCCGGGGCTGGTGCGCGCGGCAGACCTGATCGGCCAGCTCGCCGATCCGCTCTACCTGCGGCGCCTCAACGCGCTCTATGCCGAGTTCCTGGAGACCGGCATGGCCAAGAGCTGCGGCTACACCAGCCCCGCCGACATGATCGAGAAGTACCCGGCGTTCTTCTGGGGCAATGTCGA
Organism: Dongiaceae bacterium; assembly: GCA_035699005.1. Classification (GTDB taxonomy): domain Bacteria; phylum Pseudomonadota; class Alphaproteobacteria; order Dongiales; family Dongiaceae; genus Dongia_A. The sequence continues at coordinate 16,837 of DASSBF010000055.1, forward strand.
ACCCTATATCGGCGAGGCGCTCGGCTATCTCGAGCTCACCATCGAGGGCAAGCAGTGGATCGCCAACCTCTACAGCCACGTGTTCACGATCGAGCACCAGCGAAGAAGGCTGGGGCCGCATGCGGGGGCGAAGGGGGGCGAGAGGGCGTAGCGGCGGAACGAGCGAAGCCGCGCGCTGGCGGATCAGCGGACTTCCACCAGCAGCTCGGTCGGGCCCTGGCCGGCGTTGATGGTCCAGCCTTCGACATTTAGATCGAACGGGCAGGAGGAGACGACGCAGATCAGGTCCATCAGCGCCTTCATCTCCACGAACGCGCCGGGCGGCACCGGGTTGGGCGGCGAGACGAACCGGCCGTCCGGCTCGACGCGCGTGTTGGTGAAGAAGTTGATG
>DASSBF010000056.1:0-17249 GCA_035699005.1 Dongiaceae bacterium
TTCCACTCCCAGCAGGCCGTCGCCTATGGCACGAAGATGGTCGGCGGCGTCTCGCCGGGCAAGGGCGGCACGACCCATCTCGACCTGCCCGTGTTCGACACCGTCGCGGAGGCACGCGACCAGACCGGCGCGGACGCGACCGTCATCTATGTGCCGCCGGTCGGCGCCGCCGACGCGATCTGCGAGGCGGTTGCCGCCGGGATCCCGCTCATCGTGTGCATTACCGAGGGCATTCCGGTTCTCGATATGGTCAAGGTCAAACGCGCGCTCACCGGCTCATTTTCGCGTCTGATCGGTCCGAACTGTCCCGGCGTGATGACCGCCGGCGCATGCAAGATCGGCATCATGCCGGGCAATATCTTCAAACGGGGCTCGGTCGGGATCGTGTCGCGCTCGGGGACGCTCACTTACGAAGCGGTCTACCAGACGACCCGTGCGGGCCTCGGCCAAACCACGGCGGTCGGCATCGGCGGCGATCCCGTCAAGGGCACGGAATTCATCGAGGTGCTCGACCTGTTCCTGTCCGATCCGGAGACGGAATCGATCGTCATGATCGGCGAGATCGGCGGTTCGGCCGAGGAGGAAGCCGCCGCCTTCATCGCCGCCGAGGCGAAGAGGGGCCGGAGGAAGCCGATGGTCGGGTTCATCGCCGGCCGCACGGCCCCTCCCGGCCGCCGCATGGGCCACGCCGGCGCGATCATCTCGGGCGGCAAGGGCGGCGCGGAGAACAAGATCGCCGCCCTGGAAGCGGCAGGCATCCAAGTCTCACCGTCGCCGGCGCGCCTCGGCAGCACCTTGGTGGAGCTGCTGCGCAAGCAGAGCGCGGCGTAGCGGCCTCCGGGCGACAAGAAGGACTCGCCCTTCCCCCGTGTCGGGATAAAGAATTGCGTATCTACTACCCCAACCAATAGCCCCTTCTCCCCTTGCGGGAGAAGGATACGGAGGCTTGGCGAGCGTCAGCGAGCCTAGCCGCAGTTGGATGAGGGAGTGCGCACCGACAGGTGCGCGCGCTCGAAAGAGCGCCAGAAATGCCAGCGCAAGACACACACTTTCAGCGCTTGCGCGCTGCGCGCCTTTCGGCGCGGCCCCCTCACCCAGCTACGGCTAACTAAGCTCGCTGACGCTCGCTAAGCCTTCGCAGCCCTCTCCCGCGAGGGGAGAGGGGCAATTCCCGGAGTCTCAGTTCGATATGTGGTTGCCCCACCTTGTAGGCCGCGCAGCTACTTGCCCAGACGGTCGCCCACGCGCAGGCCTGCCTGCACGGCCCATTCAGCGGCTGCGATCTTCTGGCCGCCGCTACGGACACGCTTCACCGTGATGGCGCCATCGCCGGCTGCAACGCGCACGCCGGCCGGTCCCGCCTCGATGATCGCGCCGGGCGCGCCGCTGCCTTCGGACCGGACGCTATCGTAGATCTGCGTCGCGGTGCCCTTGCAGGTGGTCCAGGCACCGGGCTGCGGGTCGCAGCCGCGGATGAGGTTGTAGACATCGGAGGCCGGCTTGGACCAGTCGACTTCAGCCTCCTTCTTCCCGCACCAGCTCTCATAACTCGCCTGCGAGTCGTCCTGCGGGATGGAGGGCGCCTTGCCTTGGCGCACCATCGCGAGCGCCTCCATCATCGCCTCGACGCCCATGGGAAACAGGTGGTTGAAGTAGAGCGAGCCGAGCGTGTCGTCGGGGCTGATCTCTACTTCCTTCTGCAGCAGGATCGGCCCTTCATCCAGCCCTTCATTGGGCCAGAAGATGCTGAGTCCCGTCATCGTCTCGCCGCCGATGATCGGCCAGTTGATGGAGGAAGGTCCGCGGTGGCGCGGCAGCAATGAGGGGTGATACTGGAAGGTGCCCTTCGTAGGCAGGTCGATCACGTCCTGGGGCACGAACAGCGTGACATAGGCCATCATGCACAGGTCGGGCTGATATCGCGCCATCAACGCCTTGGCCTCAGGCGTCTTCCACGACGCGGGCTGGTGCAGCGGCAGACCTTTCGCCGCGGCCAGCTCAGCCAGCGGGTCGCGCTGGCGCCCTTCCTTGTCCGGCGCCGCGAACACCGCAACCACGTTCTCGCCCTTGTCGAGCAGCTTCTCCAGAACAGCCCGGCCAAAAGCCTGCTGGCCATGCACCACGATCCGAATGGCAGCCTCCCGTCGTTGCAGGCGCGAGCGCTCTCGCCCGCGCCCCCGACGTGACTATGGACTATTGGGCTGCCGCGTGGGAAGGCGGTTCGCCGATCGCGCCGGAGCTCTTGATCCGCCGAAGGTCGGCCTCGGAATAACCCAGCACGCCGCGGAGGATCTCCTCGGTGTGCTCGCCCAGAAGGGGCGAGCGGCGCACCTCCGCCGGGCTGTCCGACAGCTTGATGGGATTGCCGACCGACAGGTACTTGCCCCGCTTGGGATGATCGACCTCCACCACGGTTCCCGTCTTGCGCAATGACGGTTCTTCGAGGATCTCCTTCATCGACAGGATCGGGCCGCATGGGATGTCGTGCTGGTTGAGGATGTCCATGACCTCGAACTTGGACTTGGTCATGGTCCACTGCTCGATCGTGTCGAAGATGTGCCGGAGCCGCGGCAGCCGTGCGCCGGGCTTGGCATAGTCGGGATCGGCCTTCCACTCCGGCTTGCCGATGACGTCGCAGATCTGCTCCCACACCGGCGCCTGGGTGATGAAATAGATGTAGGCGTTGGGATCCGCCTCCCAACCCTTGCACTTGAGGATCCAGCCGGGCTGGCCGCCGCCGGAATCGTTGCCGGCACGCGGCACGGCGTTGCCGAACGGCACGTTTTCCCCGTACTGACTGTATTCCTTGAGCGGCCCGTGCGAAAGGCGCTGCTGGTCGCGCAGCTTGACCCGGCACAGGTTGAGGACGCCGTCCTGCATGGCCGCGGTCACCCGCTGGCCTCGCCCGCTCTTGGTGCGGTGGAACAACGCCGTGACGATGCCGAGCGCGAGATGCAGGCCAGTCCCCGAATCGCCGATCTGCGCGCCGGTGACGAGCGGCGGCCCGTCGCGAAAGCCCGTGGTGGAGGCCGCGCCGCCGGTGCACTGGGCGACATTCTCGTAGACCTTGCAATCCTCGTAGGGTCCCGGACCGAAGCCCTTGATGGAGGCGAGGATGATCTTGGGGTTGAGCTCCTGGATGCGAGCCCAGGTGAAGCCCATGCGGTCGAGCGCGCCGGGCGCGAAGTTCTCGACCATCACGTCGCACGTCTTCACGAGCGCCTCGAGGATCTTCTTGCCCTCGGGGTTCTTGCCATCGAGGGTGATCGACCGCTTGTTGTGGTTCAGCATGGTGAAATAGAGGCTGTCCACGCCCGGGATGTCCTGGAGTTGGCCGCGCGTGATGTCGCCGACGCCGGGGCGCTCGACCTTGATGACGTCCGCGCCGAACCATGCCAGCAGCTGGGTGCAGGTCGGCCCCGACTGAACGTGGGTGAAGTCCAGGATCTTGATGCCTTCGAGTGCTTTCATAGCGTCCTCAGTTCGCTCAGAGATGTGCCCCGGTCACGCCGGCTTCTTCTTGGACAGCGCGCTTTGCGGGTTGAGATTGCCGATCCGGCCGCTCTCGCTGCCCGCCGCCGGATCGATGACCGCGTTGATGAGCGTCGGCCGGCCGGAATCCATCGCCTGGTCGACGGCGCGCTTCAATTCGTCGGGCGTGGTCGCATTGACGCCGGCGCCGCCGAAGGCCTCCATCATCCTGTCGTAGCGCGCGCCCTTGACGAACGCCGTCGTCGCCGGATCGGAGCCGGCCGGGTTGACGTCGGTGCCGCGATAGATGCCGTCATTGTTGAAGACGACGACGCAGACCGGAAGTTCGTAGCGGCAGATGGTCTCGACCTCCATGCCGCAGAAGCCGAAGGCGCTGTCGCCCTCGATCGCCAGCACGGGCTTGCCGGTCTCGATGGCGGCGGCGATGGCGAAGCCCATGCCGATGCCCATGACGCCCCAGGTGCCGACGTCGAGACGCTTGCGCGGCTGATACATGTCGATGATGCCGCGGGCCTGATCGAGCGTGTTGGCACCCTCGTTGACCAGGATCGCGTCCGGCCGCTCCTTGATAACGGTGCGGAGCGCTCCCAGCGCGCCGTGGAAGTCCATCGGCGAGCGATTGTTCATCAGGCGCGGCGCCATCTTTGCGACGTTCTCCTCGCGCTTCGCCTTGACGGCGCCGACCCAGTCGGCAGGCGGAGCGTTCCATTTGCCGCCCATGGCGTCGAGCAGCGCCTGCACGGAGGAGGCGATATCGCCCACCACGGGCGCCGCAATCTCGACGTTGCTGTCCATCTCCCGCGGCTCGATGTCGACCTGGATGAACCGCTTCGGCGCATCGCCCCAGGACTTGCCCTTGCCGTGCGAGAGCAGCCAGTTGAGGCGGGCGCCGAGCAGCATCACGACGTCCGAATCCTTGAGCACCAGCGAACGCGCCGCGCCCGCGCATTGCGGATGCGTATCGGGCAGCAGCCCCTTGGCCATGCTCATCGGCAGGAACGGCGCGCCGCTCTTCTCCACGAACGCGCGGATCGCGTCGTCGGCCTGGGCGTAGGCCGCGCCCTTGCCGAGGACGATCAGCGGACGCCTGGCGCTCTTGAGCACGTCGAGCGCGCGAGCGATCGCGTCCCGGCTCGGAAACTGCGCGGGGGCCGGGTCGATGACCTTGACCAGGGACTTGCGACCGGCCCCCGCATCGATGACCTGCGCGAACAGCTTCGCCGGCAGGTCGAGATAGACACCGCCCGGGCGGCCGGAGGCCGCGGCGCGAATGGCGCGCGCCACGCCGATCCCGATATCGGCGGCGTGCAGCACGCGGAACGCTGCCTTGCACAGCGGCTTGGCGATGGCGAGCTGGTCCATCTCTTCGTAGTCGCCCTGCTGCAGGTCGACAACCTCGCGCTCGGACGAGCCGGAGATCAGGATCATGGGGAAGCAGTTGGTCGTGGCATTGGCCAGCGCGACCAGGCCGTTGAGGAAACCCGGTGCCGACACCGTGAGGCATACGCCCGGCTTCCTGGTCAGGAAGCCGGCGATCGCGGCGGCGTTGCCGGCGTTCTGCTCATGGCGGAAAGAGATGACCCGCATCCCGGAGGCCTGGGCCAGACGGCCGAGGTCCGTGATCGGGATGCCCGGCACGTTGTAGATGGTGTTGACGCCGTTCAGCTTGAGCGCGTCGATGACAAGGTGAAAGCCGTCGGTCAATGCCTGCGATGCGTCGGCCTCGGGCGCCGCATCCAGTTTTCGCGCCACGGCACCGGCTGCAGAGTCAGCCATGGTTCTCCTCCCGTCGTACCCGCCTCGTCACGCCACCACCTCTTGCCCGCCAACATCCGTCCGCAGGCAGGCCCGCCAGGGCGGCAGGTTCCAAAGCGAGCGTTTTGAAATATCTCATGTTTCCTTCATTTCGTGGCATACCATACACCACACTCCAGACCGCTTTCAAGGCCCGCCTCCGGTCAGTCGAGATAGGTGCAGTAGCGTTCGACATGCGCGGCCAGGTCGAGCGTATGCCGGCGCACGAGCTGCTCGGCCTTATCGGTGTCGCGCCGCTCCAGGGCCTCGATGATGGCGAGATGGTCGGCCATGGAGCGATCGGCGCGGTTGTCCTGGCCGATCGTCGCCTGTCGTATTGCGCGCATGTGGATGAAGAGATTCTTGGTCATCTCCTCGATCAGCTTGCAGCCGCCGAGACGGATGATCGCCTGATGGAAGGCGATGTTGGCTTCGGAATACTCGTCCATATGCTCCCGCGGATGATTGCTCTCGAAGCCGGTGAAGAGCGTGCGCAGGGATGCAATTGCCTCCTCGCTCGCCTGCTGCGTGGCCATCCGCGCCGCCATGCTCTCCAGCGCCGCCCAGGCGTAGATCATCTCGATGATCTCGGCCTTGGTCTTGCGCACCACGAAGATGCCGCGGCGCGGCTCGGTGCGCACGAAGCCCTCCTGCTCGAGCAGCGACAAGGCCTCGCGGATCGGCGTGCGGCTGACGCCGAGATCCTGCGACAGTTGGCGCTCGTCCAGGCGGATCGCGCTGCGATGGCCATAGATGTCCATCTGCGTGATCGCCCGCTTCAGCGACTCATAAGCCTGGTTGCGGAAGCTGAACGTCGTGTTGAGAGGCTTGACCGTGAGCTTGGGAATGGCGTCGTTCATCTCGATCCCCCTCCACCAACCGTCGTCCGAATATGCGATGCGTCCTGCATTCCGCCTGCCGGCATCGTGACCCCGCCCCTCCTGGCTCTACTGCGCAGGCAAGTGCGACATCGTGCGCCGCAGGCGCTGGAAGCCAGCCGCCAGCGCCGGCCAGAGCAACATGAAAATCGCCAGCCCGCAGATCGAGCTGACCAGGCTGTTCGACCAGAAGATCGAAAGGCTGCCGTCGGACAGGATCATGGCATTGCGGAAGTTCGATTCGGCCATGTCGCCGAGCACCAAGGCCAGCACCAGGGGCGCCAGGGGATAGTGGAGTTTCTTGAAGGCGTAGCCGACGACACCGAAGATCAGCATGAAGCTGATGTCGAGCAAGGCGTTGTTCACGGTGTAGGCGCCGATCGCGCAGATGGTGACGATGATCGGGGCGATGATGCTGAACGGAATGCGCAGGATTGCCGCAAAGACCGGCACGGTGGTCAGCACCACGATCAGCCCCGCGATGTTGCCGATATACATGCTGGCGATCAGGCCCCAGACGAAATCCGGCTGCTCGACGAACAGCATCGGTCCCGGCTCCAGTCCCCAGATCAGCAGTCCGCCCAGCAGCACGGCGGCGGTCGGCGAACCCGGAATCCCCAGCGTCAGCATCGGCAGCAATGCGCTGGTGCCGGCAGCGTGGGCAGCGGTTTCCGGCGCCACCACGCCTTCGATCTCGCCGCGGCCGAAATTCTCCCCGCGCTTGGAGAACCGCTTGGCAAGGCCGTAGCTCATGAAGGAAGCGGGCGTGGCGCCGCCCGGCGTTATTCCCATCCAGCAGCCGACGATCGCGCCGCGCAGCGACGTCATCCAGTACCTGGGCAGGATGGCCCAGGTCTGCAGCACGACGCGTGGATTGATCTTGGCGCTGCGGCCCTTGAACGCCAGCCCTTCCTCCATCGTCAGCATGATCTCGCCGATGCCGAACAGGCCGATCACGGCAATCAGGAAATTGAAGCCGTGCAGCAGCTCGTACCACCCGAAGGTCATCCGCAACTGGCCGGTCGTCGGATCCTGGCCGACCGCGGCGAGCGCGAAGCCGAGCATCATCGAGGCGATCGTCTTGAGCGGCGGCTCCTTGCCGAGGCCAACGAAGCTGCAGAAGGTCAGGAGCTGGACGGCGAACAGTTCCGCCGGCCCGAATTCCAGCGCGAACGAGGCGACCACCGGCGCCAGGAAGGTGAGGATGATGACGGCGAACAGCGCGCCGAAGAACGAGGATGTGAAGGCAGCGGTCAGCGCTTCGCCTGCGCGTCCCTGCTGCGCCATTGGATAGCCGTCGAACGTCGTCGCAACCGACCACGGCTCCCCGGGGATGTTGAACAGGATGGAGGTGATCGCCCCGCCAAACAGCGCGCCCCAGTAGATACACGACAGCATGATGATTGCCGATGTCGGGTGCATGCTGAACGTGAGCGGCAGCAGAATCGCCACGCCGTTCGCGCCACCCAGTCCCGGCAATACGCCGATCAGAACTCCCAGCGTGATTCCGATGAACATGTACATGATGTTCATCGGGTCGCCGAGAACGCCAAAGCCAGCGATCAACGAATGCAGCGCTTCCACACAACTCTCCCTGCAGGGCGGTTCGCGATCTGCCGGTCAGTAGCCGAGCAGATTCTCGAGCGGTCCCTTCGGCAGCGGGACCTTGAACCAGATCTCAAACATCAGGAATAGACAGAACGGCACCGCGAGGCTGACGACAATGATCGTGAGCCAGCGGAATCTGCCGATCCAGCGCATGAACCCGGCGATGAAAATCGCGCTCGCGACGTAGATGCCGATGAACCCGATCAACAGAACGTAGACCGCCGAGGGCACGAAGACCTTGAGGACATGAACCACCTGTCCGCGGCTGACGAAGTATCCATGCGCCTTGCCGCGGCGAAGCAGCGTGACGCCGATCGTGCCGAGGCTCGCCAGAATGATCGCCAATCCGGTGTAGAACGGGAAATAGCCTGATTTCGGGCCATACTCGCCCCAGCCGATGCCGAGCCGCAGACTGTCGGTCACCACCAGCGCACCTAGGCCGATGAGGATCAGCGCGACGACGACGTCGGCCGCCCTGGTCGACACCAGACCGTTGTCGTTTGATTCTTCATCTTGCTGCATACGGAATTGCTCCGCGTGGTCTGGCGGGAAAAGGCGCACCCGCAGCGACAAAAAGAGGCTCCGCCGGGTTTCCGGCGGAGCCTCCGCATCGTCAGTTGGCGAGGAACCCCGCCTTGGTCATCAGATCCTTGTGGAGGGTCGCGGCCTTGGTCAGCCACTGCTTGAACTCATCGCCCGACATGAAAGTCTGATTGAAGGCGCCCTTCTTCATGAACTCCTGCCACTCGGGCTGCTCGCGCACCTTCTTGAACAGGTCGACGTAGTATGCGACCGCCTCCGGCGGCACGTCAGCCGGCATGAAGATGCCGCGCAGCATGGTGTACTCGATGTTCAGCCCCGATTCCTTGCAGGTCGGGATGTCGTGCCAGGACATGTCGGCCGTGATCTTCTCGGTCAGTTCGATGCGCTTGCCGTCGAACACACAGAGCGCCCGGGTCTTGCCTGCCTTCCAGAACGATACCTGCTCGATCGGATTGTTCACGGTCGAGTTCACGTGATTGCCGACCAGGGCCTTCGCGACGTCGCCGCCGCCCTTCTCCGAGATGTATTTGAGCTTGATGCCGGTCGCCTGCTCCAGACCGACGGTGATGATCTGGTCTTCCTGCTTCGAGCCGGTGCCGGCCATCGCGAACGAGCCGTTGGCGGCCTTGGCGGCGTCGACATATTCCTGTGGCGTCTTGATCGGGGTATCCGCGTTCACCCAGAGGATGAACTCGTCAAGCGCCAGCATGGCGACTGGCGTTATGTCCTCCCAGTTGAAGGGGATCCCGGTGGCCAGCGGCGTGGTGAACAGGCTGGACAGCGTGATGATGATCTTGTTCGGATCGCCCTTCGAGTCCTTGACGTCCAGGAAGCCCTCGCCACCCGATCCGCCGGCCTTGTTCACGACGACCAGGGACTGGTCCATCAGGTTGTGCTTCTGGATGATGCCCTGGATCATGCGGGCCATCTGATCGGCGCCGCCGCCTGTACCGGCGGGCACGACGAACTCCACAGTCTTGGTCGGCTTCCATTCGGCATTGGCTGCGCTCGCGCCAGCCACGCTGAAGGCACCCGCGCCCACGACGAGCGCCGCGGCAACGATTAACGAGTTTTCCGGCTTGCGTGACATCGATGTCCTCCCAGGGTTTTTGCCGGCGTTGACCGAAGCCTGGCCGGCTTTTCGTCGTTCGGCGCTTTCCGTCCGCGGCCGTTGCGGAACGGAGCGCTGGTATTTATTATACTGTATGACGTATAAGAACACAACTGTCGTGGAACGACAGGTCAGATCGGGGCCCAACGGCCGAGGGCAAGGGAGGAGAATGGCGTGGAAATAGCCCTGGACCAGCAGTTCTTCCTGACGCTTCTCGAGATCATATGGATCAACATCCTGCTGAGCGGCGACAACGCAGTCGCCATCGCACTGGCCTGCCGGCCGCTGCCGCCGAAACAGCGCCGCTGGGGCGTTCTGCTGGGCTCGCTTGGCGCGATCGCCCTGCGCATCGTTTTCTCGATCTTCGTCGTCAAGCTTCTCACGATTCCTTATCTCAAGGTCACCGGCAGCATCCTTCTGCTGTGGATCGCCATCAAGCTGACCCTGCCTGAGGAGCATTCCGAGAAGGGCGAGTCCAAGGGTGCGTCCACGCTGCTCTCGGCGGTGCGGACGGTGGTCATTGCCGACGCCGTCATGAGCCTGGACAACGTGATCGCAATCGCTGCGGCGGCCCAGGACAGCCTGCTCCTGCTGATCATCGGCCTCGCGATCAGCATGCCGCTCATCGTCTACGGCAGCACATTGGTGATTGCGGCGCTGGAGCGCTTTCCGCTGCTGATCACGGCCGGCGGCGCGCTGCTCGGCTGGATCGCCGGCGAGGTCCTGATCACCGATCCGGTGCTTGCCGGCACGGTCGAGCAAGAGGCCCCGTACCTGCACGACTGGTACATCGCCCCGATTGTCGGCGCGCTGTTCGTTGTCGTCGTCGGCCTCTGCCTTGCACGCATGATCGAGGCGCGGCGGCGGCAGAAGCTGGACCTCGCATCTTGAGTTCCGTACCAGAATGATGCGGGTTTCTATCGGCGGGCTGGAACCGCGGACCACCAGGGAGCCAAGGAAATGCGTATTCTGATCGCGGTGGACGGCTCTGACTCGTCTCTTGCCGCAGTGCGGTTCGTGGCCGGCACGCTGGCCCAGGCGAGCCGCGAGCTCGACATCCATCTGCTCAACGTCCAGCCATCCCTGCCTGCTGCGGCGACGACATTCATCGATCCCACTGTCGTGGGCGACTATCACCGCGAGGAAGGCGCCAAGGCGCTGGCTGGCGCCCGCAAGCTGCTCGACGATACCGGCCTTAACTATGCGAGCAGCACGGTGGTCGGCGAGCCGGCGGAGACCATCGCCGCCTATGCCAAGCAGCGGGACTGCGATTGCATCGCCATGGGCACGCACGGGTTTGGCCGTGCCGCCGGCTTCCTGCTTGGGTCGGTCGGACAGAAGGTGCTGCACCTCAGTAGAGTGCCGGTCACGCTGGTCAGGTAGAGCGAATCCTGCCGGGATTGCGCCGCCCCACCCGCCGCGGCTGCAGTTGCCGCACCAAGAACAAGCCCCACGCTGGAGCGCGGGGCTTGTTCATGAGTGGCTTCGAGGGACTACCTCGGTAGAAACCGAAGGATTGACGGCTCGCGTAGCCGTCAGGCAACAAGGCGCGGGCTGTTGGCGTTGGCCGCCGGCCTGGCGGTCGCTGTTGCCGGGCGGGCCACATGGCCGGTGGCGCCAGAGACCGCGCTGCCCGGCAGCGGGGCTTCGGCAAAACGGCGGCTGTCGGTCACAATCTCGCCCAGGCTGCGCGGATCCTTCACGAGAATTTCCCCGAGCACCGCGGCAAGCCCGCCCACGGCGAGCGCGATGACAACGACGCTGACAAGATCGAAACCGGCCATATCACCCTCTCCTATTCGTGGCTTCATCGCGACACTGCACTGCACAACCGCGATGCTGCACTGCCCCTAATATGGCACGTGTGCTGTCTTTTTCCAGTGGGATTCGGCATCTGGCATACAAAATATCAGCAAATCAGCCATGCATTTCCTGCAATTCCGATGGCTCCCGAAAGCCGCAGACACCACCTTGCACTGCACAATGCCAGACCTCGGGAGGTCAGGATTGCAGAGCGCTCGACCGGGTGATGACCAACTGGAAAGCGGGACCGGTCTTCCAATCGAGACAGATCCAATCCTCTTCCAACGAAACCATTGCCGCCGCCAAGCGACGATTCCAATTGCAGATTCGATCCATGAGAACCGCTGTTTCCTGCGATCATAGGAGAGATACGAGTCCCGCCTCTGACGTGCTGACAGCCGCATGAAACTTCTCCATGTGATCGACACAATGGGCGCCGGCGGCCCCGCCCGGTCGCTGCTGGCGTTCGTGCAGCACGCGAAGCGCCTGCAGCCGGACATCGCGCACCGCATCCTCAGCCTGGGGCAGGAGGGCTATCCGCCCGCCATCTTCGCGGCGCGTCGGATGGAAGTGGAGGTAATGCGCGCGCCGCAGCCGGTGGAGATTGCGCGGCTGGTCGGCGGCAGCGACATCGTGCTGCTCCATTTCTGGAACACGCCGCGCGTCTGGCGATTTCTGTCGGCCGGCCTTGCTGCGCGCTATGTGGTCTGGGCCAAGGTGCTCGGCACGACCCATCCGCAGGTGCTGAACATGCGCGCAATGAGTTCGGCCGCCGCCCTGGTGCTGACCGCGCCGCCCCCGCCGGACCTGCGTCGCCAGTGGGCCAAGGGCGACACACCGGTCGTGCCCGGCATCGCCGACTTCAGCCGCGTAGCGGCGGTTCATGCGGAGCCGCACGACGGATTCAATGTCGACTATATCGGCACGCTCAATCGCGGAAAGATCCACTCCGACTTCGCCGGTATCATGGCTGGGATCGACGTACCCGGCATCCGGGTCCGGATCTACGGCGGCGTGCCGGATGCGGCGCTTGCCGATTCCATCCGGTACTGCGCCGACCCGGCGCGGTTCGAATGCCCGGGCTTCGTCGAGGATATCGCCGGAATTCTCAAGACCAGCGACGTGTTCGGGTATCCGCTGTCCAGGACCACCTACGCCACCTCCGACAAGAGCCTCCAGGAGGCGATGTATGCCGGCATCCCGCCGGTCATCCTGCCGCATGGCGGACCGGCGCGGTTCGTGGAGGATGGAAAGACCGGCCTGATCGCGCGGACCGAGCGGGAGTTCGCGCACGCGATCGAGTATCTCCACCGGAATCCCGATCGCTGCCGCGAGCTTGGCGCCAATGCACGGGCCTATGCCAGGGACGCGTTTGCGCCGGAGCGCCAAGCGGCCGATCTGTTGAAAGCGGTGACCGGCGCGTCCGCCAGGCCGGCGAGGCCAATCCTGCCGGTATCGGTCATAGGCGAGGCGGCCCTGTTCCTCGTCTCGCAAGGCTGGGAGGAGCGTGCGGCCACTGCCGCCGTCGCGGCGTGGCGCGCCGGTGATGGCGCGAAGCTGGATGACTGGGCCAGCTCGTTGCCGGCAGAGGCGTTTGAGATCGAAGGCGGCATCATCCATTGGCGCAACGCGATGCCCGCGGATCCCCTCTTGCGGTGGTGGAGCGCGCTTTGGCTGAAGCGGCAGGGCCGCGCGCGCGACGCCGCGCAGGAACTGGAGGCCGCGCGCCGGCTTGGCGCCCAGGCTGTCACTGACTAGTATCGATATTCGCACGATGCGGGCATCTCATGTCGATCGGCACGCCAGTCGCCATCTTCATCTACAACCGGACTCAGCACCTGCCGGCGATATTCGCTGCTATCCGCGCCGCGCGGCCGCCCTTGGTTTTCGTGGTTGCGGACGGCGCACGGGCCCATGACCTGGATCGCGAGCAAGTGGCGGCCGTGCGGCAGGTGGTGGAAGAGACGGACTGGCCTTGTCCGGTTCGTCGGCTCTATGCCGAGGGAAATCTCGGCTGCTCGCGTCGCGTTCTGTCGGGAATCGATCAGATATTCGCCGAAACGGAACAGGCCATTTTCGTCGAGGACGATGTCATTGCATCGGACTCGTTCTTCCGATTCTGCGACGAGTTGCTGGAGACATATCGCGGCGATTCGGAAGTCATGATGGTCAGCGGCATCAACCCATTGGACGAGTGGCCGGCCGGCGGCGCTTCGCATTTCTTTTCCGCGCTCGGCAGCGCACAGGCTTGGGGAAGCTGGAGACACGCCTGGTCGGCGGTCGCGCAAGCCTCCGAAGCATGGTCAGACGCGGCCGTGCGTGCGCGCATACGGGCATTCCTCGGTGACGACGAGCAGTATGCTGCACGCGACCGGATCTATCGCATGACGCCGGCCGCTTCACGCAACTCGTGGGACTATCGCTGGTCCCTGGCGCGGCAGATGCGCGGCGGCATTGCCGCCGTGCCTTCCAGGAGCCTTGCCGTCCATGTAGGATGCGGACCATCCGCCGTGCATGTCCAGCGCACCACCGTCGTCGAATCCCTTGTCCGCCTTCATGAGGCCGAATTTCCGTTGCGCTATCCGGACGCGGTCGAGCCGGATCGCGCCTATGACAGGATGCTGTTCGAGATCACCAACAACCGGTTGTCCGAGGAATCCGCAATATGGCTGGCCCGCATGCTAATGCAGCGCGACCGCCGATTGCTGGCCCTGGCGATCCTGCGGCACCGCTTCCAGGATGCATGGAAGGATGTAGCGGCGCGCACCGGCATTACACCGCCATCCGATGGCGACGAGCGGTGTCACGCCTGACCTGACGGTCGCCGCCGTTTCGCGATCACGCGCAGCATGTCGCGGCGGTTGCGCGCCGGATCACGGCTGAGATTCGCGGCATGGATGCGCTTGTGCATCAGAACCTGCCCCAGCACCGCCGCCGGCACATCGGATGCGAGGGCGCGCGCAAACCAGTCGGTGTCGCATCCGTTGCCAAGCGCCGGGTCGAAGCCCCCGGTCGCATCGAACACCGCCTTGTCCGCAAGCATCGCGCTCGGCGTCGTGCCCATCCGGTATTCCCTGGCGTCGATGGCGATGGTCTGCAGCGCGTCACCGGCATCGCGCACGCGCCGGAAGTTGGTGATGCAGAAGCCGGGCATCGCGAACATCGCAAGCGCCTCGACTTGAAGCGCGATCTTGTCCGGATGCCAGAGATCGTCACAGTCCAGGAACGCGACGAGCCCTGCGTCTATCGCGCCGATCGCCTGATTGCGCGCCTGCGCGAGGCCGCTGCCGGTTTGGCGCATTGCTGCGACATCCGGCTGGCTAGCCAAGTACTCGAGGCTGCCGTCGCCGCCATCCGCCACCACGGCAACGATGGATTGCACCGCGCGCGTCTGGCCGCGGATGCTCGCCAGCGCCGACGGCAGGTAGCGGCGCCCGTCCTTCACCACCAGCACCGCCGTCACGTGCCGCGATTCGGCTGCGTCCTTCGCACGCGGCTCGGCCGCAGATGCGGCCGCGCGCCGGCGCGCCAGGCTCGCGGACAGCAGCCGCATCCAGCTGCCATGGTGCGTTTGCCGCAGCACGCGCGGCGGCTCGATCTCGTTCGAGGCGGCGGGATGGCGCCGGTAGAGCAGGACGATGTCCGGAATGGCGAACCTCCGCAGCCCGGCTTCCTTGAACCGGATATGCAGGTCGACGTCCTCGCTCTTGTGCAGCGACTCGTCGAACAGGCCAGCGCGATCGAATGCGTGCCTTCGGACCAGCAGCGACCCGACGTTGAACGACAGATACGCCCGGTTGGCCGAGCTCGCGGGCAGCGCGCTCCCAAAGCGCTTGATGTGGCCCTGGACGATGTCCGCGCCGGGCGCGTCGCGGAACCCCTTCCTCAGCTTTTCCAGCGTCGCCGGGAGCCACAGGTCGTCGGCATCCAGGAACGCGATGAAGTCCCCGCGCGCCACGGCGAGCGCCGCATTGCGCGCAGCCGACGGGCCGCGACGAGGTTGCACGATGTATGTGGCTTCGGGCAGCACCGCGCGCACGATCGGCTCTGGCGACTGGTCCGAGCCATCGTCCACGACGATGATCTCGTAGTCGCCAAAGGTCTGCGCCTTGATGGTATCGAGAGCCGCCGCCAGGAACGGATTGGCGTTGAAGGCCGGCAGCACGATGCTGACTTCGGGAGTGGATCGGGTCATGCGCCCGCCGCCGTGGTACGCATCGCGATACGGCTGAGAAGCCCGGCAACGGCCCGCGCCGAATCCTCGGCGCGCGGCGGCATGTCGAGATGGAATGCCGGCACCGCCTTGACCAGCCGCGCGATCCGGGCGGAGACATAGCCGCCGTCGGCCTCCGACTGGCCGATGGTGCTGGGCGCCAGGCGACGGAACGCTTCTTGCGGCGTCGCCGCTCTGAGCTTCGCGTCGCCGCCGGTGTTGATCCATGGCAGCACGATCGCCGACACACTCGCCCGTGATGCGATCCGGGCATCATCGAGTTCGTCCAGAAACAAGATCGACTTCTCGCCCCGCTGATCCAGGGCGGAGGATGGCGCGCGGTCGAGCCAGGCCAGACTTGTTCTGGCGTCCTTTGACCATTTGGCCGAGGAGTAGAGATTAAAGCAGATCGGCGCGCCCGCCTGCGCAAGCAGGCAGTAGTCGTCCGCCAGATAGTCGAGGCCCAGGCCGATGCAGGCCAGCGCAAGGGTGGATTTTCCCGCGCCGCCGGGACCCGCGAACAGCACGCCCCTGCCGTCGAGCCCGACGAGGCCGGCGTGCAGCGTGCACAGGCCGAGGCGCTGCGCCATCCGGTCCATCAGCCAGCGGAACGGTGCCGCCTGTTCCCACCAGGGGACCTTGCGGCGGTCCGGAACCCAGACATAGCCACGGCCTTCCTGCCAGTTCACCAGTGCGATCCCCGCTTCGGTCCGCAGCAGGAACGTGGTGCGGCGCTCGTCGGACCAACCCGGCACCACCCGCTTCAATCCGAAATCCGATCTGCTCCAACCTAATCCGCGAAGAGCGAGGCCACAGCCGGTTTCGGACATGACGTGCAGTGTGATCGCCACCGCCGCGTCGGAACCGGCAGAGGCGTGCTTGAGCGCGCGGCCGTAGACCGCCATCAATTCCGGATCATGGAAATCGATCGCGAGGATGTGCTCGCCGAAGCTGATGCGCAGCTGCTGGCACACAGACTTTGTTGGTGATTCGAGCCAGTCGTCGAAGTGCCGCTGGAGCGCCGCGGCATCGGCGGGCCTGTCGGTTCCAACAGGCATTGAGAACCGACTAGGTATGCGGCCAGCCCTTGGCAAGATCGACGTCATGGATCGGATCGAGCGTCAGCAGATCCTGCATGTCGACGTGCTTCTCGAAAGTCGGCGGGGCGAATTGGTCGTTGGGCAATGCTTCGGCGATCCGAAGCGCGCCGTCGGCCGGCTCGAGGACAGGAAGCACGATTTGCTCCCGCAGGATCTGTTCGATGAACGAAGCGACCGCGCCGGCGATGCCGTTGCCGGGATGCTGGGTCTTGCTTTCCAGCGCCGATATGATTCGCGCGATGGGCCGGCCGGCGACAAGGTCCTCCCAGAGGCTGACCGCCGATCCTCCGAATGCGTAGTAGGTGCCATCCACAGTTTGCAGCACCACCACTTCATTATCGAAGGTCTCGTACGCGAACAGTTCTTGGTTGAACCGCACCGCCACCGGCACAATGTTCGGATTGTCCATGCCCAGCCCGCTTTGCCGCCCCGCCACTTCCTTGTAGTCAAGGTGCCGGCCGCGCGCCACCCCGATGCAACGGAAGGCGACGTCTCCGTCTCGCGCGCGAAGATCGTTGGCGAGAGGAGGATTGGTTGCGGGGATAGGATTTGAACCTATGACCTTGAGGTTATGAGCCTGACGAGATCGCATGCGGCCAGCATGCGATGGGCTGTTCGCGCGTGAGCGCGAAGTGGGCTGGGTCGGATGCGTTCTGAGGATTGGTTGCGGGGATAGGATTTGAACCTATGACCTTCAGGTTATGAGC
>DASSBF010000057.1:0-7123 GCA_035699005.1 Dongiaceae bacterium
CTAGGTTGGCGCCGCAGCCAGAATCTCCCGCGTTCGGTCGAATCATGGCGCACATGGATGATCGGCCAGCGGAGCCGGCGCCAGCGGCCGAGCAGCGCAGCCGCCGCCTGCTCGGCGCCTGGGTTGTTGCGCGGTCCGTGCCGCGCCCAGCGCGGATCGTCGACCCCGCGCTGCAGGTCGATGAGGATGAGGGCGGTACGTTCGGGAAGCTGGACCATCGCAGGCCTTGGGCGGTCGCGGTCGACTTGATATAAAGCCGGATCGCGCAATGGAAGATCGAGCGAGAGAGGGGACAAGCATCATGACCAGATTGACACGCATTGCCGCGTTGGCCGCCATCATGGGCGGTGCGCTCACGTCGCCGGCCTGGGCCCACACCGGGGTCGGCCTGTTCGGGCAGAGCGGCTTTGCCGCCGGCTTCCTCCACCCGCTGATGGGGCTGGATCACGAGCTGGCGATGCTGGGCGTCGGCGTGTGGGCGGTTCAGCTCGGCAGGCGGGCGATCTGGCTGGTGCCGCTTTCGTTCGTCACGGTCATGATCGTTGGTGCGATCTTCGGGATCATGGGGGCGCCCCTGCCGATGGTGGAGTTCGGTATCGGCGGCTCGGTGCTGGTGATCGGCGCCCTGATCGCGCTCGGCACCCGCATGCCGGTTGCGCTGGCGATGGCCATGGTCGGCGCCTTCGCGTTCTTCCATGGCCATGCTCATGGCACGGAGTTGCCGGGCTTTGCGCATCCGGCCGCCTATGGCGCCGGTTTCGTCTTCGCCACGTCGCTGCTGCATGCGGCGGGCATTGCGATCGCGTGGCTGGTGCGCAGGCATGCGGCCAGGCTGCCGTTCCGCGCCGCGGGTGCTGCGATGGCCTTGGTCGGCCTCGGCCTGCTGATGGAGGGCTGAGCTACATCCGGATCGGCGCGGCGGGGCGCAGGGTGACCAGCGCCACGCCGGCCGCCATCGCAACGATGGCGCCCCAGATCCATTGGTTCAGGGTCTCGCCGAAGATGAACCAGCCCCAGAACACGCCGGCCAGCACGATCACGTTGGCGGTCTGCGAGGCGAAGACGGGACCGATATTGCGCACCACCCAGACGAAGATCAGCATCATCGCGGCGTTGATCAGCAGCATGGCGGCCGCCGCCTTGACCGCGATGGTCATCGGAAAGACCGGCAGCAGGAAGCCGTCCATGCCGGCGGCCAGGGGAATTGCCGCCAGTCCGCCCAGAATCAGCATGCCGGTCGTCTGGGTCAGCACGTCGGCATCCGGCGGCGAACGGGTTGCGATATAGAGATTCTGCACCGCGTACAGGGACGAGGCGGCCAGACCGAGCAGCACCCATCCGACCAGGCCGGGTTCGGGCAGGCTGCCCTTGGGCAGAACGATCAGCGCGATACCGACGATTCCCAGCATGACGCCGAAAGCCCGCCATGCGTCGAACCCCTCCATGCGCAGCGCCAGGATGAGGACGTAGGTGAGGAGCGGCACCATCGGGATCATCAGCGTCAGCACAACGACGGGCAGATGCGGTGCAATCCAGAACAAGAGCGGGCCGGGAATGGTGAACCCAAGCAGTCCGTTGATGAGGTAGTTGCGCAGATAGATCCACTGCCGGCGCGGGAAGCGGCCGAGCGCGGCGCAGATCGCCAGCAGCAGCCCGCCGCTGCCGATGGTTTCCCAAAGCGCCAGCCCGACCGGATGCGCGCCATTCTCGCCCGCCAGCTTGGCCAGCGAAAAGCCGAGGCCCCAGATCGCCCCCATCGTCAGCAATGCCAGCGGCCCCAGGACGAGGCGCAGCAGCGGCGAGGGTACGGCCACAGGGGATGATGGTTTCAGCGCGTCGTCGCTCATCATCGTCAGCGCCGGTCCCGGAACTCGAACAGCGCATACATTGCGCGCTGATAGGTGCGCCGCAGCGCCGGCAAGGGGAAGCGCGGCAGGGGCAGGCTCAGCAGCGGCGACGGGCGCACGCTGTCATCGCCCGCCAGGCGATGCGCCAGCAGCAGGCCGCAATAGGTGGCGAGCGCCACGCCGGTGCCGACATAGCCCAGGGCGTAGTGGACGGTGCCATCCTCGACGCTGTTGACGTGCGGCGACTTGTCGAACGGCACGCACACCCAGCCGCTCCAGAAATGCGTCGCCTCGATGCCCTTGAGGATAGGGAACATGTCGGCCAGGCGCCGCAGCAGCCAGGCCTTGTGCGCGGCGCGGCTCGCCGCCGTATCCTCGATCCCGCCGCGCGCGCCGAACAGGATGCGGTGGTCCGGCAGCAGGCGATAGTAGAACAGCAGGTTGCGCGTATCGCTGATCGGCAGGGTGGTGGACCAGTTGAGCGCCTTGCGCTCCGCCTCGGTCAGCGCTCGGGTCACCACGATGTTGGACAGCGCCGGCAGCAACCGGCCATCGATCGCCGGATGCAGCCGGTCCCCGGTATAGCCGTTGCCCGCGATCACCACTTGCCGCGCCCGCACCGTGCCGCCCGGTGTGGCCAGGACATGGCGCTTGCCGTCGCGCGTCCATTGCTGCACCGGCGATGAGGCGTGCAGCATCGCCCCGGCCCGCTGCGCGGCACGTGCCAGGCCGCGCACGTACTTCATGGCATGCAGCGCGAACCCGGTCTCGAACAACAGCGCGCCATGCGCCTCGCGGCTGATGAGGTAGCTGTGTTCCAGTTCCGCCTTGTCGAGCAGGCGCGTCTTCACGCCGAACCTGGTGTCCAGCATGCGGTGGAGATGCTCGAGCTCGCCCATGCGATTGGGCAAATGGGCGAGCTCCAGATTCCCGTCCGGTGTCGCATCCGCATCGATGCCTTCTTCGCCGAGCAGGCGGCGCACCAGCCGCACGGCATCGCCGGACTGGTCGAAGATGCGCCGCGCCTCCGCCTCGCCCCAGCGCCTGATCCAGTCCGTCATGCTGGTCTTGCCGATGCCGAGGCTCGCGAACCCGCCATTGCGGCCGCTGCAGCCCCAGCCGATCCGGTTGGCCTCCAGGACGTGCGACGTGACGCCGAACTTGCGCCCGAGATGGAAGGCGGTTGAAAGGCCGGTATAGCCTCCGCCGATGATGGCGATATCGACATCCATGTCGCCGGCCACCGGTGCAGCGCCGGTGATTTCGGGGCCGCCGGTCGCGGCCCAATAGCTGTCGACGTGCCCTTGTCCGGGCGCAGTCGGGTCGATGATGTTGATGGCCATTCCGCCCCTCGCGGCGCGCACCATACAGGCTCCCGCAATGCCAGGCAAAGGGGCGCCGCCCGCCGAGATTCGCTCAATCCTCGGCTTTGGTCAGGCATTCCGGGTCATCGTTCTTCACGCTGTTGACGCGGCTGCCGACGCGGTACAGCGCGGTCTTCTCGACATCGTAGGGCCTGAGCAGCGAGAGCAGCTCCGCCTCCGCACTGCCGGGAGCGAGCCAGGCATCCTCGTCGCCGGGTTTCAGCATGACCGGCATGCGGTCATGGATTGCGGCCAGTTTGCCGTTGGCGCCCGTCGTCACGATCGCGAAGCTGCGGATCGCCTCGCCCTCCGGATTGCGCCATGCTTCCCACACGCCGGCAAACGCAAAGGCGGGCCGGTCGGGATCGACGATGCGCCACGGGCGCTTGTCGGCGACCGCCTTGTCCTTGTGCCATTCGTAGAACCCGTCGGCCGGCACCAGGCAGCGGCGCTTGCGGAATGCTTCGCCGAACATCCTGCTGGTCGCGATACCCTCGCTGCGTGCATTGATCAGCGGAGCGGCCTTCGGCATCGCCTTGCTCCACCATGGGATGAGCCCCCAGCGGAACATTTTCAGTGCGCGCGCACCGTCCTGCTCCAATCCGATCACCGGCACCTGCTGCGTCGGGGCGATGTTGTAGCGCGGCTGCAGGTTGAGGCCGGTGACGACCTGGAAGAGCTGGCGCATGGCTTCCGGGGGAAGCGTAAAGCTGTAGCGGCCACACATGGCGTCGTCGTCAGCTCCCTTCTCGTGGGCGGAGGTCGATGATGCTTAACCAAGGAGCCGGGCGCGCGGCAAGCGATCGCAGATGTGTGTCGTTCCATCTCAGCGCCCATGCCGCACGTGGCCTCGATCTGACCTCGTCACGGCCCGCGATCATCTGCGGGCAGGCGGTGGAGCGCCAGGCTGCCCACAACTTGCGATGGCGCTTTCGGACCTTCAGCCATGGAGGCTGCCTTCCCGCGCCGCCCACAAGGGGTTGCACGCTCTTGAGGGTGTCAGTTGACCCGCCGTGCCAAAAATGGCAAGGCTTTCCTAGATATTCTTGCACCGTCGAAGATTGCCAGGAGTGATTGTGTCGAGCCCTGGACCAGTGGCCACAGGCCTGAAGGGCGGCAGTTTGCATGATCACCGAACCGATGTCCGAAGCTAGCGGAGCGGAGCCGGCACGGCCCGAGGCGGAGCTTGGCCGGGAGATGGATCCGCGGCCGCTCGACGCACCGACCACTGCCGCCCAGGAGATGGCGAGCAGCTTCGATGTTTCCGTCGTGCACTCCCAGCGCATCCGCAAGCTCAGCGAATACTGGCTGGCGAAGGCGAGGGGCGGCGTGCCGTCGCGCTCGGAGATCGACCCGGTCGATGTGCGGGAATTGCTGCCGAACCTGATGATGATCGACATGGTGGGCGCTCCTCCGCGCTTCCGCTATCGTCTGGTCGGCACGCGGGTCGTGCAATATACCGGCTTCGATTTCACCGGCCGCTGCCTTGACGAGATGGTGTTCCAGGGCCGCGACTTCATCGAGCAGTGCTATCGGCGCATGCTCTCGGAGAGGCGGCCGGTCTTCGGCCACTATGCCTGGCTGGTGCGCTCGCGCCATTTCGGCCAATGCGAGTTCGGCCTGTTCCCGCTGGCCGGCGGCGGCGGGGAGGTCAACCGAGCGATCTCCATCGAGGACTACGAGCGGATGGAGCGCGACATCCTGACCTACGGCCAACAGGGCGCGCCGATGCGAAAGCTGGCCGAGGGCGGGTGAAGGCGAGGCTGCCCCGGTATCGGAGGAGCCGGGCGATCGTTGTCAGGCTGGCCGATTTTCCCTATTGAAGCCGCTTGGTACGGGCCGCGGGCCCGGCGAAACGGAGTTTGCCATGGATCGGCCGGTTGCCCTGTTCGAGCTTGCGACCCTGTCTGCCGAAGCGCGGGAGCGCCTGCTGGTGCGGTCCGAGGCCGGCCTCGCCGCGTTCGAGGAGCGGGTCAAGCCGATCATCGAGGAGGTGCGGCGCGACGGCGATGCCGCCCTGGCCCGGTTCGCCGCGCGGTTCGACAGCGCCACCCTGTCGCCCGACGCGATCCGCACGCCCGAGCCGGAATTCGACGCGGCGCTGAGGAGCGTGGCGCCGGAGGTGGTCGCCGCGATCGAATACGCCGTCGACAATGTGCGGCGCTACCACGAGGCGCAGATGCCGGAGGAGATGTGGGTAAAGGAAATGCGCCCCGGCATTTTCGCAGGCGAGCGCTGGTCGCCCATCGATTCCGTCGCCTGCTACGTGCCGCGCGGCAAGGGGTCGTTCCCCTCCGTCGCGGTGATGACCGCCGTGCCGGCGATGGTCGCGAAGGTGCCCCGCGTCGTCATCTGCACGCCGCCGCTGCCGGACGGGCGGACCGATCCCGCAACCCTGGTGGCGGCGCGGCTGGCGGGCGTGACCGAGGTCTATCGCTGCGGCGGGGCGCAGGCCGCCGCCGCCGTCGCCTACGGCACCGCGACGGTGCCGCGCGTCCTGAAGATGGTGGGGCCGGGCAGCCCCTATCTGGTGGCGGCCAAGAAGCTGCTGTCGCACCGCATCGACCCCGGCATCCTGGCGGGGCCGTCGGAATCCATCATCCTGGCCGACCAGACGGCCGACGGCCGGCTGGCCGCGCTCGACCTGCTGATCGAGGCCGAGCATGGCCCGGATTCCTCGTGCTTCCTGGTCACTCATTCGCGAGCGGTCGCGGAAGCAGCGCGGAACGCCATCCCCGGCTTCTGGTCCCAGATGTCGGAGCAGCGCGTCGATTTTTCATCGACCGTGCTGCGGGGGCCACAGGGGGGCATCGTGCTGGCGCCGGACTTCGATGCGGCCTGCGCGTTCGTCAATGACTATGCTCCCGAGCACCTGACGATCCACGCCAAGGATCCCTGGCGTCACCTGGGCAAAATCAGGAATGCGGCCGAGATCCTTCTGGGTGAGCGGACGCCCAATACCCTCGCCAACTTCGTTCTGGGACCGAATGCCGTTCTGCCCACGTCGGGCGCGGCGCGGACCAGCTCCGCGCTCGGCGTTTACGATTTTGTGAAACGAAGTTCGCTAGCCTATGTCACGACCTCGGGCTATCCCGATGCCGCGCGCCATGCCGGCCGGCTCGCGACCTATGAAGGGTTCGACGGCCACGCCAATGCGGTTTCGGCGACGCGCGATCGCCTGATCGCGCCGGACGCATAGACAATGCGAAGATCACATCGGGACCACTGGCAGTGAATATCAGCCGGCGTACATTGATCGGCTCGGATGGCAGCCTGCTCGGCATCGGAGACAAGGTCGGCGTGCTCGAGGGTTTCGGGCGTGTCAGCAACGAGACGCGCCGCGTGTTCGACCTGTGGCTGCACGGCGGCGGGCCGGACGGCCTGCCCCGGCTCTCGGATCTCGCGCTGGACGAGGTTGCCGATCTGCTGCCGTCGATCCTGATCGTCGACGTGCTGGAGGCCACGCACGATTACCGCTATCGCCAGGTCGGGGTGCGCGAGGCCGAAGTGCGCGGCGAGGATCCCACCGGCCGCACCGTGCGGCAATGCCACCAGGGCGAAATCCTTTCCTTTGTGCTGGAGAACTATGATCGGGTCGTAGCGAGCGGCGATGGGCTGCTTGACCTGTCCGTCGATATCGACGGCAGCCGTCGCTTCATCGCCGCCGAGGTCCTGTTCCTGCCATTGTCGGATGTCGGCGTCGCTGTGACCGAGATCCTGGTCTATTCGCACTACATGGATACGAAGGACTCTCAGGCGGAGCAATAGGGCACTTGCTCCCGCCGCTCTCATCGCGGCTGACGAACCGGTGCGTGAAGGGCGGTGCGTCCTACAGCGGCTTCGGATCGAGAAATCTTCGCACCACGTTCTCGGTGATGCGGCTGACATTGTTGTCGTAGCCGTTGTGCGCCA
>DASSBF010000058.1:0-10470 GCA_035699005.1 Dongiaceae bacterium
AGGGAAGGACGTTACTCCAATGAAGCATCTGAAAACTTTGGCCGTGGGCGTCGCGCTCATCGCGGGGATGTCGACTGCGGCCCACGCCGCTTCGACGCTGGAAAGCGTGAAGGCGGCGGGAAAGCTGAAATGCGGCGTGAATACCGGCCTGGCCGGCTTCGCGGCGCCGAACGACCAGGGTGTCTGGTCGGGCCTCGATATCGACCTCTGCAAGGCGATCGCAGCCGCGGTGCTCGGCGATGCCAGCAAGGTCGAATACAAGCCGCTGAATGCGGAGCAGCGCTTCACCGCCCTGCAGTCGGGCGAAGTCGACGTGCTTGCGCGCAACACCACCTGGACACTGTCGCGCGACAGCCAGCTGGGCCTGGATTTCCGTGCCGTCAACTACTACGACGGCCAGGGCTTCATGGTGAAGAAGGAACTCGGCGTCACCAGCGCGAAGGAGCTGAAGGGCGCCACGGTGTGCGTGCAGGAAGGCACCACCACCGAGAAGAACCTGGGCGACTTCGACAAGGCGAACAGCCTCGGCATCCAGCCGGTGAAGTTCAAGGAAAGCGCCCAGGCCCGCAGCGCCTATGACGAGGGCCGCTGCGATTCCTACACCACCGACGCCTCGGGCCTTGCCGCCGAGCGCACCGGCCTCCAAGATCCGGCCGACAACATCATCCTGCCGGAGATCATCTCCAAGGAGCCGCTCGGCCCGGCGGTCCGTCAGGGCGACAGCCAGTGGGCCGACATCGTCGCATGGACCCACTACGCGATGCTGGTCGGCGAGGAGAAGGGCATCACCCAGGCCAACGTCGATGAGATCAAGGCCAAGAACGCCGCAGGCACCGACGGCGCCGATGCCGAGGTCCAGCGCATGCTCGGCATCACCGACAAGATGGGCGAGGGCATGGGCCTCAGCAGCGACTGGGCCTACAACATCATCAAGCAGGTCGGCAACTACGGCGAAGTGTTCGAGCGCAACGTGGGCAAGAACACGCCGCTCGGTCTTGCGCGCGGGCTGAATGCGCTCTGGACCCAGGGCGGCCTGCAATACGCCCCTCCGATCCGCTGATCCTGGTCAACGACGATCAACGCCCGGCACTGCTGCGCCGGGCGTTGCCGTCTTAGGCTTTCCCTCCAAGCCGGGGAGGTGAGACGTGGCAGAACTCAGCGCTGATCACGCCAGTGGCCGAACCTCGATTGCGTGGTGGCGCGACGAGCGCAAGCGCGCGCTGATCTGGCAGGCCCTGGTGGTCGCCGCCTTGGTTGCGGTGGTCGCCTTCATCATCGTGAACATGGTGTCCAATCTGCGGACGCTCGGCGTGCCGCTGGGGTTCGATTTCCTGAGTTTCCCGGCCGGGTTCGCGATCAGCTTCTCGATGATTCCGATCAACCTGGAATCGCACATCGGCCGGCTGATCATCGTCGGAATGCTCAATACGCTGCTGGCGGCGGCGATCTCCATCGTGCTGTCGACAGTGCTCGGATTCCTGATCGGGATCCTGCGCCTGTCCAGGAACTATCTGGTCGCGCGGCTGGCCGCCGTCTATATCGAGGTCATGCGCAACGTGCCGGTGCTGGTTCAGCTCCTGTTCTGGTACGTCGCGATCGTCAAGCTCTTTCCCAGCGTGCGCCAGAGCATCAACATCGGCGATCTCATGTTCCTGAGCAATCGCGGCGTCTACGTGCCGCGCCCGGTGCCGCAGGAGAATTTCGCGGTTGTCGTGATCGCTTTCCTGGTGGGCATCGGCATCGCCGTATGGCTGAAGCGCTGGGCCACGCGGCGCCAGATGGCGACGGGACAATTGTTCCCCGCCATATCGGTCGGCGTCGCGGTGATCGTGATTCTTCCGATTGCGGCGGCCTTGGCGCTCGGCAATCCGGTGACGTGGGAAGTGCCGGAACTCAAGGGCTTCAATTTCCAGGGCGGCCTGGTGCTGAAGCCTGAGCTGACCACCCTGGTCGTGGGCTTGAGCGCCTGCACGGCGGCCTACATAGCCGAGATCGTGCGCGGCGGCATCATCGCGATCAGCCACGGGCAGACCGAAGCCGCGCTGGCGCTAGGCCTCCGGCAGACCTGGACGTTGCGCCTCGTCATCATCCCGCAGGCGCTGCGCGTCATCCTGCCGCCGCTGACCAGCCAGTATCTCAACATCACCAAGAACACGACCCTGGCCGTCGCGGTCGGCTATCCGGATCTATATTCGATCGTCGGCACGTCGCTCAACCAGACCGGCCGGGCCGTTGAGAACATCGCCATCCTGATGGTCTTCTTCCTGACCCTCAGCCTCCTGATCTCGCTGGCCATGAACTGGTACAACAAGCGCATCGCGCTCGTCGAGCGGTGAGGAGGGACGGATGAGCACCGAGCAGACCCTCGCCACGCCGCCGGTCGCTGACGACCGCAAGCCCGACCTGCCGCCGCCGTTGAGCGTAGCCGGTCCGATCGCCTGGGTGCGCGAGAATCTGTTCTCCTCTCCGCTGAACATCGTGCTCACGGTGCTGTCGGTGCTCCTGATCTACGAGGTGGTGCCGCCGCTGCTGAACTGGGCGATCTTCAGCGCGACCTGGAGGTTTCCCACGGAAGTCGTTACGGGCGATCGCTCGCCGCGGTTCTCCGACTGCGCCCCGGGCGGCGCATGCTGGCTGTTCGTGCGCGCGCGCCTCGGCCAGTTCATTTTCGGCTTCTATCCGGAGCCGGAGCGCTGGCGCGTCATCCTGTCCTTCGTGATGGCGATGATCGGCATCTACGGTCTGCTGGGAGCGCCGGTGCGCCTGCGGAAAGCGAGCGCCATCTACTTTTTCGTCGTCTTCCCGATCATATCGTTCTGGCTGCTGCGCGGAGGGTTCGGGCTGATGCCGGTTCCGACCGAGCAGTGGGGCGGCTTCATGCTGACCCTCGTGATCTCGATCGTCGGCATCGTGCTGTCGCTGCCGTTCGGCATCGTCCTGGCGCTCGGCCGCCGGTCGCAGTTGCCGGTGATCCACCTGTTGTGCGTCCTCTTCATCGAGTTCGTGCGCGCCGTGCCGCTGATCACGGTGCTGTTCATGGCCAACATCCTGCTGCCGATCTTCCTGCCGCCCGACATGAACGTGAACGTCCTGCTGCGCGTGATGGTCGGTATCACCGCCTTTGCTGCCGCCTACATGGCGGAGGTGATCCGCGGCGGCCTGCAGGCCATCCCGAAGGGCCAGTACGAGGGCGCGATGGCGATGGGCCTCGGCTACTGGCCGATGATGCGCCTCATCGTCTTGCCGCAGGCGCTGACGGTGGCGATTCCGGGCATCGTCAACACCTTCATCGGCTTTTTCATGGACACCACCCTGGTGTCGATCGTCGGCCTGTTCGACTTCCTGAACATGGTGAAGGCCGGGTTCACGGACCCCAACTGGGTCGGCGTCGAGATCACCGGCTATGCGTTCTGCGCCATCGTCTACTGGGTCATCTGTTTCTCGATGTCGCGCTACAGCATGTATCTCGAGCGCAAGCTGCATACCGGGCACAAGAAGCGATAGGGGAGAGCGCGGGAATGGCGACGCAACAGGCGATGCAGGCCGGCAACGGCGCCGAGCTCAAGGTCGGCACCGACGTGATGATCGAACTTTCCGGCGTCAACAAGTGGTACGGCCAGTTCCACGTCCTCAAGGACATCGACCTCACGATCTATCGCGGCGAGCGCATCGTGGTGTGCGGCCCGTCCGGCTCGGGCAAGTCGACCATGATCCGCTGCATCAACCGCCTGGAGGAGCACCAGCGCGGCAAGATCAGCGTGGAGGGCGTCGAGCTGACCCACGACCTCAAGAACATCGAGCAGGTGCGCCGCGAAGTCGGGATGGTGTTCCAGCATTTCAACCTGTTCCCGCATTTGACGGTGCTGGAGAACCTGACCCTGGCGCCGATCTGGGTGCGCAAGATGCCGAAGAAGGAGGCCGAGGCGGCGGCGATGCACTACCTCGAGCGCGTGCAAATCCCGGAGCAGGCGAAGAAGTATCCCGGCCAGCTCTCCGGCGGCCAGCAGCAGCGCGTCGCGATTGCGCGCTCGCTGTGCATGAACCCGAAGGTGATGCTGTTCGACGAGCCGACCTCGGCCCTCGATCCCGAGATGATCAAGGAGGTGCTGGAGGTGATGATCGAGCTGGCGCGCTCCGGCATGACCATGCTGTGCGTGACCCACGAGATGGGCTTCGCGCGCACCGTCGCGAACCGCGTCATCTTCATGGACCGCGGCGAGATCATCGAGCAGAACACGCCGGAAGAGTTCTTCAGCCACCCCAAGTCCGACCGCACCAAGCTGTTCCTGAGCCAGATTTTGCACCACTGACCAAGCCCCTTCCTCCCTTGTGGGGGAAGGTTGGGATGGGGGGTGCCGCCGCACGATGGCAGAAAAGAAGCGCTCCACTTCCAGCGGCCGTGCAGCGTCACCCCCCATCCAACTTCGGCTAAGCTCGCTGCGCTCGCTAAGCCTCCGTATCCTTCCCCCACAAGGGGGGCAGGGAAGGCTCGTGTGCTTGGAGATGCTCGACTACCGCAGCTCGTCTCTGTTGCGGTGCTTGCCTTCGGAACCGCCCGATTCCCAGCCCCCCGATCTCCGTCGTGCTCTTGCCGTCGAGGATCAGTTCCGTCACCACCGCGCCGACGCCGGGGCCGAGCAGGAAGCCGTGGCCGTTGAAGCCGAAGGCATGGATGAGGCCCGGGTGGGTCTCGCTCTCGCCCACGATGCACACACCGTCGGACGTATCGCCGTCGACCCCGGTCCAGGAGCGGATGATCGGCACATGCGCGAGGTCGGGGATGAAGTCGATCGCGATCTCCGCGCCGCGGCGCATGGTCTCCGGCAGCGGGCGGCTGCGCAGGGCATTGGCGGTCGCGCGGCCCTGGCCGGAACCGAACAGGATGTTGCCGCGCAGGGTCTGCCGCAGGTAGAAATCGCCACCGGCGAAGCCCAGCACCGGCTCGATGCGGTAGGGCAGCGGCTCGGTCACCTGCACCTGCGGGATCTCCGGCGCCAGCGCCACCGGCTCGTCGAACCAGCCCGCGACCTTGCCGGCCCAGGCGCCGGCGCAGTTCACCAGCACCGGCGCGGCGAAGCTGCGGCCATCCGCGCTGCGCGCCTGGAACTCGCCATTGGCGTACCAGCCCTCGATGATTTCCGTATGCTCGATCAGGGCCGCGCCGGCCTCCTGGGCCGCGAAGGCGAAGGCCGGCCCCACCAGGCGCGGATTGGCGTGGCCGTCCGAGGGACAGAGCACGCCGCGCGTCGGCCTGGCCGACAGCCATGGGAAGCGCGCCTTCAGCTCGTTGCGCTCCAGGCGGACGAGACCGAGCCCGCGCTCGCCGGCTTCGACGAAGAACCGGTCGAGCTGGGACGCGCGCTCCTCGTCGGAGGCGAGGCGCAGGTTGCCGGTGGCGCGGAACTCGCCGTCGAAGCCGATCAGCGCCGGCAGCTCGTCCCACGTCGCCCGCGCGCGCATCGCGATCGGCAGCTCGCGCAGGTCGCGCCCGTTCTGCCGCACGCCGCCGAAATTGACGCCGCTGGCGCGCGTGCCCGCCGTGTCGCGCTCCAGCAGCGCCACCTTCCGGCCCCGGCGCGCGAGCTGCAGGGCCGCGGCGCAGCCGGCAATGCCGCCGCCGATCACCAGCACGTCGCTCTTGAGGGTGCGCTTATCCATGATGCGCGCTCATGACCGGCGCGCCGCGACGGTGCCGACCGGGACCGGCTTGACCGGCGGCTGTCCGCGCATGCGCCCGACGCTGTCCAGGCTGACGCCGAGCTTCCCGGCCAGGATCTCCGCCGCGGCATGGCCGCACAGCCGCCCCTGGCAGCGCCCCATGCCGATGCGCGAATAGGACTTGGCGCGGTTCAGCTCGCGCGCGCCCATCAGCCCGGCGATGCCGCGCAGCTCGCCCGCGGAAACTTGCTCGCAGCGGCAGATGATGGTCTCGTCGGGAATGGCGGCGAAGAGGTCGTCCGGCGGCTCGAACGCGCTCCGCAAGGCGGCTTGCAGCCCGCGCGCAAGCGCGACGATTTCGAGGTCTGGCTTCGCGCGATAGGTGACGTGCGAAACCTCGAAATCGGTCATCAGGGCATGGGCGGCGAGGCGGCCGCGCGCTTCCGCCGCGTCGGCCCCCAGCATGCCGGCGCCATCGCCCGCCAGATAGACATGCTTGCGCCCGCGTGCGCGGCCCAGCTCGTCGGTTTCCGGCAGCCACAGGCGCCGCGCCGGGTCGAACGCGAATTTGACGCCGGCGAGGTCGGCCAGCTGGGTTTCCGATTGCAGGCCGTAGCCCAGGGCCACGGCGTCGCAGGCGATCGTGCGCCGGCGGCCGCCGTGCTCCACCACGATGCCGGTGACGCTCTCCTCCCCGGTCACCTGCGTCAGCCGGTGACCGAACAGCACCGGCACCCCGCGCCGCTTCAGATCGAGCAGCCAGTAGAGGCCGAGGCCGAGTTCGCGCGGCGTCGGCATCAGGCGCAGCCCGGCGCCGAGCAGGGAACGGAACTGCGAGGGCACCACGATTGCGGCCGGCCGCGCGCCCGCTCTGGCGTATTGATGGGCGGTGAGCAGCAGCAGCGGCCCCGCGCCGACGAACGCAACCCGCTTTCCGATCGCGCAGCCCTGGTGCTTCAGCGCGACCTGTGCGCCGCCCAGGGCGTAGACGCCGGGCAAGGTCCAGCCGGGCGCCGGGATGATGCGGTCCATCGCGCCGGTCGCCAGGATCAGGGCGTCGAACTCCACTTCCGCGCTCTTGCCGTCGGCGCCAACGACAAGCCGCTGGTCGATCAGGTCATAGGCCAGGCAGCCGGGGCGATAGTCGATGCGGTGCCGGATGCGGTCGAAGGCGACGAACAGGTCGCGCGCCCGGTCGGCCGATGCGCCGTAGAGCTCGCCGGCGGTCCGCATGAAGCCGGGCACGCGCGGCGGCTGGCGGTATATCTGTCCGCCGACGCGCGGCGCCTCGTCCACCAGGATCGGCGCGCAGCCGGCATCCACCAGCATCTCCGCGGCGCGCAGCCCGGCCGGGCCGGCGCCGACGATCACGATGCGAGCAGGCGATCTGGCCATGTGGTCCGGATACTGAGGCCAGGCTCGACATAGGTGGTGCAGGCGCGGATGCGCTTGCCGTCGTCCAGCCAGACCCAGCAATCCTGGCAGGCGCCCATCAGGCAGAACCCGGCGCCGAGCGGCTCGCCGGGGACGTCGCGCAGTTCGCCGCGCTGCGCCAGGATCGCGACCAGGACGGTGTCGCCTTCCAGCGCGCTCACCGGCCAGCCGTCGATCACGATTTCGATCAGGCGGCGATCCTGGTCCTTGATCCGCTGCAGGCGCGGTTCGCTCACGGAGTGGCCGCCGGCATGGCGGGGGCGAGGCGCGGCTGCACGTCGGCGGGAATGGTGCCTTCGAGCCGCGGATCGAGGATGCGGCCGCGCGCCTGCTTGTATGGGCGGAAGCCGGCCTTCTGGTAGTTGGCGAAGGCGCGCGGGTGGTCGAACGACCAGGTGCTGACGGTCAGGCGCTGCGGCCCGTACGACCAGGCGAGGTCGACCGCCCAGTTCAGCAGATAGCGGCCGAGGCCGCGCCCGATGAAGGCGGGCGCCAGCCCGAAATAGGCGATGTGGATGTCGGGCTTGCCGCGCCGGTCGATCTCGACATAGCCGGCCGGCTCGCCGCCGGCATAGAGCACATAGATCTCCACGCCCTCGGCATTGATCTCCGCATCCAGCACGGCATCGGCCAGCGTGCGCCGGTCGGTCCACAGCCACGGCGTGCCGACCAGGTCGTAGAGATAGCGGTAGAAGTGGACGGAGCAATGCTCCAGCCGCAGCACCGCATACTGTCCGGCCGGGCAGGGGACGGTCGGACGAGTCGGGCGCTCGGCCATCTCGAGATGGGTGGTGACGACCTCGAGCTCGCTGGGCGAAAGGTCGATCTCGTCCGGCTTGAGCCAGCGCTCCATCACCGAGCGCTCGGCCACTTTGTACCCGAGGCGCTGATAGAACTCGCGCACCTTGATATTGGTGTCGCGGATCATCAGGTTCACTTTCGGCATGCCGCGCCCCACCAGCCAGCGCTCCGCCTGCCGGACCAGGGCGCGGCCATAACCTTTGCCCTGGAACTCCGGCATCACCGCCAGCTTGTACAGCCAGCCGCGATGGCCCTCGTGCCCGACCATGATGGAGGCCATGATGCGGTCGTCGACGCTGCCGACGTAGAGCTGGCAGCTATGGGTCGCCTGCATCCGCGGGATGTCCTTGGCGGGATCGTTGTAGTGGAT
Source organism: Dongiaceae bacterium (assembly GCA_035699005.1). Classification (GTDB taxonomy): domain Bacteria; phylum Pseudomonadota; class Alphaproteobacteria; order Dongiales; family Dongiaceae; genus Dongia_A. Next base: position 8,264 of record DASSBF010000058.1, read on the forward strand.
GCTGATGCCGGTCGTGTCCCACAAGGCCGTGACGGCGGCGAAGTCGCCATCCACATAGGGTCGGATCAGCATCGCCATGGCTTGGGATCAGGTCTCGACCGGCGTGTCGCCGGGCAGGCCCCATTCGGCCCAGGAGCCGTCATAGACCGCGACATCGCGGTGGCCGATCAGGTGCAGCCCGAAAGCCAGCACGCAGGCCGTGATCCCGGATCCGCAGGAGGTGACGACCGGTTTCCGGAGGTCGATGCCGGCGTTCTCGTAGAGCCGCTGCAGCGCGGCGCCATCCTTGATCGTGCCGTCGGCGTTGAAGAGCTGGGTGTAGGGCAGATTGCGCGCGCCGGGAATGTGGCCCGCCCGGCGGCCCGGCCAGAGCTCCGGCTCGGTGGCGTGGAAGCGACCGGATGAGCGCGCGTCCAGCGCCTGCTCGCGCCGGCTGTCGAGGTTGCGCAGCATCTGCTCCTTGCCGCGCACCTGGGTGTTGTCGAGGCGCGCGGTGAAGTGGCGCTCCTGCAGCTTGACCTCGCCATCCTCGACCGGGCGGCCTTCCGCCAGCCACTTGGCGAGGCCGCCATCGAGGATCGCAACCTCGCGTGCGCCGAAGATGCGGAACATCCACCAGACGCGCGCCGCGCTCATGTTGTTGTTTGCGTCGTAGACAACGGTTCGGTTGCCGTCGCCGATGCCGAGCTTGCGGACGCGCGAGGCGAACTTCTCCGGGGCGGGGAGCATGTGCGGCAGCGACGATGTGGTGTCCGAGATGTCGTCGAGATCGAAGAACACCGCGCCCGGGATGTGGCGCTCCAGGTATTCGGCGCGCGCGTCCTTGCCCTGCATCGGCAGGTAGTAGGTGGCATCGACGATGCGCAGGTCGGGCTGGCTGAGGTGATCGGCCAGCCACGCGGTCGAGACCAGGCTCTGCGGATTCACGTAGGTCATTGCGCAACAGCGCCGGCCAAAGCGAGGTTCACGCGGCGGTTCATCTTGCCTTTGTTCTCGATCTTGGTGACCTCGACCGGGCCGATTTCGCCGGTGCGCGCGACGTGGGTGCCGCCGCAGGGCTGCAGGTCGACATTCTCGATGTCCAGCAGGCGGACCTGTCCGGTGCCCATCGGCGGCTTCACCGACATGGTGCGCACCAGCTCGGGCTGGGCCGCCAGCTCCTCGTCGCTGATCCAGCGCGGGCGCACGGCGTGATCTTCAACGATAAGCCGGTTGATCTCGCGCGCGATCAGCTCCTTGTCGAGGCTCTGGTCCGGCAGGTTGAAGTCGAGGCGACCCTTGCCGTCGCCGACCTGGCCGCCGGTCACGTCGCCCTTGATGACGGCGGAGAGCAGGTGCAGGCAGGTATGCATCCGCATCAGGCGATGGCGGCGGTCCCAGTCGATCTCGGCCTTGACCTTGGTCCCGGGCGTGAGCGTGGCTGAGCCGGGCTTCGGCACGTGCACCACATCCTCGTGGCTGGCGCCCTTGATGGCGTCAATGATCTCGATCACGGCGCCATCGGCCAGGGTGAGCCGCCCCACATCCCCCGGCTGCCCCCCGCCCATGGGATAGAAGACCGTGCGGTCCAGCCGGATGCCCTTGTCGTCGACCGCGATCACCGTCGCGTCGCACGATCTGAGATAGGCGTCCTGGCGGAACAGCAATTCCATCGTCCCTGTCCTTCTGTTTCAAGGCTGGCGGGCATCATGCGGGGGGCCACCTTGACGGTCAAGGACCGCGGCGCTTAGCTGGCCCACACCCAAGGAGGGGAGAGGGCGAATGGGCAAGCCGGTTCTCTATGGCCCGACCTACAGCACCTATACGCGCTCCATCCGCATGCTGCTGGCGGAGAAGGGCGTCGAATACGACCTGGTGCACGTGGACATGATCGCCGGCGCGCACCACCGGCCGGACCACATCCAGCATCACCCGTTCGAGAAGGTGCCGGCGTTCGAGCACAACGGCTTCGCGATCTACGAGGCCAACGCCATCGCGCACTACATCGACGACGCGTTCCCCGGCCGCCGCATCGCGCATCCGAACGTCAACCGCCGCACCCGCGACCAGCAGATCGTCGATGTCATCAACGCGTATGCATACAAGCGGATCATCACGGACCTTGTGCTGCACTATTTCTTCGCCGACAAGGAGAAGGGGCCGAACACGGCGGCGATCGCCGCGGCGGCGCCGGCAGCTGAGCACGCGCTCGGCGCGATCCAGGATCT
>DASSBF010000059.1:0-4568 GCA_035699005.1 Dongiaceae bacterium
CAGGAACTCTCGCTGCTGGAGAAGATCTACCAGGCGATGATGCTGGGCCTCAAAGACTACGTGAACAAGAACCGCTTTGCCGGCGTGATCCTCGGCCTATCCGGCGGCATCGATTCCGCCCTGACGGCCGCGGTCGCTGTCGACGCGCTCGGCGCCGACAAGGTGCGTGCGGTCATGATGCCCTCGCCCTACACCAGTCGCGACAGTCTCGAGGACGCGGAGGCCTGTGCCAAGGTGCTCGGCATTTCGTACGAGACCATCTCGATCGAGCCGGCGATGAAGGCCTATGCCGAGATGCTCGCGCCGACCTTCGCCGGGCGGAACTCTGACACCACGGAGGAGAACATCCAGAGCCGCGCCCGCGGCCTGACCCTGATGGCGCTCTCCAACAAGTTCGGCCACATGCTGGTGACGACCGGCAACAAGTCGGAAATGTCGGTCGGCTATGCCACGCTCTATGGCGACATGTGCGGCGGCTATTCGGTGCTGAAGGACATCTACAAGACGACGGTGTTCGCACTCAGCCGCTGGCGCAACACCAACCATCCGCTGGACGGCCTCGGCCCGAAGGGGCCGGTGATGCCCGAGCGGGTCATCACCAAGCCGCCGTCCGCCGAGCTGAAGCCCAACCAGACCGACCAGGATTCCCTGCCGCCCTATGACGTGCTGGACGGCATCCTGGAATGCCTGGTGGAGCGCGAAATGACGGTGGACGAGATTGCCGCCAAAGGCTATGACCGGGCGACCATCCAACGGGTCTGGCGCATGCTGGACCTGGCGGAATACAAGCGGCGGCAGGCGCCACCGGGGGTCAAGATCTCGTCCCGCGCGTTCGGCCGCGACCGCCGCTACCCGATCACCAACGGCTTCAGGGTCAAGGGGTGATCGACGGGAGCTGATGATGGAGCGCAGTGGGAAAGATGGCTGTGCGCGTTCGCTTCGCCCCGTCGCCGACGGGAAGGCTGCACGTCGGCAATATCTACATCGCCCTGCATAACTGGCTCTATGCCAGGAAGGCGGGCGGCGAGTTCCTGCTGCGTCTCGACGACACCGACCGGGAACGCTCCACCGAAGGCTTCGCGAACGGCATCAAGGCCGACCTGGAATGGCTCGGCCTCGAATGGAATCTGTTCGCGCGCCAGTCGCAGCGCATGGCCAAATACGATGCAGCAGCGCAGCGCCTGCGCGACGCGGGCCGGCTCTATCCCTGCTACGAAACCGCCGAGGAGCTGGGCCTCAAGCGCAAGGTGCAGCTCGGCCAGGGCAGGCCGCCGATCTATGATCGTGCTGCCTTGAAGTTGACCGATGCCGAGCGCGCGAAACTGGAAGCGGCGGGCAAGCGGCCCCACTGGCGCTTCAGACTCGATCCGCGCGACATCGCCTGGGACGACCTGGTGCGCGGGCCTCAGCACATCGACGAGACCAGCCAATCCGACCCGGTGCTGGTGCGGGAGGATGGCAGTTATCTCTACACGCTGCCCTCGGTGGTGGACGACATCGAGTTCGACATCACGCATGTGATCCGCGGCAACGATCACGTCACCAATACCGCGACGCAGATCCAGATCTTCGAGGCTCTCGGCGCGCCTGGTCCGGCGTTCGGCCACCTGCCGCTGCTGGTGGATGCGGCGGGCGCCGGGCTTTCCAAGCGGCTCGGCTCGCTCTCCATCGGGGAGATGCGCGAGGACGGGCTGGAGCCGATGGCGGTCAACGCGTATCTTGCGCGGATCGGCAGCGGCGACCCGGTCCATCCGGCGCGGTCGCTCGCCGAGCTGGCGCCGGATCACGATTTCTCGAAGTTCGGCAAGTCCTCGCCGCGCTTCGATCCGGACGAGCTTCGGCAGTTGAATGCGAAACTGCTGCACCATCTGCCGTTCGATGAGGCGCGCAAGCATCTGTCGGCGATCGGCCTCGGCCATATCGATGAAGCGGTCTGGGACGTGGCGCGCGCCAATGTGGACACGGTGCAGGATGTTGCCGAGTGGCAGCAGGTCGTGAAGGGGCCCGTGAAGCCAAGCATCGCGGACGCCGCCTTCGCCGCGAAGGCGGCGGAGTTGTTGCCGCCGGAGCCGTGGAACGCCGAGACCTGGAGCGCCTGGACCAGCGCGGTCAAGAACGCCACCGGCCGCAAGGGCAAGGAGCTGTTCATGCCGCTGCGCCAGGCCTTGACGGCATCAGACCACGGTCCGGAAATGAAGCTGCTGCTGCCGCTGATCGGTCGCGATCGCGCGCTGAAGCGGTTGAAGGGAGAGACGGCGTGATTACGCCCACGACGCTTCCCTTTTCCGTCATGGTCGGACTTGGTCCGACCATCCACGGGTCTGCAGCCGCTTCGGTACTCGTGGATGGTCATGCCAAGCACGACCATGACGATAGAGAAGACGCGCCCCTCTATTGGACCGGGACAGTGTCATGACCATCCACCTCTACAACACCCTGACGCGCGAGAAGGAGGCGTTCGCGCCGATCGATCCGAAGAACGTGCGGATGTACGTCTGCGGCCCGACGGTCTACGACTTCGCCCATATCGGCAATGCCCGCCCGGTCGTGGTGTTCGACACGCTGTTCCGGCTGCTGCGCCATGTCTACGGCGAGGCGCATGTGACCTACGTGCGCAACATCACCGACATCGACGACAAGATCATGGACGCGGCGAAGGAAAGCGGGGAAGACATCGCCAGCATCACGGCCCGCACGACCCGCTACTTCCACGACGACATGGGCGCCTTGAACGCGCTCAGGCCGAGCAGGGAGCCGCGCGCGACCGAATTCGTCCCGCAGATGGTCGCGCTCATGCAGGCGCTGGTCGCCAAGGGATTCGCCTACGAGGCGCAGGGCCACGTGCTCTTCAACGTCCCTTCGATGCCGGACTATGGCCGGCTGTCGCGCCGCTCGCTGGACGACATGATCGCCGGCGCGCGGGTCGAGGTCGCGCCGTACAAGAAGCACCCCGCCGATTTCGTGCTGTGGAAGCCGAGCACGGCGCAGCAGCCGGGCTGGGACAGCCCCTGGGGCCGCGGCCGGCCGGGCTGGCACATCGAGTGCTCCGCCATGTCGGGCGCGCTGCTGGGCGAGGTGTTCGACATCCATGGCGGCGGCATCGACCTCATCTTCCCGCACCACGAGAACGAGATCGCGCAGAGCCGCTGCGCGCATGGCACGCCGTTCATGGCGAACATCTGGATGCACAATGGCTTCGTCCAGGTGAACGGGCAGAAGATGTCGAAGTCCCTCGGCAACTATTTCACGGTGCACGAGTTGCTGGAGGAGGGGCACCGCGGCGAGGCGATCCGCCTCGCGCTCCTGTCGTCGCACTACCGTCAGCCGACCGACATCACGCGCGACGGCATCAAGGAAGCGAAGGTGCAGCTCGACCGGTTCTACACCGCCCTGCGGAAGCATGCCGACGTGCCGGCGGAGCCCGCGCCGTCCAGCCATCTGCTGGCTGCGCTGGCGGACGACCTCAACACGCCGCTTGCGCTCGCGGAGATGCATGAGCTGCTGTCGCGCCTGAACAAGGCAACGGAGGCAGCGGAGATCCGCACGGCCAAGGCCGACCTGCTCGGCTCCGCGCATCTCGTGGGCCTGTTGCTGCGGGATCCGGCCGCATGGTTGCAATCGACCGATGGCCTCGACGCGGCCGAGATCGAACGCCAGATCGAAGCCCGCAGGCAGGCTCGCAAGACCAAGGACTTCGCCGAAGCCGACCGCATCCGGAAGGCGCTGGCCGACCGGGGCGTGATCCTCGAAGATGGCCCGCAGGGCACCAGCTGGAAGCGGGCCTAGCCGATCCAGCCGGGCGAGGCAGCAAAAGCTAGATCAGGCCCGCCATGCGCGCCGCGCGCACGGTGTCCTGGCGCGCAAGATGCCGCTGGTCCTCGGCGTATTTGAAGGAGTCGATGTTGCGGCGCAGCCAGGTGAGCTGGTTGGGGCCCAATCCCATCGTGGTTTCCGGCTCCGGAGCTGCGCTCCGCGCGGACTCCGCATAGTCGTTCAAATAGGTGACCTTCGAGAAGGCGTTCATGACTGCAATTCCTGTTGTGTGTCGGGAGGCGAGCGACCATCGCGTCTCAGTTCGAGAAGTATTTCAGTCAAATTGCGGGATTTCACCTGTCTTGACGGCGCTTTCGGCACACCCGACTATGAGTTTATGCATCGTTAACGTTAATCGCCGCAGCAACGCGATGGCTGCCGCCGCGATCGGGAGCCGACCATGAACGACGCCACCCAAAACCCGCAGCCGGTCGACGCGGCCTTGGTGCCGCGCTTCGGCGCGATCCCGACTTTCATGCGCCTACCGCACGTGACCGATCCGGCGCGCCTGGATATCGCGCTGATCGGCGTGCCGTGGGACGGCGGGACGACCAATCGCGCCGGTGCGCGGCACGGCCCGCGCGAGATCCGCAACATGTCGAGCTTCATGCGCAAGGTGCACCATGTCAGCCGGATCGCGCCCTACGACCTCGCGCGCATTGCGGATTTCGGCGACGCGCCGGTCAATCCCATCGACCTCATGGACACAATTGGCCGGGTCGAGAAGTTTTATGCCAAGGTCCATGCGGCCGGCA
>DASSBF010000060.1:0-20823 GCA_035699005.1 Dongiaceae bacterium
GAACCGGTTCGCCGTCACCGATCGCTGGGGCGCGACGCGCGAGTATCCCGCCATCCTCGCGACCTGCCAGTCCTGGCTCCTGACCACGCACATCGAGGTGGCGGAGCCGCTGTTCTCCCACAAGAACTGGATGGCGCTCGACCGCACGCGCTACATGCAATCGGCCAAGACCTTCGTGATGGTCGACCGGCCGTTCTGGAAGGACAAGGATCCGAAGACCGGGCGCGACGTGATGAGCATGACCCTGAGCGACCGGCTGACCCGCGGCACCTACCTGTTCGACAACGGGCCGGACAAGCCGGGGGTCATCTGCCTTTCCTATTCCTGGATGGGCGATGCGTTGAAGCTGCTGCCCCTGCCGGTGGAGAAGCGGGTGAAGCTGATGCTGAACGCCCTGAAGCAGGTCTATCCCGAGGTCGATATCGCCGGTCACATCATCGGCGACCCGATCACGGTTTCCTGGGAGTCCGATCCCAATTTCCTGGGCGCGTTCAAGGGCGCCCTGCCCGGCCACTACCGCTATAACCACCGCATGTACTGCCACTTCGTCCAGGACCGGCTTCCGCCGCAGGAGCGCGGCATCTTCATCGCCGGCGACGATGTCTCCTGGACGCCGGGCTGGGTGGAAGGCGCGGTCACCACCGGCCTCAACGCCGTCTGGGGCATCCTGAAGCACCTCGGCGGCGAGACGCCGAAGGAGAATCCCGGCCCCGGCGACCGGTTCGCCGAACTGGCGCCGATGGTGTTGCCGGATTGAGCGGCGTTCGACCGCTGCTCCTGCGACCTTCCGCCGCGAGTCCAGACGATTCCGGATAGGTCGCCCTGATCACACACTATTGTCCCAAGGGCCACGGCTTTGGCCCTTGATCTTCACTTTGACTCGCCCGAGATTCCGCCCCGTCTGCGGATCGCCAGCGTTCTTTTTGAAGTTCGCGTGGAACGGCTGAAGCTCGCCGGGCGTTGGTCTGCGGACGCCTGAAAGCTGGCATTGCGTTCCGGAACTCACGTCTATGCGTTTCTCCAATTGGATGATCGGGCTGGCGGTGGCGCTGTTGTTCGCCGGCACTTGGCTGTTGCTGAACCGGCCGGTGCAGAAGGATCCCTGGACCGAGGACGTATCCGGAATCACCTATACGCCGGCCCGCGACGACGCCAACCCGACCAACGGCCGCGAGCCGACCCTGGCGCAGGTCCGGCAAGACCTTTCGCTGATGGCCGGACTTACCAGTCAGATCCGCACCTACTCCACCGTCGGCGCGAACTACGGCATCCCGACCATGGCGGACAAGATGGGACTGCGCGTGATGGCGGGCGCCTGGATCGGCAAGGATCCGAAAAAGAACCGGCAGGAGATCGACAACCTGGTCGACCTTGCCACCAATAGCGGCAGCGTCAGCCGGGTCACGATCGGCAACGAGGCCATCTTCAAGAACCTGGTCACGGTTCCGCAGCTCATCGATTACATCCGCGAAGTCAAGCGACGCGTCCCGGGCATCCCGGTCAGCACCGCGGAGCCGTTCGACATCTGGCTCAAGCATCCTGAGTTGCTGAACGAGGTGGATTTCGTCGCCGTGCACATCCTGCCGTTCTGGAACGGGATTCCGGTGCAGGACGCGGTGCCGTGGACCATGGGCAACTATCAGGCGGTGAAGAACGAGCTCGAGAAGCGCGGCATCGACAAGCGGATCGTCCTGACCGAAGTCGGCTGGCCGAGCCAGGGCCTGCAGCGCATGGGCGCGGTCGCCTCGCCCGTCAATCAGGGCATCTTCCTCCGCAACTTCGTACGCGAAGCGAAGAAGCAGGACATCGAGTATTTCATCATCGAAGGGTTCGACCAGCCGTGGAAGGCGGAGTACGAGGGCGGCGTCGGCGCCTACTGGGGCATCTGGGACGGCCAGCGCAACTTGAAGCCGGCCTTGCAAGGCATCCTGGTTAACTACCAGCACTGGCGCTGGCTCGCCGCGGCGATCCTGGTATTCGGCCTGCCCTTCGTGCTGTGGGTCCTGCGGGCGGAACTGGGTCTCGACGGCCGCGGCCGCTTCTTTCTCGCGCTGCTCGGACAGAGCGGCGTCATGATCGCGGTCTGGGTCTATGCCACCTATAGCGGGCGCTATCTCACGTGGTTCGACATCGTCGCGCTCGCCATGATCGCGCCGGCGACCGTCCTGCTGCTGGCGATCTTCCTGATCGAGGGCGTGGAGATGGCGGTCAATCTGTGGCTGGGCCAGAGCAGCCGGCGCCGCATCCCGCCGCCGGTCAGGGGCACCTGGAAGCTGCCCAAGGTCTCGATCCACGTGCCGTGCTACAACGAGCCGCCGGAGATGATGATCGAGACCATCCGCGCGCTCGAGAAGCTGGACTACGCCCGATACGAAGTCCTGATCATCGACAACAACACCAGGGACGATTCGGTATGGAAGCCGGTCGAGGCCTATGTCGCCTCGCTGAACCGGCCGAACTTCAAATTCTTCCATCTGCCGAAGTGGCCGGGCTTCAAGGCCGGCGCGCTGAACTACGGCCTCAGCCAGACCGCGCCGGACGCGGAGATCGTCGCCACCATCGACAGCGACTACAAGGTCCGCCCCGAGTGGCTGAAGGAGCTGGTGCCATATTTCGCCGATCCCGAGGTCGCGCTGATGCAGGCGCCGCAAGACTACCGCGACGGCCACGAGGACCTGTTCAAGCGCATGTGCTTCTGGGAATACGCCGGCTTCTTCCACCTCGGCATGAAGACGCGCGACGAGAAGAACGCCATCATCCAGCACGGCACCATGGCCCTGATCCGCAAGTCGGCGTTGATCGAGGTCGGCAGCTGGGCGGAATGGTGCATCACCGAGGATGCGGAGCTCGGGCTGCGGCTGTTCGAGGCGGGCTACCGCGCTGTCTATACCGAGAAGAGCTACGGCAAAGGCCTGATGCCGGACAGCTTCGACGCCTACCGCAAGCAGCGCTATCGCTGGGCCTATGGCGCGATGACCATCATGAAGAGCCATCTGCGCGACCTGCTGCCGTTCGGGCGGCGGCGCCTAAACCCGGCGCAGCGCTTCCAGTTCCTGGCGGGCTGGGTGCCGTGGATCGCGGATGGGCTGCAGCTGCTGTTCGTCTATCTGGCGATCGTCTGGAGCATCGGCATGATGTGGCTGCCCGACAAGGTCGAGCCGCCGCTGACGCTCTACCTCATCGTCACGCTCGGCATGTTCCTCTTCAAGGTCGGCAAGTCGATGTGGCTGTATGCCAGCAAGGTGCCGTGCGGGTTCCTGGACAACCTGGGCGCCGCCTTCGCCGGGCTGTCGCTATCATACGCGGTCTCGAAAGCGGTGTGGCGCGGCCTCTTCACCAACAACCTGCCGTTCCATCGCACGCCGAAGATGGAGAATCAGCCCGCCGTCATCCGCGGCCTGGTCGCCGCACGCGAAGAGACGGCGATCTTCCTGATGCTGGTCCTCTCCGGCGCTGGCGTCATCTGGGCGCGCGGCACAGTCGAGCCGACTTCGACCCTGTGGGCGGTGCTGCTGGGCGTGCAGGCGTTGCCGTTCTTCTCGGCGCTGGTGATGTCCATGATCAACGTGCTGCCGATCTTCAAGTGGCGGCGCGCCATGCCGCCGCTGCCCGATCTGCCTGCGGCCGTGCTCCCGCCCGGGACACCGGTGACCGGCGAACTGACCACCGGCCGCTAGTGACCGCGGCCGGATGATGGGAACACGGGTCTTTGCCGCGCTGGCCGGCGGCGTTCTGGCGATCCTCGCGATTGGCTGGTTCTGGACCTGGCGCGCAACGCCGGTGACGCTGACGGATGCGCCGGGCGGGCGTTTCGCGTGCGTGTCCTATACGCCGTTCCGCGGCGAGCAGACTCCCTTCGACCGGAGCCTCACCATCCCGCCGCGGCAGATCGAGCAGGACCTCGAGCGCCTCAAGACCGAGACCGATTGCGTTCGCACCTACGCCGTCGATCAGGGGCTGGACCAGGTGGTGCCGATCGCCGAGAAGCTCGGACTGAAGGTGCTGCTCGGCATTTGGATCGGCGTTGAGGCGAAGGACAACGAGGCGCAGATCGAGCGCGCCATCGCGCTGGCCAAGGCGCACCCGCAGGCCATCAAGGCGATCATCGTCGGCAACGAGGTGCTGCTGCGCCGGGAGCAGACCGCCGCCACCCTCGCCAAGCTGCTGAGACGCGTGAAGGCGGAGACCGGCCTGCCTGTCACCTATGCCGATGTGTGGGAGTTCTGGCTGCGCCACCCCGAACTCGCCGACAACGTCGATTTCGTCACCATCCACATCCTGCCGTACTGGGAGGACGACCCGGTGCCGGCGCGCGACGGCGTCATGCATATCGACGCGATCCTCAAGCTGGTGCAAGCGGAGATGCCGGGCAAGACCATCTATATCGGCGAGACCGGCTATCCCTCCGCCGGCAAGCAGCGCGAACGGGCGGTGCCTGGGCTGGTGCAGCAGGCCGGATTCATCCGCGAGTTCCTGGTCTACGCGCACGATCACGGACTCGACTACAACATCATCGAGGCGTTCGACCAGCCGTGGAAGCGCGCGCTGGAAGGGACGGTCGGCGGCTATTGGGGCGTCTTCAACGAGGACCGCACGCCGAAGTTCCCGCTCACCGGTCCGGTCGCGCGCATGGGGTCGCCCTGGCCCTGGCTTGCCGGCACGCTCGCGCTCGGCCTCCTCCTGTGGTGGCCGGCGCGCCGGGCCGCGCGCGGGGCGGCGGGCGCCATGGCGGCGCCGCTGCTGGCCGGCGCGGCGGCGCTGGCGGTCGCGCTGCAGGTGGATCACGCGCAATATGCGGCGCGCTATTGGCACGAGTGGCTGCTGGAAGGATCGCTGGCGCTGATGTCCGCGCTGGTCGCGCTGCTTGCGCTGCCCCGCATCGCTGCAGGCAGCGATCTCCGGATTGCGCCTGCGGCCGAAAGCCTCGCTTGGCTGCGCCGGCCGTGGCGCCGCGGAATGGATGCCGCGCTCGCGCTCGGCGTGCTGCAGCTGATCGCGATGGCGGGCGCGGCGGTGGCCGCCCTCGGGCTCGATTTCGATGAGCGCTATCGCGACTTCCCGATCTGGGCCTTTGCGGTCCCGGCCGCGGCCTTTGCCCTGCTTCAGCTCAGGGCTGCGCGCATGCCGGAGATGCGGCGCGGCGCGATCGAGATGGTCTTCGCATCCCTGCTGACGGTCTCCGCGCTTTTCATCGCCCTTAACGAGAATGTCTTCACCCGGCCCGAGATGCAGATCTCGATCCTCGACGCATTCCGGCCCGCCCTGGCGGGAGAGATCAACGGCAATTCGTTGATCTGGTGCCTGATGCTGCTGGTGTTCGCCTATCCCTGGTTCGCCAGCGGCCGGCGCGTGCCCATTGATTGCCCGGCAATCGATTCAACTTCGATTCACAATTAACAGCCCATTAACCGCGTCCCTTAAGGATACGGATAGAAGATCGGCGCTACGCTTCTCCATTAAATCTCCAGCATCGCCATTTGGTTGGGAGCGGATTCATGGATGGAGCGGCGGCCCACGTCGTCACCTTCGGTTCGGTCGCGGCGATCGAAGGATCGCACGCCCGCGTCGTGCTGGACATGGCGGAGGACGGGTCCGGCTTCGCCGGCCCGGTGCCCCCGCAGATCGGCCAGGTGGTGCGCGTCGATGTCGGCGAGGCGCGCGTGTTCGGCATCATCATCGGATTGCGCACGCCAGCGGCGGAGCAGGCCATCATCGGCCCGCCCAACCAGATCATGGACCTCGACCTGATCGGCGAAATCCTGGAATCGGATGCGACCAAGCGCTTCCGCCGCGGCGTCTCCGAGTTTCCGCGCCTCGGCGACCGCGTGTCCGCGGCCGGCAACGACGACCTGCGCAAGATCTTCACCCGCTCCGACCGCGAGGGCGTGCGCGTCGGCTGCGTCCATCAGGATCCGTCGATCCCCGCCAACATCTTCACCGACGACCTGCTGGGCAAGCACTTCGCAGTCCTTGGCACCACCGGCTCGGGCAAGTCCTGCGCCCTCTCCGCCATCGTGCGCGGCATCCTCTCCAAGCACAAACACGGCCACGTCCTCATCCTCGACCCGCACAACGAGTACGGCGCTGCGTTCGGCGAACTGGCCGAGGTGATCAGCCCGGCCAACCTGGAGCTGCCGTACTGGCTGCTCAACTTCGACGAGATGAAGGAGCTCATCATCGGCGAATCCAGCCGCACGCCGGAAATCGACGCCTCGATCCTCAACTACGTCATCGTCGAGGCGAAGAAGAAGCTGGCGGGCGGGGGCCAGGAGTTCGCGATCACGGTCGACACGCCGGTGCCGTACCGCCTGTCCGACGTGACCCGGATCATCGACGACCTGATGGGCAAGTACGAGCGGCCGCTGGAGCTGGCACCCTATATGCGCATCAAGGACCGCTTCAACAGCCTGCAGGCCGACCGGCGCTATGCCTTCATGTTCCCCGGCCTGATGGTGCGCGACGAGATGACGCGCCTGCTGTCGCGCATCTTCCGCGTGCCGGTGGAAGGCAAGCCGGTGACCATCTTCGACACCTCCGGCGTTCCGACCGAGATCCTCAACGTCGTGGTGTCGATGCTGTGCCGCATCACGTTCGACTTCGCGCTGTGGAGCGACCGCGCGGTTCCGATCCTGCTGGTCTGCGAGGAGGCGCACCGCTACGCGCCGACCAACGAGAAGCTGGGATTCGAGCCGACCAAGCGGGCGGTCGCGCGCATCGCGCTGGAGGGGCGCAAATACGGCGTATCGCTCGGCCTGGTGACCCAGCGTCCGTCGGAGCTGGCCGCCAACATCCTGTCGCAATGCAACACGATCTTCGCGATGCGCATCACCAACAGCAAGGATCGGGAGTACCTGGCGGCGGCCATGCCGGAATCCGGCAGCGGCTTGCTGGAGGAGCTGCCGGCCCTGCGCGCGGCGGAAGCGATCGCCATCGGCGAAGGCGTGCCGGTGCCGCTGCGCATCATCTTCGACCCGCTGCCGGAGGGGGTGAGGCCGCACAGCAACACGGCGAAATTCAGCGATGCCTGGGATCACGACGACGTCAAGGCCGAGTTCCTCCAGGACGTGGTCGCGCGCTGGCGCCGGCAGAGATAGCGGCTAGCGCCGCCGCAGCAGCGCCAGCAGCGTCAGCACCAGGCCAACCGCACCGAGCGTGGTGTTGTATAGGATCAGCGCAAGCGCGCTGAACCACACCGCGACCGCGAGCACCAACCGCAGGAGCGGCAGCGGCAGCGTGATCACAAGTGCGATCGCTCCGCTCACCAGCGCGATCCAGCCCCAGATGAAATATGTCTGCGCGACGATGAGCCACTGCCGCGGCCTGCACCAGGCCGGCGCATCCGTCTGGCCGCACAGGATGCCAATGCCCTCCGGCTGGATCACGCCGTAGCGCAGCCAGAGCCCGACTGCAAATCCGAAAGCCAGGATCGCGGCCCAGCCCACGGCGCGTCGGACAGTCCAATGGGGCGCAATATCAGGAACGTTCATGCATTGTTTTTCTATCTGAAACGCGGCCGGATGCAAATGCGTCGCCACATCGTTGCTCCCCGCGATTTTCGGCGCAATGGCCCTCGCCTTTGGCCGCATCCTCGGTCAACATCCGGCAAAGACACGGAGGACCCATGCGCAGAAACCGAACCGTTCCCCACGGGCAGGTGCACCGCCTTTCCTTGACCAGCGAGGTGCTGGCCGGGAACCTGCTCGGCGATCCGGCCGAGCGCGCGCTGCACGTCTATACGCCGCCGGGCTACAGCGCGGAGGCGCGCCTGCCGCTGCTGGTGGATGTCGTCGGCTTCACCGGCTCCGGCATGTCGCACACCAACTGGCGGCCCTTCACTGAGAACCTGCCGGAGCGGCTCGACCGGCTGATCGGCGAAGGCAGGATGGGGCCGGTGGTGGTGGCGTTCCCCGACTGCTACTCGCGCCTCGGCGGCAACCAGTACATCAACTCCGCGGCGATCGGCCGCTACGAGGACTACCTGGTGGACGAGGTCGTGCCCTTTGCCGAGCGCCGCTTCGGCTGCGGCGGGACGGGCAACCGCGGGATCTTCGGCAAATCCTCCGGCGGCTATGGCGCGATCATCCACGGCATGCGGCGGGCCGACATATGGGCGGCATTGGCCTGTCATTCCGGCGACATGGGGTTCGAGCTGTGCTACCTGCACGACGTGCCGAAGGTGCTGAACGAGCTCGCCAAGCACAGCCGCTCGATCGAGAAGTTCATGGTGCATTTCGAGGCCGCGCCGAAGCCGACCGAGGATGAGACCGCCGTGATCAACCTGCTGGCGATGGCGGCCAGCTACGACCCCGATCCCTCGTCGTTCCTCGGCATCCGCCTGCCGGTCGACCACCATACCGGCGAGCTGATCCCGGAGCGCTGGCGCAACTGGCTGGCCTGGGACCCGGCGCTGCTGGCCGACACGCATGCGGACAACCTGCGGCGGCTCAAGGGCATCTATATCGATTGCGGCAACCGCGACCAGTTCCACCTGCAGTATGGTGCGCGAAGGCTGCACCGCGCTCTGGAGCGCCTCGGCATTGCGCATGTCTACGAGGAATTCCCCGACGATCACACCGCGGTCGACTACCGCATGGACAAGTCGCTGCCGTACCTGGAGAAGACGCTGCGCAAGCCGGCCTAGCCGGAACGCGCCAGCCGTTCGGCCAAAGCGGGGATCAATCCCGCGTCCGCGGTAAGGTGCGGCGCCTCGGAATCGAGGATGGCGCGGAGCAGGTCGGCGCGCAGGCGATCGGCATCGATCGGCTCCGCCGCGCGCAGGCTGACCGCCGACATCAGCACGTCAACCAAACGGTCGGCGGCATTCAGCCTGCCCCACAGGTAGTCGTGCTCGCGCCAGGCGCGGTTGAAGAATGCCCCGAAGCTCATCAGGGCGGTGCCTTTCAGTACGACCTTTTCCGGCCCGAAGCCCTTGGCGTCCACCGGACTGATGCGGTCGACCAGGACCTCGTTGATCTCCTCCATGTCGGTCCATTGCAGCATCGGGAAGGTGATGAGGTCGTAGAAGGCAAAGCCGACATAGGACGTGGTGACCGCGCGGCGCGCGACCGGCGGCAGATAGGCGAGGCCCATGATCGCCACGATCTCGTCGAGGTCGCGGTCGATCGCGATCAGGCCCATCGAACCTTCCAAGGGGCCGAACAGACCCAGGTCCGGCGTTTCGTAGCCGGCGGCCGCCCGGGCGACTGCGGCAGCCGCCGCGGCGGCCTCCGGCCCATGCGCGCCCGCCCCCCACTTGCAGGTCAGGCGGTCGACCACCTCGTAGAGCGCGACCTTGAGCTGGTCCAGCGGCTCGGATTGGATCTGCGTGCCCGTGTCCTCGATAGTGCGGTAGAGCTCGTTCAGCCGCCGGATCACGAAGCGGATGCGGCGCACGCGGAAATCGACGTCGAACATCCTCAGGAACGGCACCAGCCGGGCGATCCCGCCCTCGCCGTTCGGCGCGATCATCCGATCCAGCAGCAGGCTGACCTGGCTCGCATCCCCCGGTGCGCCGCCCGCGCCGGCCAGCACGGCGATCAGTGCCGACAGCCGGTCGATCAGGCGCCGCAGCTTCAGCGTCTGATAGCTGAGATAGGCAAAGCCGGCGCCGGCATGCGCCTGCTCGTTGGCGGCGCTGCGATAGCGGGCGACGTCAGCGATGGTCGGCGGATTGTCCGGGGTTGCGTCGACGATCTCGTTGACCAGGCGCTCCACCTGCGGGTCGGCGGCCGACAGGATCTCCGCCATCCGGCGCGCGCGCTCGTTCCTCTCCTGGATCGCCATCAGATCGTCGGCGATCGGTTCGTTCCGGGGGATCAGCGCCAGTGAGGTGAGGATGGTGCGGAAGAAGCCCGGCTTGCCCTCGTCGCCGCGATGCACCACCTCGCTGTGAGGATTGGGCTCGCTGTGGGGATTGGGATCGACATAGATGATCCGCCGCGCCACTTCGCGGCTGGCCGTCCGGTTGCCGAGCGCGTGGATGACCGGCGAGAACGGCTTGTTCATCACCACGCTGCCGTCGATGAAGTAGCCGCCGGAATTGGCGGCCGCAACCGGATCGCCGACCGCGAGCTTTTCGGCGATGAAGCGCTCGCGCGACGGCCAGGGACGGTTGCGCGCCGCCAGGAGATCGTCCATCTCTGCGATGGTCGCCGGGGGAAATGCACCGGGGAACGATGCGGTCGCGCGCGCCGCGAACACCAGCGATGGTGCGTCGTCCGGGCCGAACTCGCTGACGATCTCGCCCGTCAGGGCGCGGCGGCAGGTAAAGGGAACGATGCGGCGATGCTCGGTCTCGTGGACCGCCGGGGGATCGTGCAGCAGGATGCGGTGGCGGTGGCCGCGATAGTCCGTCAGGGTCACGAACAGGTCGAGGCGATGGCCCGGCGGCAGCAAGGTCCCGCCCTTCTCCCCTTGCTGTTCCATCGCGTCGCAGGCGTCGAGCATCCAGCCGGCAAACCGCTCGCCGGAGAACGGTGGCCTGAACCATTGCGCCTGGATGAACTGGCGCAGCTTGGCCCTGGTTTCGGGATCGGCCACCTGCTGGCCGAAGCGGCGGATCAGGAGCCGGTCGAACAAGGGCGCCACCGCCGCCTTGGTGACACGGCTGACGACGCCGCCCGGCGCCGACAGGCTGGTCACGTCGGCATTGCTCAGCCACAACTCGCGGTGCGGCTCCAGCGGCAGGTCATGGGCCAGGGCCTTCCCCAGCATCACGCCGTTGATGCCGCCCGCCGAGGCGCCGGAGATCAGGTCCACCACTACCCGGAGGTCAATGCTGGAGGACAGCTTCCGGAGCAGCTCATAGTAGATTGCGGTGGAATCGTCTGACGGCGGCGGGGTGCCGCGCCCGGCATGGAACAGTTTCGAGGCGCGCACCAGGTTCAGGATCTCGCGCGTCACGCCGTGGATGTAGACGGCCAGGGAAACCCCGCCATAGAGCACGACCGCCAGGCGCACTTCGATCTGCTTCATGCAACAGGGTCCCCGAGTCGCGATCCCGGCCATGTTACAAGGCCGTGTCATCCTTGCCACGTCCCCGAACGCATGACGGCGCAAGCGGACCGGCAGGGCCGCCGCGGACCGAAGGCTCCGGCGCGCAAACACTGCAAATATCATCGGTTCGGCGGGACCCGGGCCTTGCGCCCGGCGGCCGGAAGACTCATCTGATCGGAAAGATCCGCTCCACAACGACCGGGCTTGCGCATCGCCATGATGCCGATCACAGGGAATCAAGAATCGATTCGATCTGACATCTTGGTGCAATGGACCGCGCCTATGCTGTGTTGGCGGCCATGCCCAAATCAGCCGCCATTTGTTCGATTCGTACATGCATATCCAGGGAGACTGGCCATGGCCGCAATCCACACTCAAGGATCCGCTTTCGAACTGATCCAGGGCGCGACCAGAGTCGGCCTGTTGGTGCCGGAAAATGAACGGGCCCTGCGCCTGGTCGTGATCGACGAGCGCTATCGGCTGCTGGATGGCAGCCGGTTCCCGAATGTGCGCCAGGCGGAGCTGACCGTGCAGCGCCTGGCGAGCTTCGTGGACCGCCCGCCCGCCGCGCACGCGGCGTGAGAGCGGGCCGAAGGGTCGATCCGCTCAGCCGCGCCAGAGCCGACCGCGCCTCCTCACTGTTTCCAGCAGACGCAAGGTGGCGTTGTCAGTCGGTGCGACATCGTGTCCATGCGGCTGCGGCGGCGCAGCGCGCCAACCGAGCGCAGCCAGCACCGGCGCCGCCTGATAGTAGGCTGCCAAGGCTTCGGCCAGCAGCGGTCTGAACGTTGCCGGGTGCGCCTGTTCCACGGCACCGAGCCGCGCGGCGCGTTCGGCCGGGGATGCCGTCAGGAACCCGTCGCCGAGAGCCGCGATCACCGGCCCGGCCAGCCGTTCCAGAGTCGCCAGATCGAGCGCCGCATCGGAGGCACGGGGCAGCGGCGGCTCGCCCTGCTCGCCCGGCAGCAGCGTGTCCAATACGGCCAGGAGCATCGCGCGCGTCACGCCGCCTCCGCCAGGGCATCGGCCAGCTTCAGCGCGAGCGCGCCGATGGTCGAGCCGGGATTGCACGCCCCGACGGTCGGGAACAGGCTGCCGTCGGCCACGATCACGTTCGGCACCGCGTGGCAGCGCCCCGCGGCATCCGTGACCGAGGTGGCGGGATCGGCGCCCATGCGCGCCGTCCCCAGCAGGTGCCAGCCGGTGAGCGGGGCCAGCGGCACACGCTGGATGCGATGAGCGCCGGCGGCGCGCAGCATTTCCTCCGCGCGTGCCATTCCGAAATCCAGCGCACGGCGGGAGTGGTCCGACAATGCGTACTCGACGCGCACGCCGGGCAGCCCGTCTGCCTCCACCGTGCCGGTCAGCGTCACGCGATTGTGCGGCTCCGGCAGATCCTCCGCCGTCACCAGCACGGCGATCGAATGGCGGAACTCCTCGCGCAGCAGGCGCTGCGCCTCGGCGCCCCAGGCGGGCTCGATCCGGGACGCCTGCGCCAGCAGCGGATTCTCGCGCGTCACCTGCAGGTGGATGCCGCGCTTGAAGCCGCGCGCCCGGTCGGTCTCGTAGAACTCGTGGGAATAGATCGCGCAGCCGACCGGCCCGACCGGCCCGTCCAGCTCCTCCGCGAACATGCCGCGCACATAGGCGGCCGGATGGAACATCAGGTTGCGGCCGAGCGCTGGCGACGAGATGCCCGAAGCCAGCAGGAGCCTGGGCGTCCCGATGCCGTTGCCGGCCACCACCACCGCCGATGCCGGCTGCAGGCGGTCGCGGCCGGAGCCGTCGCCAAAGCGCACTCCGGTTGCGCGACCGCCTTCGATCACGATCTCCTGCGCCACGCAATGAGCGCGCAGCACGACACCGCCGGCGATTGCCCGCGGCCAATAGGTGAGGTCGGTGGAGGATTTTGCGCCGGTGGCGCAGCCGGCCTGGCACGGGCCGCAATGGTTGCAGGCTGCGCGCGCGCCCCGCGCTGCGGTGTTGATTGCCGCATCGACCGGCCACCAGTGCCAGCCGAGCGCATCGAAGCCCCGCGCCGCCGCGGCGCCGAGGCGGCCCAGCGGCAGGGGCGGCATGCGGTGCCACGTCTTGGGCGGGTAGGCGGGATCGCCCGGCAGCCCCGAGACGCAAAAGGCCTCGTCGTTCAGGTCATAGTAGGGTTCGAGGTCGAAATAGGAGAACGGCCAATTGTCGCCGACGCCATCGAGCGTCCGGGTCCGGAAGTCCGAAGGATGCAGGCGCGGGAAATGCGCCGCCCAGTTGATCGTCGATCCGCCGACCCCGTTCCACATCAGCGGCTTGAACGCCGATGCGGAATCGTCGATCGGATAGTCGGCCGAGATGTCGTTGCCGCCCGCCTTGATGCGCAGATTGGGCGAGGTTGCCCAGGAACCCACGGCAAGGCGCTGCCAGTCCGGCCGGTGCGCCGGCAGCTCCGCACGGTCGAGCCAGCCGCCGCGCTCCAGGCACAGGATGCGCAGGTGCGGGGCGCGCATTGCGAGGCGCTGCGCGAACGCCGCGCCGCCCAACCCCGCCCCCACGATCGCGACATCGACGGGGTCCAGTCTGATCTCTCCGCTGCTCGCCATGGATTGCCATCACGCGGCGCATCGTCAACAGGCCGGCGATCTTGCGGCAAAGGGCATGGCTTGGGCAAACGAAAGCTGAGAGAGAGCTCAACTCATGACGATATCGAAACGGATCACCTGGGCATCGCTGCTGGCGCCGCGCATGCCGGGCGAGATGGTGCCCGATCCCAGGAGCAGGACATCCTCGCGGCGCACCAGCACCTCCTGGCCCGGCTGCATGGATATGAAGGTGCCGGAAGAGCTCCGCTCCGACAGCCTCACCCTTCCGTTCGCGATGATGACGGCCGCATGATGCCGCGATACCCACTGCCGATCGATCACCAGATCGCAGTCGGGCGACCGGCCGATCACCAGGCTCTCGTTGTTGCGGCAGGATTTGGCAAGGTCATTGTAGCGAAGCGTCACGCAGATTGCGCCCGCGCTTTCACTCCCCCTCCTGTCGGGCTTGCCGAGCGATATCTCGGTGTTGAGAGTCCGGTCGTCGTCCAGGAAAGTGTAGATGTTGCAGGGCTCCGATTTTCCCTTGAACGTCATCTTGTCCAGAAAAGCGAGCAGGTGCCGGTCGGACGGCGGCAGCAGATCCACCAGGTTCTGGCTGATGAGGACTTCGCCGGGATTCGCGATCGCGGCCAGGCGCGCCGTGAGATTGACGGCGTCGCCGTAGATGTCGCCGCCCACACGAATGACGTGGCCGTAGTGCAGGCCGGCGTGAAAGGAGATTGCAAGGCTTCCCGGCGTGCGCATCTGCGAGGCGGCGGCGAATGCCGCGACCGGCTCATCGAAGATGGACAGCACGTCGTCACCCTTCGATGAAATGAACTCCCCGCCGTTGCAGCGAATGAGCGCGCGCACGCTTTCGCGCCAATCGCCGATCCGACTCATCGCCGCCGCGTCGCCGAGCGATTCATAGAGCGGCGTGCTGCCGACAACATCGGCGAGGAGAACCGCCGCCTCGAGCTCACATCGTTGCAGGCCCATGCAGCCTCCGCACCCATGCAAAGCGGTTTGCGCGGACGTCATCGCGCGCGAACTACCCGGCAGACCGGCGCGCGAAGCCTGCTCTCAAGAACGGATGCCGAACCGCCGGCGCCAGCCATGCACGCAATTATCGGTCGCACCGACCGCAGGCTCGATCCTTGACGGGGGAACGCAGCGTTAACTATACTAACTAAGCAGAATTTCTCGCGCTTTCAATCTCTCTCAGGACGAGGTGAGGCCATGAACGCTGGAAATCTGGAGATCCGCATCTCATCGATCTGTCGGCGCTGGAGCGCTCCCGCACTCCTATCGATCCTGCTGTCCGCCGCCATAGGACAAATATCCCGCGCGGAAGATCCCCTCCCCAATGCCTGCCCGGTCGATGGTTGCGAGGTGAGGATCGTCTCCGTGCAGAAGGAGGAGGACGAGCTCCGCCTCACGTTCGAAGCCAATTTCTCGCCCGACTTCTCGAGGAACCACATCCATGTCTGGTGGGGCGACAATTTCACGGTCGATCAGGTGTCGAACAATGCGGAGCCGGTCCATCACGTGAAGCAGGGCGAATGGCACCCGACGGACGACTATCCGAGCTACGTCACCCAGAGTGCGGTGTCGACCAAGGTGCGCGGCAAGGCGAAGACCATCTGCGTAAGCCCCGCCGACCGCAATCACGACATCCTCGATGTCACCAAGTTCCAGTGCATGGACGTGAGCGGCTATCTGTGATCGTGAATGTCGCTCCCCGCCTATCTCGGCCGATATGAGGTTCGTCACGAAATCGGGCGGGGCGGATTCGCGGTAGTCGTACAGGCCTGGGACGAGGATCTGCATTCCGCGGTAGCCATCAAGATCCTGCATCCCGAGTTCGTTCATGACGGCGGCGATATCCAGCAGCGGTTCCTGGACGAGGCGCGGCTCCTCAGGCGCATCAAGTCGCCGAATGTCGTCACGATCCACGACATCGGGCGCCTGGCCGACGGACGGCCATACCTGGTCATGGATTTTGCCGATCGCGGCACCCTCGCGAACCGCTGCAACCAGAACGCGGCTGCGGCGAGCCTGGATGCGCGCGGCCTGGGTGCGCTGGTCGACGCGCTCGCGGACGGCCTCTCCGCCATCCACGAAGCAGGCGTCGTGCACCGCGACATCAAGCCGGCGAACCTCCTGTTCCAGACCATCCGACGGGCCGCGCCCGATCCCGACGAGACGGCCATGGGCGATGCTGGCGCGATGTCCCCCGCTCTGGTCGCGCCGCACGAGCGCATCCTGGTCGGCGATCTGGGCATCGCCAAGGATCTGCTGCGGGACGGCGGCGCCGTCACCATGCTCGCCGGCACCGCGTTCTATCGATCGCCGGAGCAGAGCGAGGCCGGCGCCGAGATAACCACGGCGGCCGATGTCTATTCCGCGTCCGCCATCGTCTGGCAACTGGTCACGCGGCAGCGTCCGCCGCAGCCGCATGCTGTCGTCGACCAGCTCTCGGCGCTGCCGCCGGGCTGGCGCGAGGTGCTCGAAACCGGGATGGCGCAGGATCCGAAGGCGCGCTTCCCCTCCATCCAGGGCTGGCGTGCGGCAATTCATGACGTGCTTGCGAGAGAGGCGCAGGAAAGCGAGCGCCAGGCGCCCGCCAGACCCCGGCAATCCGCCACCTCCTGCCCCTATAAGGGCCTAGCGGCATACCAGCCGGAGGATGCGAACCGCTTCTATGGCCGCGAAGTGCTGATCGACGAGCTCGTGCGCCGGCTGCAACTGCAGAAGGTCCTGGTGGTCGGCGGGCCGTCCGGCAGCGGCAAGTCCTCGTTGGTGCGCGCCGGGCTCATCCCCGCGATCAAGGCGGGCGCCATCATGGGCAGCGAGAGCTGGCGCATCGTCCTCCTGACGCCCGGGCGCGACCCGATGGCGGAGCTTCATTTCCAGCTCGGGCGCGCGCTGCCCGAAGGCGCGCGGCCCGCTCTGTCGTTGGAAGAGCTGATGGCGCGTCCCTCGCTTGCCCGCCATCTCGGCCAGGCGGACGGAGCGAACCGTCCGATCCTCGTCTGCATCGATCAGTTCGAGGAATTGTTCACCCTGGCGCCGGTGGCGCAGCGGAACAAGCTCATCGAGGCGCTTTCGGCGATGACGGATCCCGCCCACAGCTCGGTCAGGCTGGTGATCGCCGTCCGCGCCGACTTCTACGCCGCCTGCGCCCAGATCCCGTGGCTGGCGGAACGCATCAGCGACAACCAGGTGCTGGTGGGTCCGATGACCGATGCGGAGTTGCGGCGGGCGATCGTGGAGCCCGCGCGCCGGGCCGGCCTGCACCTGGAGCGCGGCCTGGTCGATGCCGTGATCGGTGAGGCCGGCGAGGAAGTCGGCGCGCTGCCCCTGGTCGCCCATGCGCTGGTCGAGACCTGGATGCGCCGCAAGGGCAGCACCATGACCCTGGAAGGATTCCGCGCCGCGGGAGGCGTTGCCGGCGCCATCAGCCAGACCGCCGACCTGACCTTCGAGCACCGGTTCGACGACATCGAAAAGGCCGCGAGCAAGCGCCTGTTCCTTCGCCTGGTGACGCCGGGCGAGGGCACCACCGATGCGCGCCGCATCCTGGCGCGGTCGGAAATCGAGCACGATCCCGGCGCCAAGATCCTGCACAACGTGGTCGAGGGCCTGACCGAAGCACGGCTTCTCACCGTCAACGATGCGACCGTGCAGATCGCCCATGAGGCGCTGCTGCGCACATGGCCGCGGCTGCGCAACTGGATCGAGGAATCGCGCGACAATCTGCGCACCCGCCAGCGCATCTCCCGCGCCGCCGAAGAATGGGTGGCGGAGAACCGCGACCAGGATCGGCTCTATCGCGGCACGCCTTTGCTCTCGGCGCTGGACTGGATGGAGAAGAACGCAGACCAGCTCGGCGATCTCGAACGCTCTTTCATCGAAGCCTCGGCGGCAGCGCGGGACCGGGAGAAGGCCGCGGCGGAAGCCGCTGAGCAGCGTGCCCGGCGGCTGCGCCGGATCGCCACCGGCGCGCTGGCCTTGCTGGCGGCCGGCGCGACCGTCGCCTCGGCCATCGCGTTCCTTGCCTTCCGCGACGCCCAGTCCAACAAGGAGCTGGCCGAGCTGGCGACGGCGGAAGCCAACGAGCGGTTCGCGGTGGCGCTCGGCGCCGTCGGCAACGAGCTGGTCGACGAGGATCCGCTGCTCGCGCTCTATCTGGCGGTCGAGGCGGCCGCGCGCTCGCCGCACGACGCGCCGGGATACGACGCAAGATCGAGCCTCCTGGCCGCCCGTCTCGCGCTGTCGAAGGGCGGGCCGGCATTGCTGGGCAGCCCCGTTTCGGCCGGCGATGCGCGGGTGATCGCCCTCAGCGCCGATGGCGCGCTGCTGGCCGCCGGCGGCAGGGACGGCAGCATCGATCTCTTCGATGCGACGACGCGCAGGCCGATGGGGCCGTCGGTGCGGGGTCACAAGGGCGGCATCGAGGATCTCGATTTCGATCCGCGCGGCGAGCGGCTCGCTTCGGTGGGGGATGACGGCCTGGTCCAGCTGTGGCCGATCGCGGCCGGCACGATCGGCCCGGCCCAGATTGTCGCCCACTTCAAGGACGTGGTGTGGGGCGTGCGCTTCGATCCGAGCGGGTCGATCATCGCGACCGCCGCCGAGGACGGCACCGTGCGCCTGTGGGATGCCAAGGCCGATGCGCCGGCCCGCCCGCCGCTGATCCACCGGACCGGCGATTTCCTGAGCATGGCGTTCAGCCCCGACGGCAAGGGCATCGTCGCCGGCAACGGCGAGGGCGACATCCACGGCTGGGCATTGCCGGGCGGCACGCCGGTGTTCGAGCCGATCCGCGGGGTCCATACCAGCGACATCTGGAAGCTGGTGTTCGATCCGGACGGCCGCGCCTTCGCCACGTCGAGCAGCGACGGCAAGTCGATCCTGTTCGCCTATCCCTCCGGCAAGGTCATCGGCCCGGCGGTCGTGCCGGACGACGAGATCAACGGCGTCGCCTTCTCCTCCGACGGCAGGATGCTGTTCGGCGGCGGCGCCGATGGTGGCCTGAGGCTGTGGGACGTGGCGCATGCCACGCTCAAGTCGAAAACGCCGAGCGGCCATAACGCCCCGATCATCGATCTCGAAGCCAGCGGCGCGCGCAACCTGATCGTGACCTTGGGCACCGACCAGCTGATCCGTTTCTGGCGCATGGAAAGCATGGTGCCGCTGGCCGGCGAATACCAGGTGGCGGGAGGCGCCGCGAAGGGGCTCGCCTTCAGCCCCGACGGGCAGTGGCTGGCGGCCGGCGACGATGCCGGCAACGTCGAGCTCTGGAATCCCGCAACGCAGCAGGCGCCGATCATGCTGTCCGGGCACCGGCAGCAGGTCTGGGCACTCGCATTCTCGCGTGACGGAAAGGAGCTGCTGTCGGGCGACCGGAGCGGCGCGGTGCGGATCTGGAGCACCGCCACCGGCGCGCTCGAAGCCGCGATCGATGCAGGCGCATCCCCGATCTGGTCGATCTCGGTCAGCCCCGACGGCAAGCAGTTCGCCACCGCGAGCGAGGACGGCCTGCGGCTGTGGGATTTGAAGACCCGCGCGCTGCAGCAGGAGATCCTGCATGGCGCGGCGCGCATCACGCGCGCGGCATGGTCGCCGGACGGCAGCCGCCTCGCGATCGCCTCCACCGATGCGCGCGTCCGGCTGTGGGACGTGAAGGCCGGCCGCGTCGAGCGCGAGATCGTAGTCGACCGGGATGTGGTCTGGAGCGTCGCGTTCAGCCCCGACGGAAAGCACCTGGCGACGGCATCCGGCGACGAAACCGTCACGCTGTGGGAGACCGGAACCGGGGCGAAGATTGCGACCCTGACCGGGCATTCCGGCGGCGCGACCGATCTGGCCTTTTCGGGCGACGGAGCTTCGCTGATGGCCGTCGACCGTACCGGCAGGCTGCATTTCTGGGATGCGCTGACCGGCCGGCGCCTGATCGATCCGTGGCAGGCGCACCAGGACACCAGCTGGCGCATCGCGATGCATCCCGACGGCGAGCGGTTCGCGACCGCCGGAGACGACGGCCATGTCCGGCTGTGGGATGTCCTCAGCATCAAGCGCGCCTGCGAGATCAGCCGCGAGGCATTCGACGAAACCCGCCGCAGGGAGTATTTCGGAGCCGGGGCAGCGCTCGCCTGCGCCCCTCCCGCCACCAGCGCCGTATCGAACCAGTGACTGGCGGCGCGCCCGTGCGCGGCGCGATCGTGCGCTATCCCACGCGGGGCGGCAGGATCGCGGCGGCGCCCGGCACCGTGTCCATGCGCCAGATCCGCGCGATCGTCGCCCGCATCTCCGCCGCGGTTGCGCCGTTGCGGAAGCCGGCGAGGCGGATCGCCTTGGCCTCGAGTTCCTCTCTGGTGAGGGTATTGCCGGGGTCGCCCTTCGGCTGATCGACCCGGCTGGCCAGCGACCGCCCGTCGGTCGTCGTCACGCGCACCTTGCCGATCCAGCGGCGCGGATAGAGCGCATTGACTTCCCCGTCGAGCTCCATGCGGACCCTGGACCTGAATTTCAGGACGCGCTCGTCGGTCAGGGCATGGCGCTCGAACGACTCGAGATCGGCCGCCCCGCACACGGCGAGCAGCCCCAATACGCTGCCCATCGAGAATTTGGCCTGATGAACCGTTTGGGGGTCGACGACGGGCCCCAGGACATCGATCGCGGCCTGATGAACCCCCGCGACCACCTCCGCGATATCCTCGGCGGCAAGCCGTTCCCGGCGCATCAGGGCCCGGAGCGCGTCGGCGGCGGGATGGGTATGCCGGCACGAGGCATGCCATTTGAACGAGGTCTCTTCCGTCACCCAGCGCGTGCCCAGCCCGTCGGTCAATCGCGCCGGATCGGCGTCGCGCGACATGCCCGCCGCCATCCCTTGCGCGCCCTCGAGGATGCGCCGCGCACCCTTGAAGCCGTCGCGCGCAAGATAGGCGCTCATCATCCCGCTCGATGCTGCCTTGGCGGTGTGAAGCTGCTTGGAATCCGCAGCGTCGCGCAGGAACTCCCACAATCCCGCCGCCTGGGTGCCGGCGGAGCCGAGCGCGTCGTTCAGGGCCTCAGGCGACAGGCCGAGCAGCTTTCCGACCGCCGCGGCGGCGGCGACGGTGCCCGCCGTTCCGGTGGTGTGGAAGACCTCGTAGTGGGAGCGTCCGAGGAATTCGCCAACGCGGATTCCGATCTCGTAGCCGACGATGGATGCCTCCAGAAACTCCCGGCCGGACTTGCCTTCCGCCTCCGC
>DASSBF010000061.1:0-11886 GCA_035699005.1 Dongiaceae bacterium
ACGAACACCGGCCAGATCAGGTCATTGACCGTGAGGCTGGTCTCGCGCACCAGCCGGCGCGACCAATCGGCCGCCCGGTTTCGGCGCATGCGCACGCGCGGGAACTGGCCATTCGGGCTGCGGTCCGCCGCGAGGTCGACCTTCCTGGCCGTTTTGCTGGGGCGATGTTCCATGGCGCATCCTTCCTGCGATGCGCCGCACTGTAACAAATCGCCGCACCAAAGCGAAAGGCCCGGCCGCTGCTGGCCGGGCCTCCGGTGCTTGAGCGAAGGCGGCTATTCCGCGGCCTTGGCCGTGGTCGCAACCTGCAGCGCCTGCGACAGATCGCCCAGGATGTCGTCGATATGCTCCAGCCCGACCGCCAGGCGCACGTAGGAGTCCGTGACGCCGGTCGCGTGCTGCTCCTCGGGCGAGAGCTGCGAGTGCGTGGTGGTCGCGGGATGGATGGCCAGGCTCCGCGCATCGCCGATATTGGCGACGTGGTAGAAAAGCTGCAGCGCATCGATGAATTTCCGCCCGGCCTCGCGCCCGCCCGCGATCTCGAAGCCAACCAGCGCGCCGTACCCGCCCTTGAGATAGGTGTCGGCCCGCCGCTTCGGCTCGCCCGACATCACGCCCGGGAAGTAGATCCTGGTGATCGCCGGATGCTTCTTGAGGAAGTCGACGACCGCGTCGGTGTTCCTGCAATGCTCGCGCATGCGCAGCGGCAGGGTCTCCAGCCCCTGGATGAACTGGAACGCGTTGAACGGGCTCATGCAGGCGCCGAGATCGCGCAGCAGCGTCACCCGCGCCTTGATGATGTAGGCGATCGGGCCGAGCGGCTTCACCGCCTGGGTCCACACCGCGCCGTGATAGGAGGGGTCTGGCTGGTTGAGGCCGGGGAAGCGGTCGGCATGCTTCTCCCAGTCGAAATTGCCGCCGTCGATCAGCACGCCGCCGATCGAGGTGCCGTGACCGCCGACATACTTGGTGGTCGAATAGACCACGATCGCGGCGCCGTGCTCGAACGGCCGGCACAGGACTGGGCAGGATGTGTTGTCCATGATCAGCGGCACGCCGAAGCCGCGCCCGATGTCGGCGACCTCCTTGATCGGGAACACTCTGAGCTTGGGATTGGGCAGGGTCTCCGCGTAATAGGCGCGGGTCTTGTCGTCGGTCGCGCGGGCGAATGCCTCCGGCTCCTCCGGATCGACGAACCGCACCTCGATGCCCATGTCCTTCATGGTGTTGTGGAACAGGTTCCAGGTGCCGCCATAGAGATCGGTCGAGCTGACGATGTTGTCGCCGGCGCGCGCGATGTTCTGGATCGAGAATGCGGTCGCCGCCTGGCCCGAGCTCAGCGCCAGCGCGCCGACGCCGCCCTCGAGCGCGGCGAGCCGCTGCTCCAGCACGTCGGTGGTCGGGTTCATGATGCGGGTATAGATGTTGCCGAACTTCTTCAGCGCGAACAGGTCGGCGGCATGCGCCGTGTCGTCGAACTGGAAGGAGGTCGTCTGGTAGATCGGCACGGCGACCGCGTTGGTCGCGCTGTCGCGGCGATGGCCGGCGTGCAGGACGATGGTTTCCGGATGCTTGCTGGAAAATGACATCACGAGGCTCCTTGGCGTTGCTAGGCCGCGATGGATGCGGCGTCCTTGTTGTGCGTCAAGACCAGTTCGACCCTGACCGGCGTCGGGTTCCGGACGATGTCCAGGACCGGTGCATGGCGCTCCACTGTAACCCGCAGCCGCTCGATCTCATAGATGTCAGCGGGCGAGGAAATCTCGACCGTGGCCTGAACGTTGCCGAAGCCGGCGCGGATCCGATCGGCGGCGGCATAGAGTCCGCGCAGGTCGAGCGCCGCTTGCAGACGGACCTGGATACCCTCCAGAGGAATGCCCAGTGCCTCCGCATAGAGGCGATAGGTCTGCTCGTGGCACTGCGCGAGCGCCTGCAGGACGCGCAGCGTGGGCGCGAGGTCAGGGTTGTCGGTCTCGGCGCAATCGCGGCTGCCGGTATGGAGAGTGGTCTTTCCCTCGTCGGGCCGAACGCTCAGCCAGTGTTGCTGCCGCGCGACGCGAGTGTCAGTGATCTCGGTCATAGCGAAGGGCCTCCTTTGCCCGGATGTCGGGGCAGAGGGCTTTCGCCTTCAGCGCTTTAGCATTGGTAACGCGGTGCAAGCTGCCCCTCAAATCCCGCGGGCGCCCCGGACTGCGGGGACGCCGAAACGAAGAAACCGCCACAGCGACAAAGCCGGGCGGTCCGCCCACGCTTTAGCTGCATTTGTTACGCGCCCGCAAGCTGAGGCTCAAATCGGCGCCGCCCGTTTGTGGCAGCAGAGCGGTGCGCCTGTCAAGCGTGCGGGCGATACTGTAACGTCTCGGCCACCGCGGTGGAGGTGACATGAACAGCAGGACGGCGTCATGCGCGTGCGGGCAGCTGCGGGTCGTCTGCAGGGGCGAGCCGCAGAAGGTTTCTCTCTGTCATTGCCTGGCGTGCCAGAAGCGGACCGGCAGCACCTACGGCATCGCGGCCTTCTTTGCCCGCGCGGACGCCAGAGCCGAAGGCCGCGCCACGTCTTATGCGCGCAGGGCCGACAGCGGCCATCGCGTGACGCTGCATTTCTGCCCCGAGTGCGGCTCGACGGTCTATTGGGAGCCGGAGCGCAAGCCGGACATGATCGGCGTCGCGGTCGGCGCGTTTGCCGATCCGTCCTTTCCGGCGCCGACCCAGTCGGTCTGGGACGAGCACCGCCACCCCTGGGTCACGGTGCCACGCTGACGCTCCTGCTTGACGCTGCGGCCGCGATGGCTCAAGAACCGGCCGGTTGATTTCGACGCGGAGGCAGTCCTTGTTCACCGACGTGCTGTTCCAGGTCGCCGACGGCGTCGGCAAGGCGACGCTCAACCGGCCGCAGCAGATGAATGCTCTGACGCTCGACATGATCCGCGCGCTGGACGCGCAGCTCGCGGACTGGGCGGCGGACAAGTCGATCCGCGCCGTCATGATCTACGGCGCGGGCGACAAGGCGTTTTGCGCCGGCGGCGACATCCGCGCGCTCTATGACGCGAAGCAGGACGGCAACGCCGGGCTGCTCTCCGAATTCTTCTGGCACGAATACCGCCTGGACTACCGGGTCGCGACCTATCCCAAGCCACTGATCGCGGTGATGGATGGGCTCACCATGGGCGGCGGGGCCGGCATCGGCCTCAACGCGCCGATCCGGGTGGCGAGCGAGCGGGTTGTGTTCTCGCTGCCGGAATGCTCGATCGGCCTCTATCCGGATATCGGCGCGGCGCATTTCCTGCAGCGCTGCCCGGGCGAGATCGGGATGTTCCTGGCGCTGACCGGGCTGCGCCTGCGCACTGCGGGCCTCTACTACTGCAACCTCGTCACCCACACCATCCCGTCGGAACGGCTGGCGCGCGTGACGCCCGAGACGCTCTCGGTCGAGAGCGCCAACACCCGGACAGCCGACATTTCCAAGCTCCAGCCGGCGATCGATGTCTGCTTTGGGCTGAATTCGGTCGACGCCATCATCACCGCGCTTCAGAACCGCAACGATCCCGGCTCGCAGGACAGCATCAAGCTGCTGCTGCGCGGCTCGCCTGCCAGCCTCAAGGTCGCGTTCGAGCATATGCGGCGGATGCGCGGCAAGGCCCTGGCCGATGTGCTCAAGGAGAACTGGCGCATCAGCCAGCACATGATGGCGGGGCGGGAGTTCTTCGAGGGCGTGCGGGCGCGGCTGATCGACCGCGACGAGACGCCGGACTGGCAACCAAATGCCCTCCCGGCGGTTTCGGAAGCGTTTGTTAACCGCTACTTTGAGAAACTGCCGGATCAGCCGGACCTGGAGCTGAAGCTTACGTGACCGGCCCGGGTTGAATCCGCGGCCCTGAAGGAGGCCCAGCCATGCCCAGCATCGGTTTCATCGGCGTCGGCCACATGGGCGGTCCCATGGCGCGCAACCTGCTGAAGGCCGGCCATCAGGTCGCCATCTTCGATCCGAACGCCGACAACGCCAAGGCGATGGTTGCAGCCGGCGCGCAGCAGACAGCGAGCCTGGTCGAGCTGTCCGCGGCCAACGACGTCATCGTCAGCATGCTGCCGTCCGGGCGGGAGCTGCGGGTGGCCTATCTCGACAACGATGGCATCGTGGCGCATGCCAAGGCCGGCGCGCTGCTGGTGGATTGCTCGACAACCGATGTCGACAGCGCCCGCGCGGTGGCCGACGCCGCCAGGAAGCGCGGCCTGCAATTCATCGATTCCCCGGTTTCCGGCGGCGTGGCGGGCGCGGAGGCGGGCACGCTCACCTTCATGGCCGGCGGCGAGGCGCAGGCGGTGGAGGCCGCGCGGCCGCTCCTGATGGCGATGGGCAAGACTGTGGTCCATACCGGCGCCTGCGGCTCCGGCCAGGCGGCCAAGATCTGCAACAACCTCATCCTCGGCATCAGCATGATCGGGGTGTCGGAGGCCTTCGTGCTGGCCGAGCATCTCGGCCTCGCGGCGGACAAGCTGTTCGCGGTCTCGTCCACCTCGTCCGGGCAGTGCTGGTCGCTGACCTCCTATTGCCCGGTGCCGGGGCCGGTCCCGGCGGCCCCCTCCAACCGCGACTACAAGCCGGGCTTCGCCGCCAAGATGATGCTGAAGGACCTGCGCCTCGCCACCGATGCGGCCGAGAAGCACAGCCAGGCGATCGAGCTGGGCGAGCTTGCCAAGCGGCTTTACGAGCGCTTCGTCCAGGAGGGTTCCGGCGATCTCGATTTTTCCGCGATCATCCGGGCCGTCCGGCAACGCTGATTCCGTTCGAATTTTCTGGCGGGGATTGAATTCCTTGGCGTTTTTCACCTTTTCAATAACCCGCCATTTACCAATCTTTTACAGCGAATGCCTAGGTTTGCAGGGAGGCGTTCAATCCGGACGCCAGGGAATTGCCGGTTACCTGCGAAGGGGAACCCACGTGAAGAAGGCCTATCTGGAAACCATCGCGCTGGTCGAGCGCCTGCACCGCGAGTGCCTTGAAGTCATCAAGGCCGATCTCGACCGGCAGGGCATCCGCGACCTCAACAACGTCCAGGCGATGATCCTGTTCAACATCGGCGAGGATGTGCTGTCGGTCGGGGAGCTCACCAACCGCGGCTACTATCTGGGCTCCAACGTCTCCTACAACGTGAAGAAGATGGTGGAGAACGGCTATCTGGTGCAGGAGCGCTCGCCCCACGACCGCCGCGCCGTGCACGTGAAGCTGTCGCCCAAGGCCCAGGCCGTGTGCCAGAAGATGCACGAGATGTACGACCGCCACGTCCGCGGCATGACCGAGGTCGCCACTCAGGGCGATCTCGATACCGCCAACGGTACCCTGCGGCGCCTGGAGCGGTTCTGGGGTGCCTCGATGAGCTACGCCACGCGCTGATCGAGCCGCCGCGCTCCCGCGTTCCAATACGTTCGATCCATCTTCATTATTCTCATGGCAGGCCAGGCAGGGCCGGCGCTAATCTGCGCGCCCGATCCGTATCGAGGCCGCCATGCCGCATGTCAAGTTCACCATGTCGCCGAACCCCGCCATCGCCTGCGGCGTGGATCGCATCGAGAAGATCGCGGGCGACGTCGCGGCTCTGGCGGCCGAGGGCGCACCGGTCCTGCTGGTTGCCGATCCAGGCCTCGGTAACCTCGCCGACCGCGTCGCCGGCCTGCTGAAGGCGGGCGGCAGCAAGGTCGCACTGTTCACGGACATCCGCAGCGATCCGCTCGCCACGCAGATCGACGCAGCCGCCGAACTGACGCGCAGCAGCGGCGCCAAGGTCGTGGTCGCGCTCGGCGGCGGCTCGTCTCTGGACAGCGCCAAGCTGGCGGCTGCCTGCGCGGTGGCGGAGCAGCCGGCATCGCATTACCAACTCGCGCAGAACCCGCTGCCCGAGAAGCCGCTGCCGGTCATCTGCCTGCCGACCACCGCGGGCACAGGGTCGGAGGCGACGCGCGTCTCGGTCTACACGCTGGGTTCGGGCGAGAAGGTCTGGGCCTGGGGCGACCCGCTGCGCCCGGCGCTCTCCATCCTCGATCCCAGGCTCACCGTCAGCCTGCCGCCGCATCTGACGGCAGCGACCGGCGTCGATGCGCTGGTCCACGCGATCGAGGCGACCACCATCCGCCGCGCCAACATCATGAATGACGGCGTGTGCCTGCAGGCGATCCGCTTGGTCGCGCAGCATCTGCCGCGTGCGGTCGCACAGGGCGACGACCTCGAAGCGCGCCAGGCGATGCAGATCGCCGCCTGCCTGGCGGGGCAAGCCATCGACAATTCGGGAACAGGTATCGCGCACGCCATCGGGCACGCCCTCGGCGCGATCGGCCACGTGCATCACGGCCGTGCGGTTGGCTTATGCCTGAGAGCGGCGATCGGCTGGAACGCCGAAGCCGGCATCGAGCGCCACGCTCAGGTCGCTCAGGCGATGGGCGTGCCCTGCGAAGGCCGCGCAACCAAGGACGTTGCGAAAGACCTGGCGCCGGCGTTCGACAAATTCCTGCGCGACGTGCGCCTGAAGATCGCGCTCGCCGATGATGGGTTGAGCGCCGCCGACGCCGAGCGCCTCGCGACCACCACCATGGCCCCCGAGAACAAGGCCATGCGCGATTCCAACATCCGCGAGATTACGCTCGAGAATGCGCGACACTTTGCAAACGTGATTCTGACGGCGGCGTAGACTCCTGCGCGCCCTCTCTCCACCCGTCACCCGGCCAAGCCCTCGGGTCCGCGCTTTGCGCGGCCCAAGGACAGGCTCCGCGCGAGCCGGGATCCATCTCGAGGGTTGCTGCGGCGGATGGATGGATCCCGGATCACGCCGCTTCGCGGCTGTCCGGGATGACGGCAGAGTGTGTGCGGTCAGCGGTGCGCCGCCCAATCCTCACATGAACGCCTGGATTCCCGTCTGCGCGCGGCCGAGGATCAGGGCGTGGATGTCGTGCGTGCCTTCGTAGGTGTTGACCGCTTCCAGGTTCATCACGTGGCGGATGACGTGGTATTCGTCGGAGACGCCGTTGCCGCCGTGCATGTCGCGGGCCTGGCGCGCGATGTCCAAGGACTTGCCGCAGGAATTGCGCTTCAGCATGGAGATCGCTTCGGGTGCCGCGCGGCCTTCGTCCTTCAGGCGGCCGAGGCGGAGGCAGGCGTGCAGGCCGAGCGTGATCTCGGTCTGCATGTCGGCGAGCTTCTTCTGGATGAGCTGGTTGGCGGCGAGGGGGCGGCCGAACTGCTTGCGGTCCAAGGTGTACTGCCGCGCGGCGTGCCAGCAGAACTCCGCCGCGCCGAGCGCGCCCCAGGCGATGCCGTAGCGGGCGTTGTTGAGGCAGCCGAACGGGCCTTTGAGCCCCTTCACGTTCGGCAGCAGGTTCTCCTCCGGCACGAAGACGTCGTCCATCACGATTTCGCCGGTGATGGAGGCGCGCAGCGAGAACTTGCCTTCGATCTTCGGGGTCGAGAAGCCCTTCATCCCGCGCTCCAGCACGAAGCCGCGGATCGCGTCGTCCTCGGTCTTCGCCCATACCACGGCGATGTCGGCGATGGGCGAATTCGTGATCCACATCTTCGCGCCCTTGAGCACGTAGCCGCCGGACGTCTTCTTCGCTCGGGTCTTCATGCCGCCGGGATCGGAACCGTGGTCCGGCTCGGTCAGGCCGAAGCAGCCAACGATCTCGCCGGTCGCGAGCCGCAGCAGGTACTTCTTGCGCTGCTCCTCGGTGCCGTAGGCGTGGATCGGATGCATGACCAGGCTCGATTGCACCGACATGGCGGAGCGGTAGCCGGAATCGACGCGCTCCACTTCGCGCGCGATCAATCCATAGGAAACGTAGTTGGTGCCGGCGCAGCCATAGCCGTCGATGGTGGAGCCGAGCAGGCCGAGCGCGCCCAGCTCGTTCATGATCTCGCGATGGAACGTCTCGTGCCGGTTCGCCTCCAGCACCCGCGGCATCAGCTTGTCCTGGGCATAGTCGCGCGCGGTGTCGCGCACCATGCGCTCTTCCTCCGTGAGTTGGTCCTCGAGGAGAAGTGGATCCTCCCAATTGAACTCGGCTTTGCTCTTGGTCTTGGCGTCCATGGCCTCAACTCCCTGATCTCGTGATAGCGTCGTCTGCGGCCGATGGCCTTCGCGTGGCGCGGCGTATAGCATGCGCCCCGGGGACAAGGCAGAGGCCGACCATCATAGCCCTATGCCCGAGGCGGATAGCTACATCATCGAGTTCACCCAGATCGGCGGAAGCGTAAAGGTGACCGCGATCGACCCCAAGACCATGACCGAGGTCTCGATCGTGGGCGCGGCGCACTATTCCCAGGAATTCCTGACCCGGCAGGCGGTGAAAAAGCTGAAATATGTGCTTGGGAAGAATGCGAAGAAAACGCCATAAGGCCTTGCAAGTAAGTCTTATTGTAACCTAGCTTGACACGGTGCCATGGCGCCGGATTGCTGCTCGCGATTTCGCCAATCGGCCCCGGTAGCGGCGCATCTTCGCACGGCTGCCGCATACCTCCATCTCGCACCAGCGCCGCCGCCCATTGCGGGTCTGATCGAGGAATATCCAGCCGCACGCGCTCCCGCCGCCGCACGCCTTGAGCCGGCCAAGCGGCCCGTTCGCCAGCAGCTCGACGGCGGCGCGGACGATCGGCCAGAGCGGGCGGTCGAGCCCGACGGGCTGCGCCGGAGTCCAGCGCCAGCCGAACCCGTCGGCCGCCGGTTCGAAGCGCTCGCCCTGGGCAGACCTCGCCATGAAACCGTTGAGGGCGGCAACGGCCGGTGCGGGGACCAGCCTGCGCTGGACGATCGCCGAAAAGATGGCATGCAACGCCTCGCGCAGCGCCAGCGCCCGGGAGAATGCGCGGTGCGCCGGAGCCGGCCGAGCGCGAGCAAGCGCCAGCAGCTCCAGCGTGTCGCCGGCGGTGAGGATGCCGACATGATGCGACCAGGCCAGCAGGTCGAAGTAGCTCTTGAGATTCTCCTTGTGATGGTCGGTCCCGCGCCCGCTGCTGGTGTTGATGAAATCCAGGCAGATCCGGCCGCCGACGTTCGGCAGCCTGCCGGCGCGGCCCGGACTCAGCAATTTCAGGGCCTGAAGACCGTCGTGCCGCGACACTTCTTGTGTTGCTCCTCATTACTGTCTAATTTGTATTAGATGGTAACGCATCTCCGCCTTAACAGGAATCGTTTTTCGGCCGCGGCCCTCTGCATTGGCGCGGGGATGCTGATGATCGCCTGGATGTCCGGCGCCGCCCGGGCCGACGAATATGACGGCGCGGTCAAGAAGTGCGAGGAGCTGCTGCCCGAATTCGACTCCAAGCCGACCGACCTGAAGCATGAGGTGCAGGGCGGGACCGTCAACGAACCGGTCGGCGTGCGGTTGAGCTGGAAGCGCAGCGACACGCCGCCGGGCGGCGACCCGAACGGCTGGATCATCTGCTTCTTTTTGCCGCGCACCGAGTCCGGCGGCGCGTGGCAGATCGACCAGATGCAAACCCAGAAATACGGCAAGATGTCGCGCTATGACGTCCAGCAGCTCTACAAGCTCCGCTGGCTCAACGAGCACTACATCCCGCAGCTGTCGCCGGCCCCGACGCCCCCGCCCGAGCCGGCGGTGATGTGGCTGTACCTGTTGCAGCAGACCTTGAACGGGCTGACGCTGGGATGCCTTTATGCGCTGCTGGCGGTGGGCTTCACCATCGTCTATGGCATTACGCGCATCGTGAATCTGGCGTTCGGCGACTTCTACATGGTCGGAGCGTTCGTCACCTATCTCTGCTACGTGGTGGTTGCCGCTGGCGGCGGTTCCTTTGCATGGCCGGTGCTTGCCGCCACCCTGGTGATCGGAATAGGGGTTTGCGCAACGGCCGGGTGGGTCACGGAAAGGCTCGCATTCCGACATATGCGCCAGGCTGCGACGACGGTGCCGATGGTCGCCTCGATCGGCATCGCGCTCATCCTCCGCGACGCGATCCAGCTAACCCAGGGGCCGAGGACCCGGTGGATGCCGCCCACGCCCGGCACCACCTGGAAGATGCTGGAGGGTTACGGCTTCGACGTCTATCTGCGCAAGGGCCACCTCATGATCGGAATCGCCACCGCTGTCGTGGCGCTGGCGTTCTGGTGGGCCGGCCGCCACACCACATTCGGGCGCGGCTATCGGGCGGCATCGCAGGATCCGCGCATGGCCTCGCTGGTGGGGGTCAACGTCAACCGGACGATCGGCATCAGCTTCCTGATCGCCGGGGCGATGACGGGTATCGCCGGCGTGTTTGCCGCCATGCAGTACCAGATCATCGATTTCTACATGGGCTACGTCATCGGCTTCAAGGCGTTGACCGCGGCACTCCTGGGCGGGATCGGGTCCATTCCGGGCGCCTTCGTGGGCGGTTTCGTGATCGCGATGGTCGAGATCTACGCGGGCATGGCCTTCGGCTACGAATGGCGGGAGCTCGCCGTGTTCGCGGTGCTGGCGGCGGTGCTCATATTCCGACCGGGCGGGCTGCTGGCCACCCTGCGGTACACCCAGGCGGATGAAAGGGTGTAGCGGTGGATAATAAGAACGGTGGGACTTGCCGTTGGGCGAGTCGTTCATTAGGGTCCGGTTGCGTAAGCAGGCGCCGCTGAATGGCGCCGCATGAAAAATGGGGCAGGCGGGTCAGGTTTCATGTCGCTGTCCGGGGTTGTTCCCGGGAACCGGTGCTGACGGTCCGGCAGTTGCCGTGGCGGCGGTATTGTTGTGCGCACGAGGGCAGCCGGGCCTGGTCGGGTAGGGGGAGACGGTGGAAGTCTTTCTTCAGCAGCTGGTCAATGGGCTGACGCTCGGCGCCATCTACGGCCTGATCGCCATCGGCTACACCATGGTCTATGGCATCATCGGCATGATCAATTTCGCCCACGGCGACATCTACATGCTGGGCGCCTTCAATTCCCTTATCCTGTTCCTGGTGCTGTTCGGGCTTGGCGTCAGCTGGGTTCCGCTGGCGATCGTGCTGGTGCTGATCGGAACGGTCGCGATCACCTCGGCGTACGGCTGGGTGGTGGAGCGCGTCGCCTACCGGCCGCTGCGCAATTCGACCCGGCTTGCGCCCTTGATCTCGGCCATCGGCATGTCGATCCTGCTGCAGAACTACGTGCAGCTGCTGCAGGGTGCGCGCAACAAGCCGCTGCAGAACCTGATCGAGGGCGGCATCACGATCTTCGCCCAGAATGACTATGCGGTGACGATCCGCTATCTGCAGATGGGCATTGTGGCCGTGACCGTCTTCCTGATGGTCGCCTTCACGCTGCTGATCACCCGCACGGCGCTCGGCCGGGCGCAGCGGGCGACCGAGCAGGACAAGAGGATGGCCGCCCTGCTCGGCGTCAACGTCGACCGTACGATCTCCCTGACCTTCCTGATCGGCGCCGCGCTGGCGGCGATCGCCGGGCTGATGGTGCTGCTCTATTACGGGCAGATCGATTTCTACATCGGCTTCCTGGCCGGCATCAAAGCGTTCACGGCCGCGGTGCTGGGCGGCATCGGATCCCTGCCGGGCGCAATGGTCGGCGGCCTGCTGATCGGCTTGATCGAGGTGTTCTGGTCAGGCTACTTCTCGGTCGAGTACAAGGACGTCGCCACGTTCACGATCCTCGTGTTGGTGCTGATCTTCCGGCCGACCGGCCTGCTTGGCCGCCCGGATCTGGAGAAGGTCTAGGTCATGGCAGCAGCGGCGGTCGCCTCACTCGACTATCCGAAAATCCTCCGAGGCTCGATCGGGGCTTGCATCCTGACGCTGGTCCTCACCGGCCTGATCGTCGGTATCGAGACCGTCAGCAGCACCGGAGCCCTCACCTACGAGACGCGGTTCCGGGCGGTGTTCGCCGCCTCCATCGGGGTCGGAATCGTCTACTTCCTGGC
>DASSBF010000062.1:0-16272 GCA_035699005.1 Dongiaceae bacterium
GGCGTCCATCCGCCGTGAACTGAGAAATTGTCCCGCCCGAATGTCTTGGTGTTTGCCTCGGGTTTCAGCCAGAAGCGGTAGCGGCCCCACGCTGGCGTTCCTCCCCTCCAGGTTCCATGATTGAAAGCACCCTTGAGCCGATCATAGATGCTGGTATCTTCATATCTCTGCATCTCGCCGACACTGAAACGATAGTTGCCCTGTGGCAGTGGGCCATGGTCGCGATATGACTGATATTCTGCCTCTTGCGTTCCTGGCCTGCCCGAGACCGCTGGCCAATCCATGATGGCCTTGCCGTTCTCCTCCAACATGAGCTTTCGTCCGTCAAACCGCAGGCCATGGTTAGGGTGCATCTGCTCCTCATGGCGGCGCCGACGCTCATGAAACGTGTCGTTTGGAGTAGAATCCATCGGATCACTCATTTTCGCCTCGTTGAAGTCGGCCTGATGAGATCGTTTTGGATGTCCGGGGTGCCTCGCGGATTCGAAACACGCTGCATCACGACGCAAGTGGCCCTTGCAATGCGCGGTGAGCATGACATACCCGCGCGAGAGCCCCCGCCCTGGCGAGCGACGAGGGCAGTATGCCGCTGGCGTACAGGCCCCCGTGCCGGTGGCGGTTCCGCGACTCTTGCCACTGCGAGGTTGGCCGAATCATGCCAATCGCCATAACGAACGTCAAGTCTTTCCCGCTATGCGTGTGCCATGCCGTCACGCAGATCCTGCGTGCGGACGCTGCGCTCAAGCGGCGAGGGTCAGGATGGCATAGCTCTGGCGCACCCCATCCACCTCGCCGTCGACGACCGTGCCGAAGTCGCACCTGATTCCGGGATTGGTTCTTGCGGCGGAGGCCGCGAGCTGGGCGCGCGGCCTGGCCCAGGCGAGGCCGGTCAGCTTGCGCAATGCCGCCGCTTCCGGGAAGTGCACGAGGGCCGTCGCGCCGGGACTCATCATCGCGGTGATGTTGCCGATATAGGCATCGAACCGATGCTCCGGCACCTTCGAGCAGACGTGCCAGGAAATGATATAGCGCGGCTGCTCGGTCCTGGCGCGGTGAATGCTCTCCTCGCCGATCACGTCGAGGCGCGGCTGTTTCTCCTTGGCCAGTTCCGGCGACAGGTGGGCCCGGCCGAGGTCGAGGAACTCCTGCGCCAGATCCATCCCCCAATACTTGCCGGGATCCAGGAATGCGATCAGCGGCGGCGCCAGCCGCAGGCTCCCGCACCCGAAGTCGATGGTGAGATCGCCCGGTTGCAGTCCGTGTTTCCTGAGGAAGTCCAGCACCTCCGATTCGCTGCGCAATGGTCGCGCCGCCGGACCGATCGCCGGGTGGCCTGCGCCCGAGCGGATCTTGGACATCACCCGGTGCACATAATATTGCTCGTAAGGCGCCGCTGGG
Organism: Dongiaceae bacterium; assembly: GCA_035699005.1. Lineage (GTDB taxonomy): Bacteria > Pseudomonadota > Alphaproteobacteria > Dongiales > Dongiaceae > Dongia_A. The sequence goes on from DASSBF010000062.1 coordinate 1,399, forward strand.
TGGCTCAGTCGCCACATCCCATAGCTCAGCGCCCTGCGAACCCTCTTCTTGAATTTCATTGAGACGCACGAGGTCGGGAGAGGCGAAAATCGCAGGCAACGTGCCAGAGTCCGGTTCCTTCCGCCAGCAACCTGGGCGCGCATCGCCCCGGTGAAAGTCGCCTCGCGGCGTCCGATCACGCCGTCTGCCCGCTGGATCGACGCGCAGCCCCGTTCAGGACGACCTCGATGCAATTCCGCCGTGCCGGATCGACGCGGGCGAGCCCGCCATGGGCACGGGCCACGTGGCGCACGATGGCAAGTCCAAGCCCGGCGCCGGTCGAGGACGCCTTGCCCTTTCGGAAGCGGTCGAACACGGTTTCGCAAAGATCCTCGGGAATACCGTTGCCTTCATCCTGGACCTGCAGAACGACCGGATCGTCACCATCGGTCCGCGCCGCCTTCATCAGGCGCACCGTGATCTTGCCCTGTCCGTGGGACAACGCATTGTCCAGCAGATTGCGCACCATGTTCCGAAGGTCGGCGGCGTGGCCCATGATGCTGATGGGCACCTCGGCGTCGGTGGCAAACTCGATCTCGCGTCCCGCGTCATCGGCCAGCGGCAGTACCATCGCGGTCGCTTCCCTGACGATCCGCGGCAGGTTGACCGGCTGGGGTTCCGGCAGCGCGTGGATGGCGCTTTCCATCCTGGCGAGATCCAGAAGCTGCGCCATCACCCGATGCAGATGCTCGAAGTCGCGCCGCACCGCGGCCCAGTCGATGCCGCCCTCGAGCTGTGCCCGCTGCAACCTGAGATCCAGCACCGCCAACGGTGTGCGCAACTCGTGGGCGGCGTCGGCCGTCAATCGGCGCTCCGCCTCATAGGCTTGCGACAGCCGATTCAGCGCGCCGTTGACCGCGGCGACCAGCGGCAATACCTCGCTCGGCAATCCATCGGTGGAGACGCGCGCGGTCGGATTCGCCGGCCCCACCTCCGATGCTTCGCGCGACGCCCGCTCCAGCGGCCGCAGGCTCCAGCCTCCGACCAGCCAGATCGTGGCAAGCGCCACAAGGCCGCTCGGAATGAGGATGTACATCGGCTCGACCGATTCCTCCAGCATGCTTTCGGCCAGCGCCTCGGAGTTCACCTGCTTGCGGGCGACCACGAGCATGCCGCCCTTCGGCGCCTGCGCCGCCATCACCATCTGTGCATCCGGGCCGCGGAACTCCAGGGACCCGTAGTCCTCACCCGCCGGCACCTCCGAGGATGGCAACGGCGTCTTCAGGTTCGGCGACAGCGCCTGGACGTTCCCGCCGGCGTCGTAGAGCGTGTAGGAGAACGCGCCGCCCGGCTGGCTGTACGCGTCCATCCAATCGGTCGAGAGCGCCAGCCTTGCCGCGCCCGTCGTCGGATCGAACGAGAGCGAGTCCAGGAACTCCTTGGCCTGCCCCTGCAAGGTTCGCTCCGCGATCGCCTCGTCGGTGGCATAGACCTCGCGATAGGCGAAGTAGGCCGCCAGGGCTATGCCGATGGCCGACACCACGAACAGGGACACGGCCAACCTGTATTTGAGGCTGAACCGGCGGCGATTCCTCATGGCGGATTGCCCACGCCCTCCTGCTCGGCGACGAGCCGGTAGCCGATGCCGCGCCTGGTTTCGATCCGGACGCCGGCATCGGCGTTGGTCAGCCTTCGGCGCAAGCGCGACACCACGGCTTCCAGGGCGTTCGGCGTGACCGGCTCATTGAACGAGTACAGTTGCTCCTCCAGGAAATCCCTGATCACCACCCGGCCGGAGGCCCGCAGCAACGCCTCGAGCAGGTCGGATTCGCGGCGGCTCATTTCGACCGACTGGCCGCGCACCGTGACTTCGCGCGCCGCCGGGTCGTAGAGCAGGGCGCCGCAGACCAGCTTCGGCGCCTCGCGTGTCCCGGGCCGGCGCAGCACCGCGCGCAGCCGCGCCTCCAGTTCCAGGAGGCTGAAGGGCTTCACCAGATAGTCGTCGGCGCCTTCGTTGAGCCCCAGCAGCCGGGCATCGAGCGAGTCGCGCGCGGTCACGACCAGCGTCGGCAGCCCGCCTTCCACCAGGGCCGGAACTTCGCGCAGCAGCGTCATGCCATCCGTATCGGGGAGACCCAGGTCGAGAATGAGCACATCGTAGCTGCCGGTCGACAGCGCGGCGCGCGCGTCCTCGGCGGATCCGACCGGGTCGATCACGAAGCCGCGGCCGGCGAAGTGCTCGGCGATCATGTCCCTCAAGTCCCGATGATCTTCGACCAGCAGGATCTTCATGACTGGTCCTCTTCGCCAAACCGCTTCTGTCCTAATGCATTTTCATGCGCGTTTGGCGAGATAGGCATCGCACAGTTCCCGCAGGCGCGCACGGCCGAAGCTCGGATCGTGACCTGCATGGACGATACTGACTGGAAGCTGACGGAGGCGTTTCATGGTCGCGACATAGGCCGGGATGTCCGATCCCGGCAGCTCGTCCAGCAACGGGCCGTCGTAGATCGCGTCGCCGGAGAACAAGGTGCCGGTGCCCTCCTCCCAAAGGCCGATGCTGCCGGGCGAGTGGCCAGGGAGATGCAGAACCTCGAACTGCCGGTCGCCGGTATCGATCGCATCGCCTTCGCCCACGATGCGTGTCGCCGGTGCCGGCAGCACGCTGTAGGAGCGCGGATCGTATCCATCGCTCGGCACCGCGGTGAACAGTTCGGATGGCACCTCGTAGCCGGCGGCGCGGATGCTTTCCAGGAGCGCGTCCTCCTTGCCGGCGCCATAGAGGGACGCCGCGTTGCCGGCCGCCGCCTTGCGGGCCTCGGCGTCGTGGATCACGCGCTCCTCGAATTCGTGGAACCCGCCGACGTGGTCGTAGTGAGCATGCGTCGCGACGGCGGTCAGGGCTTTCCCGAACAGATGGCGCGCGGCACCCTTGAGGCTGGCCATCCCGAGGCCGGTGTCGATCAGCAGATCCCGGTCGCGCCCGCGGACGTGCCAGATGTTGCACCGGATCAGCGGCACGACATGCGGTTCCCAGATCAGCGTGATGTCGTCGTCGACGCGCCGGAACTCGAACCACGTGTCAGCGATCTGGAAACCCATCGCCTGCCTCCGATTGCGGCCTGGCCGTCGATTGGACGGCCGCAGGCTTTTAACCCCGATCGGCCGCGAAGCCAACCGCCTTCAAGGCATGCGGCGGGCGCTGCCAGTACTGGTCAAGCCCATCGGCCAGTCTTGCCACGCAGCTTTGCCAGCCGATCCGGTGCTTGCGCGCGAGGGGGTAGATCGCGGTGCCCAGCACCGCGGTCCGCAGCACGATATCCAGCGTTGCCGGCGCGCCCCTCCGCAACCGCTCCGCCCAAGGGACGAACCGCTTCGCGTGGATCAGCGCGGCCCGCTCCGGCAGCGCCATCTCGCGCCAGCCCGTCGGCGGATCGATCTCGGAAAGGCGGGAAACGCGCGCCCGTCCCGCGCGCGCGATTGCCTCGTGGACCCAGGCAATCTCCCGCGCCGCCCGCATCTGATCCGCCGACAGCTTCCCCTTGCCGTGCAGCAGGTCGATCGGGTCGATCGCTGCCCGCCGCACCTTCGCCTCGGCCGCGGGACCGGCATCATCGGACGCCGTCTTTCCGCCGAATGTGCGCTTGAGGCCGGCAAGATCGCTGATCCGTCGCAGCCGTTCGGCGATCGTGTCCGCGAGGTGCGTCGCAAACACTCCGCCGGCACGCTCGGTCAGCAGCCGGCGCGCCTGCAATGCGTCGACCTCGCGCTCCAGCCGGCCGGCTTCTCTGTGTACGCGCGCGATCGCGTCCGGCTTGCGCATGCACAGGGCCTGCCGCAGCACCAACAGGTGCGCCTGCCACAGATCGGCCTCGGTTGCATGCCCTACCGGCGGCGGAGCCGTGCGCATGCCCGTTCACCGCTTGCCATAGAGGTCGCCGGCGATGTTGAGCACATGCTGGCGATCCCATTCGTCCTTGATCCTGTCCGGCCACAGGATGGCGATGCCCCTTTCCCGCCAGACGCGGCGGGCCATCGCCTCCATCTCCTTGACATCCGCCGGCACCCGGGATGGGTGCGAGGGCCTGCGCAGGCCGCGCTCGATCATGGTCGTCCATCTCCTTCTGTGGTGTCGATCTCTCCGAACTTGACGATCTTGACGATCAGAGGACGTGCCGCCGCGACCTCGTCCGCACCGGACGCCGATGTCTTGCCGAACGCGCGGTTCAGCAGCTCCTGGGTTGCGGCCAAGGCCACGCGTTCATCCTCGCTCCGGGACAGGGCGGATAGGCGCTTCAGCGCGGCCAGCGCCGCCTGGCGCGCCAGCGGGCGCAGATCCGCGGGACCGGTCGACGCCCGCATCTTGCCGCCCTTGCGGCGGCCGTCGCCGCTCTTGCCGGCCGGCTTCCTGATTGACATCTCGCCCTCTCGGTTCGGCGTTACCGGCGCCCGGCAATCCGCCCGACCGTGCCCAGGCTGGATTCCGGCCAGATGCCGGCGATCTCCCGCTCCGGCGCTTTGAAGAAGCCTTCCGCGGGCACCGCCGCATCCTCGAAACGAATGCCATCGGGCCAGCGCCCGATCATGCGCGAGACGCCGCTCCGTTCGCGCCGCCGGACCTGGGGCGCTTCCGATTTTTTCGTCATCGCTGCCCGCCATTGGCGCGGCGGCTCGCGGCCAGCCGGGCGAGCAGGCCGATGTCGACCTGGGTTAGGCCGCGCCGGCCGGCGCCTTCGACGATCCGCTGCCAATAGGGCGCGGGAACGAAATTCCGGTGACGCCATTGCCGCACCAGCGTGGGCGAGCTCCCGGCATCCCTTGCGAAGGCGCGGGTGGTCGGCCACCGGGCAATGATGTCGCGGAAGCTGGTCGGCTGCATGGCATCGGGCGGGGCTGAGGTCATGCGCTTACGATACATAGAGTATCGAAACTTTGCAATACACACAGCATCGTTTTTCCGTTACGATCCGTCTCATGTCCGATCCCTCCCATCGTTCCTCCTCCCAGCGCCTGCGCCAGGCCATGCAGCTTCGCGGCATCGGCTCGGCGGCCGAGCTCGCGCGGCTGGTCCGGCAGAACGAGGTCACGGTCCGCTCGCACGTCAATGGCACGCGCGATGTCTCGAAGCGGGCGGCGGAGGCCTATAGCCGAGCGCTGGCCCTCGACCCGGCGTGGCTGATCTATGGCCGCGGAACCGCACCGGCCGGCGAACAGCCGCTGGGCGGCGACGATGATGTCGTCGGCCCCTCCAACATCCGGCTTTCCGCGTCGGAAACTCCGAATTTTCGATTCCTGGTCAAGGATGTTCCCGTGCTGGGCCATGCCGAGTGCGGATCGGACGGGGCCTTCGTGCTGAACGGCGGGGATCCGATCGATTTCGTGCGCCGCCCGCCGGGGCAGATGAACCGGAAGGGGATCTACTGCATCTACGCCGAAGGCAGCTCGATGGAGCCGGCCTATGAGGCTGGGGATCTCATTTACGTCGATCCGCACCGCCCGCCGCATGCCGGCCGGGACGTCGTCATCCAGCTTCGGGCAAGGGAGCCTGGCGGAGAGGAACGCTGCTTTCTCAAACGGCTCGTGCGCCGGTCGGGCACCAAGTGGCGCCTGAAACAGTTCAACCCCGAGAGGGAATTCGCGCTGGATGACAGGGACGTAGCCGCCGTGCATCTCGTCCTGAAGAACCAGGAGCTGATGGGGCTCTGACGGTCCGGCCCGTCAGCACCAGCCCGGGCGCCTGCCGCCATCATACCGCCGCGCCAGGCCCGCCGCGATCAATTGACCGGATAGCAGTTCGCCGTCGACCCAGACGTCGGCATCGATGCGGCCGCCATATTTGTCCCAGGTCGGCCCCTCGAACTCGACCGCTGCCGCCGCCGCGATCGCGCGCCGGGTGAATTCGGTCGCGCGCCGGGCCAATGCGCGCTCCGCCGGGCACTTGGCCCGGCCGCCGCTTTCCGGCGCATCGACGCTGCGCACCCGGACGGCAACCGGGTTGAGCGGGGGCGGCAGCCCCGGCAATTCGACCGCCAGCGTGTCGCCGTCCTTGATGGCGACGATCTCCCATCGGAAAAGGCGATGGTCGGACGGCGCACCCGCCGACGCGGCACCGGCGATCCCGAAGGACACGGTCAAGACTAAGAGCAGGGCCCGATGCAATGGCTTGCCTTTTGTTGAGAGCATCCCAATACAAATTGTGTTGACCGAAGTCAATTCATTATGTATCGTTTTATGGTTGATCTTCTGGAGGAACCATGCACCAGAGCTTGAGCGGCTTTTTGCGTGCCGCCGTCGACGCCCATTTCGAAGGCCCGATTCCGGCCGCCGAGCGGGAGCGCATCCGGATCGTGGAAAGCGCCGAGCGCGCCTTCGACCGCGCGCTTTCGCCCCTGGAGCGCACGGTCAAGTCGCTGTCCGCGGCGTACGCGGACGTGCTGAAGGACAGTGCGCTGGTTGAGGCCAGCCGGCAGCTCGGGGCGGGTGCGGAGCTGGGTGGCGATGATGATCGCCCGTCGGCGCTGCATCGTCACAGGGCCGGGATACTGGCGGAAAGCGCGGCCTGGCTGTCTGAGACGGCACGCGTTCTGGCGGAGCAGGCGGGCCGCGAAACGGGACGCCAACCGGAAAAACGCGGGAACTAGAAGGGCGGCAGCTTACTCGGCGACGCCCAGGCGGCGCTTGGCGAACAGGACATCCTGCCATTGCGGCGCCGGCAACGGCTTGCCGTAGCGATAGCCCTGCCCGAACTGGCAGCCAAGCGCCCGCAGCCGCAATTCGTCCGCCTCCGCCTCGATCCCCTCGGCGATGACGGTGAGGTGCAGGATCTTCGCGATCTGCACGATCGCGCCGACCATGCTCTCGCCCGCGAACTCACCGCTCATGGCGGCGATGAAGGAACGGTCGATCTTCACGTAGTCGAGCGGCAGCCGCTGCAGCAGGCTGAGGGAGGAGTAGCCGGTCCCGAAATCGTCCAGCGCCATGTGGCAGCCGAGCGCCTTCAACTGCTTCAGGACATCCTGGCTGCGCCCCACGTCGCGCATGACCGCGCTCTCCGTGATCTCGATGTGGAGCCCGCCCGCCGGAACCGGATGCTCGCCCAGAGCTGCGGTCACCGCCTCCACCAGGTCGGGGCTGTCCAGCTGCCGGCTGGAGACGTTGACCGAGACGAACAGGTCCCGGTGCGCCCCCGCTTCGTGCCAGGTTCTGGACTGGCGCAGCGCCTCGCGCAGCACGAACTTCCCGATCGGCACGATGAGGCCGCTTTCCTCGGCCACCGGGATGAATTCGAGCGGCGAGATCAAACCCCGCGTCGGGTGCTCCCAGCGCAGCAGGGCTTCGAACCCGGCCAGCCGGTTGGGGCCGAGTTCCACGATCGGCTGCCAGAACACCCGCAGCTCCTCGCGCCGCAATGCCTGATGAAGGTCGGCCTCGATCCGCAGCCGGTCGCGCGCGCGCCGCTGCATGTCGGGATCGAACACGGCTTCGTGGCCGGCGCCCGACTGGCGCGCCTTGTTGAGTGCCGCCGTCGCATCCTTGATGAGTTCGTCGGCGCCGGCGTGGTGGGCGGAGCCCTGCGCCATGCCGATCGACAGCGTCAGCATGACCGATTCTTCGCCGAGCGAGACCGGCTCCTCCGCCGCGCCGCGCACGCGCTGGGCCACGCGCACCAGGTCGGTGTCCTCGCGCATCACGTCGACCAGGATGCACATGGTGGTGTCGCTCATGATGGTGAGGGTGTCGGTCATCCTGAGGATGCCGACGATGCGCTGCGCGACCACGCGCTGGACGTTGTCGCAGAACGACTGGCCATAGGCCTCGCGCATCGTCTCGTAGCGGTCGATCTGGAGCAGGATGATACCGAAGCTGCTGCCCTTGCGCCGGCGCGACTTGACGATCGCCTGGTTGATGCGGTCATAGAGCACGATGCGGTTGGGCAGCCCGGTCATCGGGTCGGTCAGCTTGCGCTCGCTGATGTCGGTCAGCGATCCCGCCATCCGCGTGGTATGGCCGTAGGGGTCGCGCTGCGACGTGCCGCGGATGAGGAACCAGCGGTACGACTGGCTCTTGTGGCGCAGCCGGCACTCGACCTGGAACGCCAGCGAGATGCCCTCGAGATGGTTGCGCAGCTCGCGCTTCACCATCTCGGATTCTTCCGGGTGGACCAGCGCCAGCCAATCGTCGATGGCGCTGAAGCGATCCTCCGGCTGGTAGCCGAGCAGCTCGCGCCAGCGCGGGGAGAAATAGACGCTGTCGTCGGTCAGGCGCCAATCCCAGATGCCGTCCCCGGCGCCGCGCACCACCAGGTCGAACCGTTGCCTCTGGTCGACGCCCTCCGCCATTTCGCTCAACCGCCCCATCAGCGCCCGGACGCGCGCCAGAGCGAGCGGCGGATACATCGGAGCCTCCAGGCAATCGTCCGCCCCGATCTCCAGCGCGCGCACCATCAGCTCCTCGCGCCCCTTCGCCATGAGCACGACGATCGGCAAGGTGGCGGAGTTGAGCCCCTTGCGCAGGCGCGTGACCATGCGCAGGGCTTCGTCGGCAGGCGAAGCGGCAAACAGCACCAGCAGCGCCCGCCCGCGTTCTTCGATCTGCCCTTCGGCCTCGATCAGGTCGGGCACCCGCTCCACCGGCAGGCCGGCATCGGCCAGCGCCGCGGACAACTCGTCCAGCGCAGCCCCCTGCCCGGCAACAATCACAATGTCGGCGGCATAGGGCGGGATGCCGGCGTTCATGGCCGGCGGTCCCATTGACCAAGTGCGGGCGCCTGACCTGCCCTGACGGTGCCCATAACGGCCTCATGACCCGGATATCTGTCCAGCCAGGGTAATCAGACCCCATTAACCGTTCCTTACTCCCCCTACCCCCGTGTGCAGCGCGCACGATCGGCAAGACTGACCGGTCCCAGGTTTCGCGGAGATTCTCTTTTGATTCAGAAATTTACCACGTCACAGCCCGCCTCCGGACAGAACCGCCCACACCCTGGCAATCGGGCCGACCGTGCCTATACTGGCGCCGCCAGTGCCCGCGCTCCCGGGCTGGCGCGGTCATCGGGGGGCCGAGTACCGGAGCAGTTGGGGGAGAGCCTCGGGGTCATGAGTGTCGAACAGCCAGCGATCGGGCGCGCCGGCGCCATCTCGGGACTTGGCCGCCAGCCGGTACACCGGCGAATTCTGGCTGTCGCGCTTCCGGCGATCCTCGCCAATCTCACCTCCGTGCTTCCCGCTGTCGTCGACACCGCCTGGGTCGGCACGACCGGCACCAGGCTCGACCTCGGCGGTATCGCGCTCGGGACGACCATCACGGGGTTCATCCTGTGGGCATTCAGCTTCCTGCGCATGGGCACGGCGGGATTCGCCGCCCAGGCTTTCGGCGCGCGGGACGAAGGCGAGCAGCGCTCGGCCTTTCTGCGCGCCCTTGTCCTTGCCCTCATCTTCGGCTTCGCCCTGCTGCTCCTGATGGTGCCGCTGGGGATGCTGGCTTTCGCCGTCTTCAACACGGGATCGGACACGCTCGACATCGCCGGCCGCTACTACCACATCCGCATGTTCGCGGCGCCGTTCGACCTCGTCCTCTATGTCGTGATCGGTTGGCTGCTCGGGCGCCAGCGCATCCGCGACATGGTGGCCATCCAGATCTTCCTCAATCTGCTCAATATCGCGCTCTGCTATGTCTTCGTGGTCCTGATGGGCAAGGGCGCGGATGGCGCCGCGGCCGCGACGGCAGTTGCCATGGCAGCCGCCTGCGCCATCGGCCTCGTCATCGTGCGCGCGCAATTCCGGTCCCTGGCGCCGCGCGGCGCGGAATCCCGCCTGGTCGAATCCGAAAGGCTGCTCGGCCTGATGGCGGTCAATCGCGACATCTTTCTCCGGACCTTCGTGCTGATGGTTTTCCTGGCCTATCTGGTACGCGTCGGCGCCCAGATGGGCGACACGATCCTGGCCGCCAACCATATCCTTTTCGGTTTCGTGTCGATCATCGCGCAGGGGCTGGACGGCTTTGCCCAGGCGACCGAGACCCTGACGGGCCAGGCGGTCGGCGCCCGCGACCGCCATCGCCTCAGCCGCGTCGTCTGGGCTGGCAGCTTCTGGTGCCTCCTGTTTGCGCTCGCGATCGGCGCCGTGCTCTACAAATGGGGCGTCTTGCTGTTGCCCTATTTCAGCAATGACGTCGATGTCCTGGAAAGCGCGCGCAGCAATTTTCGGTGGATCGTCGGCATGCCCCTGGTCTCGATCTGGTGCTTCCAGCTCGATGGGATCTATTTCGGCGCCACCCGCGGCGCGGAGATCCGCAACGGCATGATCCTTGCGGCCTTCTTCGGGCTTGCGGCCAGCCTCGCTTTGCCGTCATTCCTGGGCAGCCATGGCATCTGGGCGGCACTCTATGTGTTCTACGCGATGCGTGCGCTGCCTCTGATGTTCTGGTACAGACGGATTCCGCGCGCCCTGGCGCGCTGACGCACCGCTCCGGAGAGGCTCCAGTGCCCAGCTTCGACATCGTTTCCAAGACGGACCTGGCCGAAGTCGACAACGCCGTCCAGGGCGTTGCGCGCGAGATCGGGACGCGTTTCGATTTCAAGGGATCGAAATGCTCGATCGAGCGCAAGGAGGCGTTGATCACCATCCTTGCCGACGACGACATGAAACTGCGCCAGATGCAGGAGCTGCTGCGCGGCCATGTGGTCCGCCGCAAGCTGGACGCCGCCGCCCTCGATTTCAAGGAGCCGCAGAAGGCATCCGGCAACGCGCTGCGCCAGGAGGTGGCGGTCAAGCAGGGCGTCGACCAGGCGCTTGCCAAGCGCATCGTGAAGGAGATCAAGGACAGCAGGATGAAGGTCCAGGTCTCGATCCAGGGCGACGAGCTTCGGGTCAGCGGGAAGAAAAAGGATGACCTGCAGGACACCATCGCCTTCGTGCGCGGCCTGAAGATCGACCAGCCCCTGCAGTTCGTGAATTTCCGCGACTAGGAGCCGATTGGAATTTCGGAAGCACCCATGCCGAACAGGAAAAACCCGCTCAACCTCAATCCGCTCCAGCTCAAGACCCTGACTCTGTTCCAGGCGCTGTCGCAGGTCGAGGGCATTGCGGCTCCGCACGATGACCCGGGCGGCGAGCCGGGCCATATCATGATCTCTCATATGCCCCGGCCGCATGGCGATCACTTCCATCTCGGATCGCATGTCGTGCGCGCGCAGGATGCGTCGGGCCTCGCCAACGAAAGCGTCTGGGTCGCGCTGGAACGCAAGAAGCTGATCAAGTCGCTGTTCCCGATGGCCTGCGTCCTGACCCCTTCCGGCGCGTCTTACGAGACCGGTCTCAAGGACCAGATCCTGCACCAGGGCGCCCACCACTAGTCTCCGAGCACGAGAGCATTCCATGTCCGTCGATCTCGATCTTTGCTACATGCCTGCGACGGAGATCGCAGGGCGTATTCGCGCCGGCTCGCTCAGCGCAACACGCGTGGTCGAGAACGCCCTGGCACGCATCGCCGCCATCAACCCGAGGCTCAACTGCTTCTGCTTCGTCTATCCGGACGAAGCGCGCGCCATCGCGACCGAGCTCGATCGCGAGGCCAAGGCGGGGAGATTCCGCGGGCCGCTCCACGGCGTCCCGTTCGCAATCAAGGACCTGACGCCCACCAAGGGCAAGCGGACCACGCTCGGCTCCTATGCCTACGAGCATTGGGTGCCCGACTACGATGCGCCGATCGTGGAATCGCTGAAGGCCGCCGGCGGCATCATGGTCGGCAAGACCATGACGCCGGAATTCGCCTATTCAGGTTTCACCGAAAGCCCGCTCTGGGGCATCACGCGCAATCCGTGGAATCCCGATCTGACGGCGGGCGGGTCATCGGGCGGAGCCGGCGTTGCGGTGGCGACCGGCTGCGTGCCACTTGCGGAAGGCTCCGACATGGGCGGATCGGTGCGGATCCCGGCCAGCTTCTGCGGCGTGGTCGGGCTGAAGCCGAGCTTCGGGCGCATCCCGTTCACGATCCTGCCCAGCGAATTCGACCAGCTTTCCCATTTCGGCCCGCTGGCGCGCACGATCGCCGACGCCTGCCTGTTCCTGCAGGCGACCCAGGGACCGGACGAGCGGGACATCCAGTCCCTGACCGAGCCGCAGAATTTCCTCGCGCCCTTCGATACCGATCTCAGCGAGCTCAGCCTTGGCCTATGCCTCGATTTCGGCAGGCGCGTCTGGCATCCCGAGGTCGAGGCGGCCGTCCGTGCCGCCGCACAGGCGCTGGCGGAAGCGGGCGCCCGGGTTGAGGAGGTGAGCCTGCCCCAGCGCTGGGGCATCGAGCTCGACGACCTGTGGCTCAAGCATTGGCAGGTCTACCTCGCCACCTTTTTCGGTCACACGCTGAAGACGCACCGGGCGAAGATGGACCCGAAGGTGGTGAGCTACCTCGACCACGGCCTCGCCGCCTCCGCCGTCGCGTTCAAGACGCTGGAGTTTGCGCGAACCAGCGCCTGGCGCGACGATCTCGCCCCGATCCTGACGCGCCATCATGCGCTGCTCTGCCCCACCATGGCTCAGCCGCCCGTTCCGCACGGCGGCTCCGACGCCAGCTACTGGAAGGTGGAATCGGACGGCACCTACCGGTGCCTCGATGTCACATCGGTGTTCAGCCTGTTCGGCATGTGCCCCGCGCTTTCCGTGCCGTGCGGCTGGACCAGGAACAATCTGCCGATGGGACTGCAGATCGTGGCGCGGCGTCACGACGATCGCCTCGCCCTCAGGATCGGCGCGACCATCGAGCAGCGCATGCCCTGGGCCCATCGCCGCCCGCCGGCCTGATGCCTGATCTGGACCTCCTCATCGTTGGCGCCGGGGCCGCCGGTATCGGTGCGGCGCGCGCGGCGGCGAGAGCCGGCCTCTCGCATCAGGTGATCGAGGCTTCGCACCGCATCGGCGGCCGCGCCTATACCGAGGATCTCGCGCCCGGCGTCCCGTTCGACCTGGGCTGCCATTGGCTGCACTCGTCCGACATCAATCCGCTGGTGGCGGAGGCCGATCGCCTCGGTTTCGCGATCGATCGCAACTTTGCCTTTTCCCCGCATCTCTGGCTGAACGGACGCCACGCGACACCCTCCGAGGATCATGCGTATGGCGCCTATTTCACGATGGCGGAGAGCGGCGCGGGCGCTGCCTTGCCCGTTGGCGAAGATCGCGATGTGCTTTCCCTGCTCGATGCGGGCAGCCTCTGTTTCGCGCCCTTTGCCCACGTCTTCTCGGTGATCCACGCCGCCGATCCGGACCAGGTTTCGGTCAAAGACGTGACGAGCCAGGTGACCAGCGGCGGCGACTGGCCGGTGCGCGACGGGCTCGGCCGGATGATGGCGCGCCTCGGCGCCGGCATCACGGTCGCCCTGAACACGGTCGCAGAGGAGATCGACTGGTCGGCGCGGGCGCATGTGACTGTCCGCACCAACCGCGGGGAGATCATAGCGCGCGCCGTGCTCATCACTGTTTCGATCGGCATTCTCCAATCGGGCCTGATCGAGTTCCGGCCCCTTCTCCCCGCCGCAACTCTTTCGGCGATCGGCGGCTTCTCGCCGGGCGCCGCCAACCGCATCGCGCTCTATTTCGATGAGGATGTATTCGGCGATGCGCCGAGCAACCTGACGATCGTCGATGGCGATGCCGAGCCGCTGGCCATCCATATTCCAACCTTCGGCTTCAACTACGTGGTGGGCCAGACCGGCGGCCGCTATGCCAGCCATCTCACGCGCGCCGGCCGGCAGGCCGCCACCGGCTACGTCCTGGACCGGGTCGCGGCGGTGTTCGGCGAAGGCATCCGGCGCCATTTCGTGCGATCCATCGTCTCGGCTTGGGATACCGACCCCTGGGTGCTGGGCGCCTATGCATCGGTCAAGCCCGGCCATTTCGGCGCGCGCGACCGGCTGGCCGAGCCGGTGGACAACCGCCTGTTCTTCGCCGGCGAAGCCGTCGGCATGCCCATGGTCGCGACCTGCGGCGGAGCCTTTTGGAGCGGCACCCAGGCCATCGGGCGCATCGCCGCTGCGCTGCAGCTTGCCTAGCCGCATTTTCAACCGCTCGGTTGTTACTTCCCCCGTGGTCCGCCACATGTGCGGGACCGGGTTTTCTTGCCGCCGGCCAGCGCCTCGGCTATGTCACTGCCAGTCAGCAAGGTGTTCCCAATGGCGGCTTCGAATAACCTGCGTTCAGGTGGTCAGGTCCTGATCGACGCGCTCAAGATTCACGGCGTCGACACGGCCTTCTGCGTCCCGGGCGAGAGCTATCTGGCCGCGCTCGACGCGCTGCACGATGCGCGCGACCGCATCAGGTTGATTGTCTGCCGGCAGGAAGGCGGCGCCGCGTATATGGCCGAGGCCTACGGCAAGATGACCGGCAGGCCGGGCATCTGCTTCGTCACCCGCGGCCCCGGCGCGACCAACGCCTCGATCGGCATCCATACCGCCTTCCAGGATTCCTCGCCGATGATCCTGTTCGTCGGCCAGGTCGCGCGCGATCAGGTGGAACGCGAGGCGTTCCAGGAGATCGACTTCCGCCGCATGTTCGGCCCGATGACGAAGTGGGTCGCGGAAATCGACGATGCCGCCCGCATTCCGGAATATGTCAGCCAGGCCTTTCATCGCGCGACCAACGGCCGTCCCGGCCCGGTCGTGCTGGCGCTGCCCGAGGACATGCTGACCGACCGGGTCGATGTGGCGGACGCGGGATGCTACCGGCCGGTGCGACCCGCGCCGAGCGCGGCGCAGATGGCCGAGCTGCGCGGCCGGCTGGGCGAAGCGAAGCGTCCTTTCATGATCCTGGGCGGCGGGGGCTGGTCGCCGCAGGCGGTCGAGGACATCCGCGCCTTTGCCGAGGCGGCCAACCTCCCGGTCGGATGTTCGTTCCGCTGCCAGGA
>DASSBF010000063.1:0-5851 GCA_035699005.1 Dongiaceae bacterium
TCATGGCACGGCCTTGGCCCTGGCCGCGGAGCGGGCGGGTGTCGCGCTCGCCTATGAGGCGGCGGTTGCGGGCGGCATCCCGGTCATCAAGGCGATGCGCGAAGGCCTCGCCGCCAACCGGATCGAGCAGGTCTATGGCATTCTCAACGGCACCTGCAATTACATCCTGAGCCAGATGCGCGAGACCGGGCGCGAGTTCTCCGACGTGTTGGCCGAGGCGCAGAAGCTGGGCTATGCCGAGGCCGACCCCGGTTTCGACGTCGACGGGATCGACGCCGCCCACAAACTCTCCATCCTCACCAGCGTCGCGTTCGGCTGCCAGATCGACTTCGGCGGCGTGCGCATCAGCGGCATCCGCAACGTCTCGGCAATGGACATCGCCTATGCCGACGAGCTCGGCTACCGCATCAAGCTGCTGGGCATCGCGCGGCTGACCGCCCACGGCGTGGAGCAGCGCGTGCATGCCTGCATGGTGCCGGTGGGCGCGGTGATTGCCAAGGTGGACGGGGTCTACAACGCCGTCGTGACCAGCGGCAATTTCGTCGGCCAGAATGTCGTGATCGGCCGCGGCGCGGGGCAGGGGCCGACCGCCTCCGCCGTGGTCAGCGACCTCATGGACATCGCGCGCGACCGCATCCTGCCGGCCTTCTCCGCGCCGGCCGAGAGTCTGAAGAAGCTGCCGCCGGCGCCGGCCGGCAGCCATTCCGGACCCTACTACCTGCGGCTGATGGTGGGCGACCGGCCGGGCGTCATCGCGGACATCGCCGCGGCGATGCGCGATGAGACCGTGTCGCTGGAGGCGATGATCCAGCGCGCCCGCGGCGACACCGTTCCGGTGGTGCTGACCACGCACGAGACGACGGAGGCCGCGATCGACCGGGTCGTGCGCCGGCTCGGCAGCATCAACTCCATCCTGGAACCGCCGCACGTCCTGCCCATTGAACTACTCGCGTGACGGCGGCCAGCGCGGCACGCCGATCCTCGACAGGGAGCACGATCATGGACCGAAATCTCGCCTTGGAAGCCGTCCGCGTCACCGAAGCGGCGGCGCTGGCCGCCTCGCGGCTGATGGGGCGCGGCGACGAGAAGGCCGCCGACCAGGCCGCGGTCGATGCCATGCGCTCGGCGCTCAACAGCCTCGCGATCGACGGCACCGTCGTCATCGGCGAAGGCGAGCGCGATGAGGCGCCGATGCTCTATATCGGCGAGCGCGTCGGGGCCGGCGGGCCGAAGATCGACATCGCGCTTGATCCGCTGGAAGGAACCACCATCACGGCCAAGGGCGGGCAGAACGCCCTCGCGGTCGTTGCGATGGCCGAGCAAGGCGGCTTCCTCAACGCGCCCGACGTCTACATGGACAAGATCGCGATCGGACCCGGCCTCGCCGACAACCTCGTCGACCTGGATGCCGGCCCGGAGGAGAATCTGCGGCAGCTCGCCCGGGCCAAGCGCATGGAGATCGCCGATCTGGTGGTCTGCATCCTGGACCGGCCGCGGCACAGCGAGCTGATCGCGCGGGTGCGCTCGACCGGCGCGCGCATCATGCTGATCTCCGACGGCGATGTCAGCGGCGTCATCTCGACCGCCCGGCCCGACAGCGGCGTCGACATCTACATGGGATCGGGCGGCGCGCCGGAGGGCGTGCTGGCCGCCGCCGCGCTGCGCTGCATCGGCGGGCAGATGCAGGGCCGCCTGCTGTTCCGCAACGACGACGAAAAAGGCCGCGCACGGCGCCTCGGCGTCACCGACCTCAACCGCAAATATTCGATGCAGGACCTGGCCAAGGGCGACGTGATGTTCGCCGCGACCGGCGTCACCGATGGGGCGATGCTGCGCGGCGTGCGCCGCGGCGCCGATATGGCCACCACCCATTCCATGGTCATGCGCTCGAAATCCGGCACGGTCCGGGTGGTCGAGGCGCAGCACAATTGGAAGATCAAGCCCGGCATGTGACAATGCGCCCGTGACGGATTGCTGGTGATGTCCTGCCGGAGTCGATGACGGACGCTGTTCCTTATCTGGGGATCGCAAGATCGCTGTGCGGCCGCTTCTGGCTGGAGCGGCCGGGGGATGAGCGCCTGGGCCTTGCCATTGCGCAGCGCTGCCAGGTGCCGGAACTGATCGGACGCATGCTGGCGGCGCGCGGCCAATCGCCGGAGAGCGCGCCCGGCTTCCTCGAGCCGCGGCTGCGCGATCTTCTGACCGACCCGTCGGAGCTCAAGGACATGGACCGGGCGGCGGAGCGCTTGGCCGACGCGGTGGCTGCGGGCGAGCGCATCGCGGTCTTCGGCGACTACGACGTGGACGGCGCCACCTCGGCCGCCTTGCTGTCGCGCTTCCTGCGCGCCATCGGGGCACAGGAGCCGCTGCTCTACGTGCCCGACCGGATGCGCGAAGGCTACGGGCCGAACGCGCCGGCCTTTCATGTGCTGAAAGGCGAGGGCGCTTCGCTGGTCATCACCGTCGATTGCGGAATTACCGCGTTCGCCGCGCTGGACGAGGCGGCGCGCATCGGCCTGGACGTGATCGTTGCGGATCATCACGTGGCGGAGCCGGCCCTGCCGGTTGCCTTTGCCGTCGTCAACCCCAACCGGCTGGATGAGAGCTTTCCGCACCGGAACCTTGCGGCCGTGGGGGTCGTCTACCTGCTGGTCATCGCGGCCAATCGCGCGCTGCGCCGTCGCGGCTGGTTCTGCGCCGCGCGGCCCGAGCCCGACCTGCTGCAATGGCTGGACCTGGTGGCGCTCGGCACCGTGTGCGACGTGGTGGCGCTGACCGGCCTCAATCGCGCCCTGGCGGCGCAGGGCCTGAAGGTGATGGGCCGCCGCGGCAATCTCGGCCTCAAGACCCTGTGCGACGTGGCGCGGGTCACCGAGCGGGTCGAGGCGTACCATGCGGGCTTCCTGCTGGGCCCCCGGGTCAATGCCGGGGGTCGGGTCGGACGCTCGGACCTCGGCGCGCGGCTGCTTTCCACGGAGGAATCGACGGTCGCGGGCGAGCTGGCGCGGCAGCTCGACGCCTACAATGATGAGCGGCGCGCGCTGGAAGCCCAGGTGCAGGAGGCGGCCATCCGCCAGGCGGACGCGCAGGCCGCCGACAATCCGCATCTGCTGTTCCTCACAGGGACAGATTGGCATCCTGGTGTGATCGGAATTGTCGCCGGCCGCCTCAAGGAGCGCTATCAACGTCCCGTATGCGTGATCTCGCTGGAGGATGGAGTGGGCAAGGCCTCCGGCCGGTCGGTGGCGGGTCTGCATCTCGGCCAGGCCGTGATCGCCGCGCGTGAAGCCGGCCTGGTGCTGAAAGGCGGCGGCCATGCGATGGCAGCGGGGTTCGAAGCCAGGGAAGACACGCTCGGCGCCTTGCATGCCTTCATCGCCGCGCGGTTCAAGGACGATCTGGACGGCACACCCTTGATGCCGACCCTGCTGATCGATGGCGCCTTGCAGGCGCGTGCCGCCTCGCCGGACCTGATCTCTTCGCTGGAGCGCCTCGCGCCGTTCGGAGCCGGCAACGCGGAACCGCGCTTCGTGTTCCCGGCACAGCGCGCGATGGCTGCCGATGTGGTGGGCACCCATCACGTGCGATGCGTCCTCTCCGGAGCGGATGGCGGACGGCTGAAGGCGATCGCATTTCGCGCCGCCGGCGAGCCGCTGGGGCGCGCATTGCTGGCGAGCCGCGGCGCGGCGCTTCACGTCGCGGGCCGCCTGAAGCTGGACAACTGGCAGGGGCGCGCGCAGGTGCAGCTCCAGATCGAGGACGCGGCCTTTCTGACGGGCTGACCCCCTGCTGAAATCGAACAGCCATATCAACGCTTTAGTCCCAGTTGATCTGGACCGGCAAAGCGGTTAAACAAGCCGCGGCCGGGGAACCGGCCGCGCCTCGCCGCGTCCCCATCGTCTAGAGGCCCAGGACATCACCCTTTCACGGTGAAGACACGGGTTCGAATCCCGTTGGGGACGCCAATGGCGCGAGGCCGGACGCGATGTCGCATCGACCGCACATCGCTTCGCCACAATTGCTCCTCACAGTTCCCTTCACCGCGCGTCGCGCGAGTCCGCCAGTGGTCGCAGGGCGATGCGCGCGGCATTCGCACTAGCCTTTTCGGCAGAGGCGTGGTGCCAGGGCCGCAAAGATTTGCGCGTGTGGCTGCCGCAATTGCATGTCTCGACAGTTGCCGCGCGCACACATGTCACGATGAACGATCCGTGATGCGGCGATCGATTCCAGTTTTCACTCTCACGAAGACGTGTCACGCGATACACTTACCTTCGGCCGAGTCGGGTTTTAGTATTCGTTAACCCTAACTGTGCATACTTGACATGGCCTGGAGAGCGCATACTTGAGAAATGCTGGACCGCCTTCGCGTAGCGCGCGTCCCGGAACCCAGGCGACCGGGACGTGTTGGTAGGTCGGAGCGTGTTGCATGTGCCCAACGAAGACACAGCGATCGGCAGTGACTTTCGACCCCGGCTCCCGCGTGAGCCGGGCGGGAGGCTGCGACGCGACGACGGGTTGCGCAGCGGTTCAAGGATGCTCCAGCGATGTTGGCGTCATTTCATCGCGGCGGCGGACTAGCGACCGCCAGTAGGGCGACACTGCGTCGTTCGGAAGCTCCCGAACGCATCACCCGACTGTACTCAGAATTCGACGCGCTTCTTCGGCGCGCGCGGCTTTGCGCCGGCGCGCTCGTCCGTTTCGCCGCGGACCCAGCCCTCGCTTCGCAGGCGAGCGGCGCCGGCCTCGCCATCGCCTGCACATCGTCACGCCATCAGAACCCAGGTGCGCAATGAATCACCAATCGGACGTTTTCGATCTCTATACCAACCTATTCGAGAGCCGCAGGCAGACGGAGTTCTCGCTGCGTGAATATCTCATGCTGTGCCGCGAGGATCCGACGACCTATGCGACCGCGGCCGAGCGCATGGTCGCCGCGATCGGCGAGGCGGTCGTGATCGACACCGCGCAGGATGCGCGGTTCGGCCGGATTTTCATGAACCGCTCGATCAAGCAATATCCGGCGTTCTCCGATTTCTACGGCATGGAGGAGACGATCGAGCGCATCGTCGGCTTCTTCAAGCATGCGGCCCAGGGCCTCGAGGAGCGCAAGCAGATCCTCTATCTGCTGGGACCCGTCGGCGGCGGCAAATCATCGCTGGCGGAGCGTCTGAAGGCACTGATGGAGAAACTGCCGATCTACGTGCTGAAAGCCGGTGACCAGGTCAGCCCGGCGTTCGAATCGCCGCTCGGCCTGTTCGATCCGGAGCGCATGGGCAGCGTGCTCCAGGACAAGTACAGCATTCCCCGCCGCTATCTCACCGGCCTGATGTCGCCATGGGCGGTGAAGCGCGTCGGCGAATTCGACGGCGACATCTCCAAGTTCACCGTCGTGAAGCTGTTCCCTTCCAAGCTGAAGCAGATCGGCATCGCCAAGGCCGAGCCGGGCGATGAGAACAACCAGGACGTTTCCTCCCTGGTCGGCAAGGTCGACATCCGCAAGCTGGAGTTCTTCAGCCAGAACGATCCCGATGCCTACTCGTACAGCGGCGCGCTCAACCTGACCACCCAGGGCCTGCTCGAGTTCGTCGAGATGTTCAAGGCGCCGATCAAGATGCTGCATCCGCTGCTGACCGCGACGCAGGAGAACAACTACGTTGGCACCGAGAGCGTGGGCGCGATCCCCTACCAGGGCATCGTGCTGGCGCACTCCAACGAGGCGGAGTGGCAGAGCTTCAAGAACAACAAGAACAACGAGGCCTTCATCGACCGCATCTGCGTGGTGAAGGTGCCCTACTGCCTGCGCGCCAACGAGGAGGCGCAGATCTACAAGAAGCTGGTGCAGTCGAGCGAC
>DASSBF010000064.1:0-5923 GCA_035699005.1 Dongiaceae bacterium
CATCTCGACCGCGCACAACCTGCTCTCCGCGCTCATCGACAACCACATCTACTGGGGCAACGACCTCGGCTTCGACACGCGGCGGATCACCTGGCGCCGCGTCATGGACATGAACGACCGCGCCCTGCGCTCGATCGTGAATTCGCTCGGCGGCACCGCGAACGGCTTCCCGCGCGAGGACGGCTTCGACATTACCGTCGCCTCGGAAGTGATGGCGATCTTCTGCCTGGCGCGCGACCTCAAGGACCTCACGCAGCGGCTCGGCAATATCATCGTCGGCTATACTCGCGACAAGAAGCCGATCTACGCTCGCGACCTGAAGGCCGAAGGCGCGATGACGGTGCTGCTCAAGGACGCCATCGCGCCGAACCTGGTGCAGACCCTCGAGAACAACCCCGCCTTCATCCACGGCGGCCCGTTCGCCAACATCGCGCATGGCTGCAACTCGGTGATCGCGACCACCACCGCGCTGAAGCTGGCCGACTACGTCGTGACCGAGGCCGGTTTCGGCGCCGACCTGGGCGCCGAGAAGTTCTTTGATATCAAATGCCGCAAGGCCGGGCTGAAACCGGCGGCGGCGGTCATCGTCGGCACCATCCGCGCGCTCAAGATGCACGGCGGCGTCGCCAAGGAAGGCCTCGGTACGGAAAATGTCGAAGCCTTGAAGAAAGGCGCCTCGAATCTTGCGCGCCATATCGAGAACGTGAAGAAATTTGGTGTGCCGCCGGTGGTGGCGATCAACCGCTTCGTCGCCGATACCGACGCCGAGATGGATGCCGTGCGGCAACTCTGCAGCGAGTTGGGCGTCGAGGCCATCGAGTGCAACCACTGGGCCTACGGCTCGGCGGGCATCGAGAAACTGGCCCACGCGGTCGTCAAACTGACCGAGCAGAAGAGCAATTTCAACCATCTCTATCCCGACAGCATGCCGTTGTGGGACAAGGTACGTACCATTGCGCAGAACCTCTATGGCGCGCAGGGCATCATCGCCGACAAGCTGGTGCGCGACCGCTTCCACGAGATGGAGAAGATGGGCTTTGGCCACTACCCGGTCTGCATGGCCAAGACCCAGTACAGCTTCTCGACCGACCCGAACCTCAAGGGCGCGCCCAGCAACCACGTCGTGCCGATCCGCGAGGTGCGGCTGTCCGCGGGCGCCGAGTTCATTGTCGTGATCTGCGGCGAGATCATGACCATGCCCGGCCTGCCGCGGGTGCCCTCCTCCAACTCCATCCGCCTCAACGCCAAAGGCGAAATCGAGGGACTGTCCTGATGTAGCTGTCCAGGCCGCATTTTCCGCGCCGAACCGGTTTCCACTTCGGCGGGAAATGCACTGGGGCGCATTCGAATTTCTCACGGGGCCGGCCCCAGCGACCGGCCCCTTTTTCTTTGACCGCGATGGGTGCCTGACGTAGGCATATACGTACCTGTCTATACAAGAGGGCAACCATGTCCGCGCGAGACCTTGGGCAGCCAACCACCCTGCGCGATGCGGCGCCCTTGACCTGCGAGGAGATCGCCGCGATCTCCCACGGCCGCGCGCGGCTCGCGATCGGGCCGGCGGCGCGAGCGAAGCTGGAGAACGGCCGCGCCATCGTGCAGCGCATCCTCGCGAGCGGCGAGCGCGCCTACGGCATCACCACCGGCCTCGGCGCGCTCAGCGACGTGAAGCTGGCGCCCGAGGAACTGGCGCAGATTTCGCGCAACACGCTGCTGAGCCACGCCTGCGGTGTCGGCGAGCCGCTGCATGCATCGGAGACGCGCTCCATCATGGTGGCGCTGGTCAACGACATGTGCCACGGTTATTCGGGCGTCAGCCCTGCGGTGATCGATCAGCTCGTCGCATTCCTCAATCACGCCATCAATCCGGTCGTGCCGAGCCAGGGTTCGGTCGGCTACATCGTCCACGGCGCGCATATCGGCCTTGCCCTGCTCGGCATCGGCGAGGTGGAGCATGCCGGGCAGCGCATGCAGGCTGGCGAGGCGATCGTCGCAGCGGGACTGCAGCCGATCGATGTCGGCCCCAAGGACGGGCTCTGCCTGGTCAACGGCACGCGCTGCCTCGCGGGCCTCTCGTGCCTCGGCGTGGTCGAAGCGGCGCGGCTGGCGGACTGGGCCGACGTGATCGCGGCCCTGTCGTTCGAGGCGCTGAAGGGCCAGACCGATGCCTTCGACGAGGAGCTGCTGAACCTGAAGCCGCATGCCGGCGTGGTCGCGGTCGGCAGGCGCCTGCGCAGCCTGCTCAAGGGCAGCGAGGTAATGGCCCACTTCCGGGGCCATCGCACGCAAGACGCGCTCTCCCTGCGCTCGATCCCGCAGGTGCATGGCGCGACCCGCGACCAGCTTGATCACGCGCGCCGGCAGATCGTCGTGGAGCTGAGATCAGCGACCGACAATCCGCTGGTGATCGGCACGCCGGATTCCTACCGCGTCATCTCGAACGCGCATCCGCATGGCCAGTCGGTGGCGATGGCGGTGGACCTGATGGCGCTGGCGGTGGCCGAGCTGGGCTCGATCGCGGAGCGGCGCATCGACCGGCTGCTCAATCCCGCGACCAGCGGGTTGCCGGCGTTTCTGGTGAAGCAGCCGGGCGTCAATTCCGGCCTGATGATCGTGCAGTATGTCGCGGCATCGCTGGCGGCGGAGAACAAGCGCCTCAGCCAGCCCGCTGTCGCCGACAATTTCGTCACCTCCGCCCAGCAGGAGGACCATATCAGCCTCGGCACGCCGGGCGCGCTCAAGGCGCTGAAGGCGATCGACAACACCCGGCGCATCCTGGCGATCGAATACCTCTGCGCGGCCCAGGCGATCGAGTTCCTGCCGAAGCTGGCGCTGGGGCAGGGGACCGGTGCGGCCTACCGACGCCTGCGCGGCGCGGTCCCGTCGATGGAGCGGGACCGGTTCCTGAGCCCGGACATCGCCCTCATCGAAACCGGCCTGCTGGAGCCGGACTGGCTCGGCGGGATCGAGGCGGCGCTGAGATAGTTGCTCCAGTCAACTGAAGCTGCGCGCCCTGGTCGATCGGAAGGCGCGCGGCCTCGGCATCGGCACGCGCGCTCCAGCTGATGCTTCTCTCAACCGTCATGGTCGCGCTTGGCGCGACCATGACGGAAAAGGAGACCGTCCGTGTCCCTAGAGCGCCTTGAACTTGCCGCGCAGGCGGTATCGGCCGCCGGGATAGAGCAGGCGCGAATAGCTGACATGCCGTCCGTTCGACCAGGTGGTGCGGGTAAGGCAGAGGCACGGCTCATCCGCATCGATCTTCAACAGCTTGCGCTCGGCCGGCGTCGCGTGCATGGCATCGATGACGTGCTCCGCTTCGGAGATCGGCGCCGCCGCCATCAGGTAGACGTATGGGGTCTGCGTTGCGAAATCCTGAGCCAGATAGTCGGGCGCCAGCGCCGGCGAGACATAGCGGTCCTCGATCTGCACCGGCATGTCGTCCTCGGAATGGACGAGGACCGAATGGAACACCGCATCGCCGGCCTTGAGGCCGAGGGCGTGCGCAATGTCCGCGTTGGCCTTCTCCTTGCGCAAGGTCAGCACCTGCGCGCCGTGGCGATGCCCGCGCGCCGCGATCTCGTCGGCGATGTTGCGCACCTCGAACAGGGCGGAGATCGGCTTGGGCTCGGCGACGAAGGTGCCGACGCCCTGGACGCGGATCAGCCGCCCATCGAGGGTCAGCTCGCGCAGGGCGCGGTTGATCGTCATCCGGCTGACGCCGATGTCGCGCACCAGCTCCGATTCCGAGGGGATGCGATGGCGCGGCTGCCATTCGCCGGAATCGATGCGGTCGGTGATCATGCGCTTGACGCGCGAATATCGGGGCAGGAGCTCGGTATTCAACAGATTCACGTCCGTTCCTGTCTAGACAGGCTTATGCCAGACATGATTTGTAACCACAAGCGTTCCGGGCGTTTCACACTTCGAAGAAGCCATTCGCCATGACAGTTCTTCACGCGCCGCTTGCCTGGCTTGCCGACGGTTGGCAGGCGGACATGCGCATCGAGATCGGAGCCGACGGGGCGATCAAAGCGGTATCGCATGGCCGCCAACAGCCGGGTGACGAGCGCGTTGCCGGGCCGCTGCTGCCGGGCATGCCGAATCTGCATTCGCACGCCTTCCAGCGCGCCATGGCCGGCCTTGCGGAAGAGGCGCTCAATCCCGAGGACAGCTTCTGGACCTGGCGCGAATTGATGTACCGTCTGGTCGGGCGCCTCACCCCCGAGCAGGTGCAGGCGATCGCGACCCACCTCTATATCGAGATGATGAAGGGCGGCTACACGTCGGTGGCCGAGTTCCATTACCTGCATCACCAGCCGGGCGGTGCGCCTTATGCCAATCTCGCCGAAATGGCGGAGCGCATCGCAACAGCGGCGGAGACATCCGGCATCGGCCTCACGCTGCTGCCGGCCTTCTATGCCCACGGCGGATTCGGTGGGAAGCCGCTGGCCGAGAAGCAGCTGCGGTTCAAGAACGATACGGACCGGTATCTAACCCTGATCCAAGGCGTCGACCGTGTCTGCAAGCGCATCGGCGCCGATTGGGGCCTATGCTTTCACTCGCTGCGCGCCGCGACCGAGGCCGACATTGGCTCTGTGCTGGCGGCGCATCGGGGCGAGCGGCCGATCCACATCCACATCGCCGAGCAGACCAAGGAGGTCGAGGATTGCCTCGCCTGGTCCAATCGCCGCCCGGTGGAATGGTTGTATGACAAGGTGGAGATCGACAAGCGCTGGTGCCTGATCCATGCCACTCATGTCACGCCAGACGAGGTGCACATGATGGGGCACAGCGAGGCAGTGGTGGGCTTGTGCCCGACGACCGAAGCCAATCTCGGCGATGGCATCTTCCCGGCGCAGGAGTTCCTGGCGGCGAACGGCGCCTTCGGCATCGGATCGGACTCGCACGTGTCGGTGAGCGCGCTCGAGGAACTGCGTTGGCTGGAATACGGCCAGCGCCTGAAGCACGAGCGCCGCAACCGCCTCAGCGCCGGCGGCAGGCCGGAAGTCGCGGACACGCTCTATGCCGCGGCGCTCCAGGGCGGCGCACAGGCGATGGGCAAGCACATCGGCGCGATCGCCGCAGGCAAGCGCGCGGATTTCATTGTGCTCGACGGCGCCCATCCGATGCTGGCCAGCGTCGCGCCGGCCAAGCTGCTCGGCCGCTGGCTGTTCGGCGGCACCGACGGCTGGGTCAGAGACGTGATGGTCGCCGGCAAGTGGGTGGTGAAGGACCGCCACCATGCCGGGGAGGAAGCGGCGCAGCGTGCATTCGGCGAGGCAATGAGCGCGTTGATGGCGGCTTAAGCTGCTTCTCGTCGTGCTGTCGCGACACGCGCTGCGGGCACGCAACTAAACTCCGTCATGGTCGTGCTGGCACGACCACCCACGAGTTTGCCTGAAGTAGCACAAACTCGCGCACCGAAACTCGCGGATGGTCGGACCAGGTCCGACCATGACGAAGGAGTTGTGGCTCAATCGCGTCTTATGGCCGCCAGTCGATCATCGTCTGGACCAATCGCTGCAGCACTGGCTGCACTCTCTCCGCCAGGTCCACCCGGTACTCGAACGGCGGCGCTTCGTTCATGTAGGTCCGTTGCGCCAGCTCCAACTGCGCGCTGTGAACATGATGGTTCGGTTGGCCGTAGTGCCGCGTGATGTGGCCGCCTTTGAAGCGCCCGTTCAGCACGTGGCGGTAGCTGGGTGCATTGCATACTTCGACGACCGCGTCGGACAGGCTCTTTGCGCAGCTCTTGCCGTCGTTGGTGCCGATGTTGAAGTCGGGCAGGAGGCCGTCGAACAGGCGCGGGATCTCGCCGCGGATCGAGTGGGCGTCCAGGAGCACCGCGTGGCCGAACGTGCTCTTGATCCGGCTGAGCTCTGCCATCAGCTTGCCGTGGTAGGGCCGCCAGATGCGCTCC
>DASSBF010000065.1:0-7187 GCA_035699005.1 Dongiaceae bacterium
TCTCCTTCAGTCCAATCCTTGCCTCACAGCGCCTCGGCGCCGGAGATGATTTCGATCAGTTCCTTGGTGATGTACGCCTGGCGCGAGCGGTTGTAGGTGATGGTCAGGCGGTTGATCATGTCGCCCGCGTTGCGGGTCGCGCTGTCCATCGCCGACATGCGGGCGCCCTGCTCGCTGGCCGCGTTCTCCAGCAGCGCGCGGTAGACCTGCATGCCGATGTTGCGCGGCAGCAGTTCCGCCAGGATGGCGTCCTCTTCCGGCTCGTACTCGTAGCTGTTTAGCTCGGGATCGGCGTTCTCGTTGGCGGCGCCCTTCGCGAACGGGATGAGCTGCTGCGCCGTCACGATCTGGGTGATCGCCGACTTGAACTTGTTGTAGAGCACCGTGCACACGTCGAACTCGCCGTGGTCGAACATGTGGCGGATGCGCGCGGCGATCTTGTCGGCCTCGTCGTAGGTCAGGCGCGGCTTGCCCACGCCCTCGATGGTCCCGATCAGGTCGCCCGCGAACTCGCGGCGGAGCTGATCGCGGCCCTTGCGGCCGACGCACAGGATTTTCAGCGTCTTGCCGTCGCGCCGCAGCTCGCGCGCCATGCGCCGCGCCTGGCGCACGATCGAGGAATTGAACGCCCCGCACAGGCCGCGGTCCGAGGTCATGACCACCAGCAGGTGCACCTGGTCCCTGCCGGTCCCGGCCAGCAGCGGCGGCGCGCCTTCGCGACTCGCGACCGACGAGGCCACCGAGGCCAGCACCCGCTCCATGCGCTCGGCATAGGGACGCGACGCCTCCGCCTGCTCCTGCGCGCGGCGCAGCTTGGCCGCCGCCACCATCTTCATGGCGGAGGTGATCTTCTGCGTGGATTTCACGCTGTTGATGCGGACCTTGAGGTCCTTGAGGCTTGGCATGTCCCGCCCTCGATCCTTGGGGGCCCTTCGAGATCAGGCGAACGACTTCACGAACCCGCCGAGGATGCTGTTCAGCTTTTCCTCCGTCGCCTTGCTGAGCTCGCGCTCCTTGCGGATCGATTCGAGAACATCGCCATGTTTGGCGCGCACCTCGTTGAGGAACGCCGCCTCGAACCGGGTCACGTCCTCGACCTTGATGGTGTCGAGGTAGCCGCGCACGCCGGTGAAGATCGAGACCACCTGCTCCTCCACCGGCATCGGCTGGAACTGGCCCTGCTTCAAGAGCTCGGTCAGGCGCGAGCCGCGCGCCAGCAGCTTCTGCGTGGCGGCGTCGAGGTCGGAGGCGAACTGCGCGAACGCCGCCATCTCGCGGTACTGCGCCAGCTCCAGCTTGATGCGGCCGGCCACCTGCTTCATCGCCTTGATCTGGGCGGCGGAGCCGACGCGGCTGACCGACAGGCCGACATTGATGGCCGGGCGGATGCCGCGATAGAACAAGCCGGTCTCAAGGAAGATCTGGCCATCGGTGATGGAGATGACGTTGGTCGGGATGTAGGCCGACACGTCGCCGGCCTGGGTCTCGATCACCGGCAGCGCGGTCAGCGACCCGTTGCCGTGATCGTCGTTCATCTTGGCCGCGCGCTCCAGCAGGCGGGAGTGCAGGTAGAACACGTCGCCCGGATAGGCCTCGCGGCCCGGCGGGCGGCGCAGCAGCAGCGACATCTGGCGATAGGCGACCGCCTGCTTGGAGAGGTCGTCATAGAAGATGACCGCGTGCATGCCGTTGTCGCGGAAGAACTCGCCCATCGAGGCGCCGGTATAGGGCGCGAGGAACTGCAGCGGCGCCGGCTCCGATGCGGTGGCGGCGACCACGATCGAGTATTCGAGCGCGCCGGCATCCTCCAGCGTCTTCACGATCTGGGCGACGGTTGAGCGTTTTTGCCCCACGGCGACATAGACGCAGTACAGCTTCTTGGATTCATCGCCCGAGGCGTTGATGGTCTTCTGATTGATGATGGTGTCCAGGATGACCGCGGTCTTGCCGGTCTGGCGGTCGCCGATGATCAGTTCGCGCTGGCCGCGCCCGATCGGCACCAGACTGTCGATCGCCTTGAGGCCGGTCTGCATCGGCTCGTGCACCGACTTGCGCGGGATGATGCCGGGGGCCTTCACCTCCACACGCTGGCGCTTCACGTCGGCCAGCGCGCCCTTGCCGTCGATCGGGTTGCCGAGCGCGTCGACCACGCGGCCGAGCAGGCCCTTGCCGACCGGCACGTCCACGATGGCGCCGGTGCGCTTGACGGTGTCGCCTTCCTTGATCGAGCGGTCGTCGCCGAAGATCACGATGCCGACATTGTCGGTCTCGAGGTTGAGGGCCATGCCGCGGATGCCGCCGGGGAACTCCACCATCTCGCCGGCCTGCACCTTGTCCAGGCCGTAGACGCGGGCGACGCCGTCGCCGACCGACAGCACGGTCCCAATCTCGGTGACGTCAGCCTCGTTGCCGAAATTCTCGATCTGCTGCTTCAGAATGGCGGAGATTTCGGCGGCGCGGATTTCCATTATCCAATCCCTTTCATCGCGAGCTGCAGCCTCTGCAGCTTCGTTTTCACGGATCCATCGATCATGCGGCTGCCGACCCGGACGATCAGCCCGCCGAGCAGGCCGGGATCGACCTTCATGTCGATCGAGACCTTGCCGCCGACCACGCGCTTGATTGCTTCGCTCACGGCGGCCTTCTGCGCATCGGTGAGGGCGTGGGCCGCGGTCACTTCCGCCGCCACCTCGCCGCGCTTGTCGGCCAGCATCTTCTGGAACGCCTTGATGATGGCGGGCAGCGCGAACAGCCGCCGGTTGGACGCCACCAGCCCGACAAAACGCTGCGTCAGTTCGCCGAGGCCGGCGGCCTCTGCCACCGCGCCGATGGCGCGCGTCTGCTCGGTGCGCTGCATCAGGGGGCTCTGGATCAGCTTCTGCAGATCGGCGCTGCCGGCGATCATGTGGGCGAGCGCGGCGAGATCGCCGGATACGGCGTCGATCGCGTGCCTGTCTTCCGCCAGTTCGAGCAGCGCCGTGGCATAACGCTGCGCCAGCGCGCCTTGCTCCGATGTCTGGGCCGCCAAATCCGCCCCCTGCCCTGTCTTGCGGTCGCCGGCTTTGACACGCCGCCGATCCTGCTCACTGTCCGAAACGTTGGTGATGATATCGCGTGAGGACCGCGACAACGCCGCGGCGCCGGGTCCGTCCAGCCAACACCACGCCCGCCCGTCGCAGCTCATCCCAGCCGCGAAAAGCGTGCGGTGTGTAACATAGTCGGCAGGGGTGCGCAACAGCACCGGGTCACGGTGCCGCATCTGCTGGCAAGGCGTTGAAATGGCTACATAAAGCTGTAAGGGTCGATGTCGATTTCGAGCGCCAGATCGCCGCGCGTTTTGACCCCCGATAACCATTTGCGCAGCACCGCCTGGGGCGCCAGATCGCGGCGCGTCTTGACCAGGAATCGGCGGCGGTGACGGCCGCGCAGCAGGGCGAGGGGCGCCGGCGCGGGGCCGAGCACTTGCAATCCGTCCTGATGCGGTGCGGAGCGCGCGAGGTGCTGGCCAAGGCGGTCGACCGCGTCGGGGTCGCCGCCCGACAGGATGACGGCGGCGAGGCGCCCGAACGGCGGCATGCCGGCCAGCTTCCGCTCCTCCGCCTCCAGCGCATAGAAGCGGTCGCGGTCGCCGGCCTTCAGCGCCTGCATGACCGCGCGGCTCGGATCATAGGTCTGGATCAGCACCAGGCCGGCGAGATCGGCGCGGCCGGCCCGCCCCGCCACCTGGTGCAGCAGCTGGAACGTCCGCTCCGCTGCGCGCAGATCGCCGCCGGAGAGGCCGAGATCGGCGTCCACCACGCCGACCAGGGTCAGGTTCGGGAAATGGTGCCCCTTGGCGATGATCTGGGTGCCGATCACGAGGTCGACCTCCCGGTGAGCGATCATGCGCAGCAGTTCCGCGGTCTTGGCCGGGCCGCTCGCGGTGTCGCTGGTGAGGATGAGGCGCGAGGCTTCGGGGAACAGGGCCGCCGCCTCCTCCGCCACCCGCTCGACGCCGGGGCCGCAGGCCGCCATCGATCCTTCCGCCTGGCAGGCCGGGCACTTTGCCGGCGGCGGCGATTCGAATCCACAATGATGGCATTGCAGGCGGCCGAGATAGCGGTGCTCCACCAGCCAGGCGCTGCAGTTGGGGCATTGCAGCCGGTGCCCGCAGGCGCGGCATAGGGTCAGCGGCGCATAGCCGCGGCGATTGAGGAACAGCAGCGCCTGCTCCTTGCGCTCCAGGGTCGCGCGCACCGCTTCGCGCAGCGGCGGCGAGAGCCAGGATTGCCGCGGCGGCGGCTCGCGCCGAAGGTCGATCAGCCGCACTTCCGGCAATTGCGCCGGACCGTGCCGGTCCGGCAGGTGCAGGAAGCGATAGCGCCCGGTCTCGACATTGTGCATGGTCTCGAGCGACGGCGTCGCAGAGGCCAGGATCACCGGGATCTGCGCCAGGTGCCCGCGCACCACCGCCATGTCGCGCGCCTGGTAGACGACGCCATCCTCCTGCTTGAACGCCTGCT
The DNA here is from genome assembly GCA_035699005.1 of Dongiaceae bacterium. Lineage (GTDB taxonomy): Bacteria > Pseudomonadota > Alphaproteobacteria > Dongiales > Dongiaceae > Dongia_A. The sequence goes on from DASSBF010000065.1 coordinate 4,503, forward strand.
CGTGCTCCTCATCGACGATGATGAGGCCGAGGTCGCGGTACGGCAGGAACAAGGCCGAGCGCGCGCCCACCACCACCTTGGCATCGCCGCGCAGCACCGCGCGCCAGGTGAGGCGCCGCTCGAGCCCCGTCAATTCCGAATGCCACTGGCCGGGCGCCGCGCCGAAGCGCTCGGTGAAACGTTCCAGCCATTGCGCGGTGAGCGCGATTTCCGGCAGCAGGATCAGCGCCTGCTTGCCGCGCTTGAGGCAGGCCGCGATCGCCTCGAAATAGACTTCGGTCTTGCCCGAGCCGGTGACGCCGTCGAGCAGCGTCACGCCGGCATGGGCCTGGATAAGCTCATCCGCGGCGGCGCGCTGCGCGGGAGACAGTCGCGCGGCTGGCAGGTCTGGATCGGGCTGTCCGAACGGCTTCGCCAGCGGCTGCGCGACGATGCGCAATTGCCCAAGCTCCGCCATCCTGGCGAGCACGCTCGGCGTCACGCCCGCCGCGCGCGCCAGTTCGCCCGGCAGCATGGACGGCACGTCGGCCAGGGCATCGAGCACGCGCTGCCGCGCCGCGGTCACCTGGCCCGATGCGGGATCGCCTGCCGCATAGGCCTTGAGGCTACGTTCCGGCTTGAAGGCGTCGCTGACGCTCATCGCCATCTTCAGCACGGCGCCGGGCGCCGACAGGCAATAGCCCGCGACCCAGTCGATGAAGCGCCGCGAGATTTCCGGCAGCGGCGCGACCTCGATTTTTGCTTCGATTCGTTTCAGCTTGCCGCGCGGCACGTCGTCCTTGGCCTCGCCCCACACTACACCAAGCACGGAGCGCGATCCGAGCGGGACTTCGACGAAATCCCCCGTTGCAACTTCGATGCCATCCGGCACCAGATAATCGTAGGCACCGCTCAGCGGCAGCGGCAGCAGCACCCCGATCCGGCGATCGGTGGCCGGCTCCGATTCAGATGGTGTATTGCTGGCGAAGAGCGAAGCCATGGGCTAGACTCGATGGGAGTTTCCGGGGACCGATTCGGGCGCGCCATCGTACCGCGCGGAAACCGTATCGCCAATCCGCCGGGACCCCGATTGTGACGAATTGCTGCGAGTGACGCGAACGCCATGAAATTCTTTCTCGATACCGCCGACATCAACGAGATCAGGGAGCTGGCGGAGTCCGGCCTGGTCGACGGCATCACCACCAACCCGTCGCTCGTGATGAAATCCGGGCGGCAGTTCGTCGATGTCGTGCGCGAGATCTGCGAGATCATTCCCGGCCCGGTCAGCGCGGAGGTCATCGCCACCGATCATGAGACCATGCTCGCCGAGGGGCGCAAGCTGGCGAAGATCGCCGGCAACGTGGTGGTGAAGGTGCCCCTCACGCCCGCCGGCCTCAAGACCTGTCACCGGCTGTCGCACGAGGGCACCAAGGTCAACGTCACGCTCTGCTTCTCGCCCGCGCAGGCGCTGCTCGCCGCCAAGTCCGGCGCGACCTATATCTCGCCGTTTGTCGGGCGGCTCGACGACGCCGGCACCGACGGCATGAAGCTGATCGCGGACATCGTGCAGATCTACCGCGCCTATCACAGCATCGAGACCGAGGTGCTGGTCGCCTCGGTGCGCCATCCGATCCACATCATCGAGGCGGCGAAGCTGGGCGCGGATGTCGCGACCCTGCCGCCCACCGTGCTGAAGCAGATGTTCAACCACCCACTGACCGACAAGGGCCTGGCCGCCTTCCTGGCCGACTGGGCCAAGACCGGCCAGAAGATCCTCTAGCGGAGGGATCGGCGGCATGGCGGAGCGGCCCGAGGAACTGCAGAAGAAGTCGCCGGTCCTGCCGAGCGCCGCGCAGGTGATCGCGTACCTGCGGCGGCATCCGGACTTCCTCTACCGCCATCCCGAGCTGCTGGACATCCAGGCGCCGCCGGCGCGCCACAGCGAAGGCCCGGTGGTCGACCTGCAGCATTTCATGGTCGAGCGCCTGCGCAACGATGTCGCCAAGCTGCGCGCGAACCAGGACGAGATCATCGCCAACAGCCGCGACAATCTCGGCACCCAGGAGCGCATCCACAAGGCTGTATTGGCACTGCTGGAAGCCGACACGTTCGAGGAATTCATCGAGATCATCACCGGCGACCTCGTCCTGCTGCTCGACGTCGACGTGGTGTGCCTGTGCATCGAGCGCACCGAGGGCTACAACCGCCGGCCGAAGCTGGACGGGCTGGAGCTGCTGGAGCAGGGCGCTGTCGACCGCATCATGGGCGGCAAGGGCAAGCAGGTGCTGCTGCGCGACGACACGGTCGGCGATCCCGAAGTGTTCGGCGGCGCGGCGGAGCTGGTGCGCTCCGATGCCCTGCTGCGGTTGAAGCCCAGCAAGGCCGCGCCCAATGCCGTGCTTGCCTTCGGCACGCGCCACCCGGGCTATTTCCATCCCGGGCAAGGCACCGAGCTGCTGAGCTTCCTCGGCCGGATCATCGAATTCGGCATCCGCTCATGGCTCGACCTGCCGCGGCCTTGAGCAGGCACATGAACAGTCTCAGCGCGAAAGCAATTCTCTTCCCCCCTTGTGGGGGAAGGATACGAAGGCTTAGCGAGCGAAGCGAGCTTAGCCGGAGTTGGATGGGGGGTGATGCCGCACGATTGTCGGAGCGGAGCTTCCTCCCGCAAAGGGTCAGGCCTTTCTCATCTACTTGGCTGCGATC
>DASSBF010000066.1:0-29657 GCA_035699005.1 Dongiaceae bacterium
GCCAGTCCCGATCCGGAGTTCGTCGCCGATCCCAACGGCGGCGGCCCGCACAATCGCGGAGTAGCTCTCGACCTGACGCTGATTGATGTCGACGGCTGCGAACTCGACATGGGCACGGGGTTCGATGCCTTGACGCCGCGCTCGCACCACGGCCGCGCCGACCTGCCGGTCGAGGCGCAGCGCAATCGCCTGCTGCTGCTGGGGCTGATGACCGCGGCCGGCTTCGAGTTCTACACAAACGAATGGTGGCACTACCAATTGTTCGACGCGCGCAGCTATCCGGTGGTGGCGCAGGATACGCTGCCGCACCTCGTGATGGATCGATAGAGCGGAAGCTCAGCCCGCGTGCGCCCGCGCGGCGATGGCCGGCACGCCCGGCACCGGCCGTGGATCGGGCTGCGATGCGGGCTCCTCGGCCGGCAACGTCACCGTGACCAGGGTGCCGACGCTTTTTTGGCTGCTGATCTCCAGCCGGCCGCCAATCAGCGTCACCAGCCGCTGGGTGAGCGGCAGGCCGAGCCCGGTGCCTTCGTGGATGCGCGAGAACGGCGATTCGATCTGGCCGAACGGACTCATGGCGATCTTGATCTCGGCGTCGTCCATGCCGATTCCGGTATCGCGGATCGCGAAGGCCACCATTGCACCGGCCCGGTCGACCCGCAGCGCGACCTGGCCGCCCCGGTTGGTGAACTTGATGGCATTGGACAGCAGGTTGAGCAGGATCTGCCGCAGCTTCACGGGATCCGTGACGATCGTCTCGAGGCCGGGATCGATCTGCTGCGTCAGGGTGATGCCGCGGGACCTGGCCTTGTCCTCCATCATGCCGCAGACCAGCAGAACGGTCTCCGGCAGGGCGACCCGCGCCTTTTCCACCGTGACCTTGCCCGCATCGATCTTGCTGAGGTCGAGGATGTTGCCGATGATGTCGGTCAGGTGCGATGCCGCCGCCCAGATGTGGCGGACGTATTCGGCATAGGGGCGCGGCGTCACCGGGCCGAGCAGCCCGTTCTTCATGACCTCGGAAAAGCCGACGATGGCGTTCAGCGGCGTGCGCAGCTCGTGGCTCATGTTGGCCAGGAACTCGCTCTTGGCGGTGCTCGCGGCGTCGGCGCGCGCAGCCGCGTCTGCCAGGCGCAGGCCGTTCTCGTAGTGCCGCTTGGCGGCGAGCTCGCTGCGCCCGATGATCATGATCAGGCAGGCATAGATCGACAGGAACAGGCTGGCCACGAACAGGCTGGTCCGTTTCTCCGCGTCGCGAAACTGTGCCAGCAGGGCGGTGATGTCATCGTAGATCTCGAACACCGCCACGACCTTCCTCGGATCGTCCTTGTCGAAGATCGGAACGTAGCTGGAGACCGTGTTGCGGTTGCTGACCACCTTGTCGAAGCCGTTGATCTGGTCCTCGAACTCGAGCTCGCTTTCGACCTCGCCGTTGATGGCCGCGAGGAAGCCTTTGTTGTCGTCCTCGTCCTCTCCGGTCTCGGTCGGGTCGGTGGAATAGGCGGTCAACCCGTCGGCGCGATAGAGCTTGATCTTGACGACCGCGGTGTCGCGCGCGAGGGCGGCGATCTCCTGCGTCAGGGCGGCACGCCAGCCCTCGTTCCGCTCGGACTGGTCGCCCGCATCCCTGGGCGCCAGGATGTCGGCGCTGAATTGCGGCCACACCACGTTCGACAGGACGCGCGCGAGAGCGACGTTGTAGCGCTCGGCGGCGCGCTCGATGCCCTCGACGTACCAGATGTGATTCATCACCGCCATCAGCAGCCCCGCACCGACCAGCAGGGGCCCGCTGAAGATGGCAAAGCGCTTTGACAGCGGCCGGGTGCGAAACATCTCGTGTCCAGCTTCCAAACCGGCAGCCCGCCTTCCGGCGGATTCCGGAGCCTCGGATGCAAGCTTGCACACTGGGTCAAATTGATTAATTGCCGGTAAACCCTGCCGGGAACGCTTATCCCGGTGTCCCAGGCATCCACTAGATATTGTGGATCTTCGAAGCGTGTGGACTCGCTACTCGAGGTAGAAATTTCACTGCACTGGAGGTCAGCTATCAGAGGTGAGCCCGACATATCGCGGTAGGCTGCACGCACCACATAAGCTGAGAAGTACCGATACTCTTATGAGTCAAGGGGCGGCCACTCTGATCCTGAGCGGTTGTGCGCTGCCTTTGGATGCCTGCGTTCTCTGCGTGTTCGATAGCATCCGGTTATTTTTCCGGCAGGCCGGCATTGCTAAGATCAGTCAGTTGGCGCTCTAGGATGTTCGGATCGCTGTAGAAGTATCCCTCGCGCCACTTCGCCTGGGTGAACTGCGGGTTCAGCTCCAATGCTTCCCGCACCGCAGCCCGTGCATCATCCATGTGATCGAGGCGGACGTGGGCGATGGCCTTGAGGAGGAAGTCATCGGGGAACGGTAAGTGTCCCTTCAGGGACGCAATCGCCTTTTCGTTTTCGCCGAGCGTGACGTATGCCCAGCCGAGGAAGTAGCCGATGCGTTGGCTCGCGGGGTCGCGGGCCGCAGCCTTAGCAATCCAATCGAGCGCCCGTTCCGGGCTGCCCGCCATGATCGGGATCGACGCCAAATCGAGGAGCATGTTTGCGTCATAGGGCGCGAGGTCAATCGCCGCCTGCGCCTCGGCCTCGGCCCGCGGGAAATCGTTTTCGGCTGCGCGGGCGATGGCCAGATTCCAATGGCCGACCTGTTGCGCCTTTGGCGGCACGTTCGGTGCGGATAGGGCCTGCTGGATGAGTTCAGCGCCGCGCCGATAGTCCTCTGCCGCGTTGTTGCTCCAGAAGTGCCACGCCTGCGTTACGTGGAACGAGCCGAGTTTCACGCGTAGCAGCGCCGACTGCGGGAACTTGGCGAGTCCCTCGCGCCAGATCTCGCCGGCCTTGAGGGTATCTTCCGGAGTGAAGCGCATCAGCAGCTCATGTCCGCGGAGGTAGTAGTCGTACTCCGCCAGGGCGGCGGTATCCTTGCCCCAAGCCTGCCTGTACTCCGCGCGCTGGACTTGCCCACGCTCGCCGGTGAGTGACGAAACGATCTTCGCCGTCACCTCGTCCTGCAAAGCCCAGGGATCGCTTCCAGTCTCGTCATAGCGTTCCGCCCAGACGTGCTGCCCTGTGCGCGCGTCGATGAGCTGCGCAACGATTCGCACCCTGTCTGCCGCCCTGCGCACGCTGCCCTCGACTACGTACTCGACGCCGAGCTCCTTGCCGACCTGACGCGCGTCGACCGCCTTGCCTTTGTAGACGAAGCTCGAATTGCGGGCGGGGACCGTGATGTCTGGCGACCGCGACAGCATAGTGATGACGTCCTCGCTGACGCCGTCGCTAAAATAGCCCAGCTCCGGATTGCCGCTTAGGTTGTCGAACGGCAGTACAGCCACCGAGGGCATGCGGGCAGGCGCCATCTGCCGCGAATAGAAATACCAGCCCGCGGCTGCGCCGCCGACGAGCACAAGCAGCACGACCAACGCAGCTGCGGCGACCTGCTGTCGTCGGATGACATGCAGCCATCTGACTAGGCGCGGTCTCGCAGTCGCGCTATGGGCCAGCATCCGATAGACCGTCACCGCCTCCGCGAGGTTCTTCACGTGCTGCTCGCCGAGCGATTGGAACGCGACACCGACCTTGTGCTTGACCTGGTTGTAGACGTTGCGCGCCACGCAAATGCCGCCCGGCTCGGCCATCGTCTGCACGCCCGCCGCCACGTCCACCCCATCGCCGAACAGGCTGTCCCCCTCGACCATGACGTCGCCGATGCTGAGGCCGATGCGGAACTCGAGTCGCTTGTCCGCCGCCACTGCTTTGCCGCGCTCGGCCATCTCCTGTTGGATCTCGACCGCGCAGTTGATGGCCTCGACCGCGCTCGGGAACTCCGCCACCAAGCTGTCTCCGGCGCTGCTGAACACGCGTCCGCGATGAGCAACGATCAGACCGTCCGCTATCTCGCGATGCGCGCTAAGTGCCTTGAGCGCCCCTTCCTCGTCGACGCCCATCATCTGATCGTAGCCGACCACGTCGGCAGCGAGAATTGCTGCAAACTTGCGATCCGCGCCAGTCTCGAACACATAGCCGCGCTTAATGACCGTCTTGACGAACTTGCGTTCCTCGTCACCGAGCGCCTTACGGATCTCTGTAATGCACTGCACCAAGCTATCATCAGTAACCGCAATATCGGGCCACACCGCCTGCATCAGCTCGTTCTTTGTAACGAGCGCGCCCGACCGTGCGGCGAGCAGCCTCAGTACCTCGGCCGCTTGCGGCCGGAGCGTCACCACGCAACCCGAAGCATCCGTCAACGAACCACGCTGAAAATCGACCACACGGCCGTTTAGGTGAAGCAGCGTCAGCCTCGAGCGATCCATTGGAATGCTCCCTCGGCAGAGGCGGTCTGAAGATTGATTTGCCGTAATTCTACTCCCTGGTGCGTCGCCCTACCACGGGAATTCGGGCGTCCTTCAGCAAAGCTTCGTCCAATTTCGTCTGCCGATCGTGCCGCTTTCGGGACCAATAGGGCCGGTTGCGCTCACAGTTCGCCGTGAGCCACAGGCTTGGCGGAAGCATCCGCTGGAAATGAGGACGCCATGATCGAACTCGTGATCGCAGCCTGTCTCGCCACCGGACACTGCAAAGATACCCACCTCACCTACGATTCGCGGGACGTCTCCCTGATGACCTGCATGATTGCCGGCCAAGTCGAGGTGGCGCGTTGGCAGACACAACATCCAGCCTGGCAGATCAAGCGATGGCATTGTGGGATCGCCAGTCAGGGCAACCAAGCAGTATCCCGGAGTGTCTCGGGATGGCATCTCAAAGCGGCAACTCGACCGCACCTTGCGGCTTATGACCTGCTTTCCGATGGAGAATTAGAATGAAACGACTTGCCTTGGCATTGATCGTTCTCGTTACTGTTTCCGGGTGCGAGGCGGCTATCCTACAGCTTGTGGAGCGTCCATGTGCTGCGAAGATGAATCATGCAACCAACGACAAGACTGTCGTCAAGTGTGGGAGGTAATCGATGGCGAAACCAGTAAGCTAGTAGAACTCGGTGACGAGTCATTACCATCACCCTGTTAGCCGGACCAGGAAGCACCTCGGCCGCGCAGCGATGGATCAGGTGGCCTCCGGGCTCGATCGACTCGATCCATGGCGGCTTTTTCGGTGGCTCCAGGATAAAGCACGGCGCAATGCGGCGACGCGGGAGCTAGATCTGTTGAGCGACTACTACCTCGACGACATAGGCATCAGGCGCCGCATCGATCTGAGAACCGATGATCTCGTGAACCGCCTGCGCACGGGCGGTTAGTGCTGAGCGGAGATGGCTATGGGCGCGTCCGCCGTAACGCGATAGAGACAATAGTCCGGATCGTCAGCGATCTCGATCGGCGCGCTGGCGTTGCGCACCTCCCAGGTGTTGATGGGATCCTGGATGCTGGACCTAATGATGTTTGCGGAGATCTGTGGGTTCTAGGGCACCGGACCGCACAGGCGCTTGAGGTCCAGTGGCGGATTGATCTGATGATGGAAGCATCACTCATATGGACCTTATGCTTGGTCCAATCAGAGTCCTTCGGATAGTTGATCTCCGACCATCGATCTCGGCCGTCATCCTGCGCGTGCAATCCGACAACTTGCGTTCGACGACATTGCGCGCTTCGAAGTGAAAGAGGCGCCGATCGCCTACTCAGGGTAGAGTAGCGGTCCGCTAAACGGCCATTTCGGCGCGTCCCCTACATCTTGTAGAACCTGGGACACCGGGATAAGCCTTCTGCCGGGAGTTTCCACCGGCTGTTTCACGCCAGTGTGGCAGGTGCCCTTAAAACCGGGTCAACCACGGCAAAATGAAAGGGGCGGGATGGCCCGCCCCTTCACATCGGCGATTGCCGCGCCTATCTCAGACCGGTCGAACTTCGACGACTTCCGGCACGTAGTGGCGCAGCATGTTCTCGATTCCCATCTTCAAGGTCGCGGTCGAAGACGGGCAGCCGGAGCATGAGCCCTGCATGTGCAGGTAGACCACGCCGTCCTCGAAGGAATGGAAAATGATGTCGCCGCCATCCTGCGCCACCGCGGGCCGCACCCGGGTTTCCAGCAGCTCCTTGATCTGCGCGACGATCTCGTCATCTTCGTCGCCGCCACCATCGTTGCTGCTGGGCGCCGCGCCATCGTCGGATAGAATGACCGGCCGATTCGAGGAGAAATGCTCCATGATGAGACCGAGGACCTGCGGCTTCAGGACCGGCCAGTCCTTTTCGTCGGTCTTGGTGACGGTGATGAAATCGCTGCCGAAGAAGATGCGGGCGATGCCATCGATGCGGAACAGGTTTTCCGCCAGGGGCGAGCGCGCCGCCTTGTCGGCGCCATCGAAGTCGGCGGTGCCGCGCTCCATCACCACGCGGCCGGGAAGGAATTTCAGCGTGGCGGGATTCGGGGTTTCTTCGGTCTGGATGAACATGGGGACACTCCGGCAACCATCGGCATCCGGACAGCGGATGTCGGAACCTCTGCGGAACATGGGCGAAGGCTTGACCCGCTTCAACCCCAAATTCATCATGGGCTTATGAATCAAGCATTTGGCTCAGGTTCCGCGCCCGCCTTCCCGCCCGCGATCGGCGGGGAGTTGCGGCTCGACGATGCGGCGATCGACCGCGCCTTCCGCTGGCTGCTGCGTGAGGGGCGCACCCAGCGGAGCGGCCGCGAGCTGATGCGCGGCCTCGGTGCGGAGCTGACCGCCGGCGGCTTTCCCCTGATGCGCGCGCTGCTCGCCATGCCGACCTTGCACCCGCAGATCGCCTCGATCGCCTATCGCTGGTCGCGCGCCGCGCCGGAGGTGGAGGCCTTCACGCGCGAGCACGATATCTGGCAGAGCGACCAGTACCTGCGCAGCCCGATGGCGCTCATCTATGCCGGCGAGCCGATGATCCGCCGGCGCCTGTTCGGGCCCGAGCTCAAGATCGACTTCCCGATCCTCGAGGACCTGGTGGCCGAAGGCGGCACCGACTACGCCATCTTCGGCCTGCGCCGCGGCGACGGCAGGCCGCTGGCGGCGCTCTCGATCGCGACCGACGTCCCGGGCGGTTTCACCGATCGGCAGTTCAACGGCTTTCAGAGCCTGCTACCGCTGCTCTCGCTGATCGTGGAGGCGATCGAGACGCGCCTCACCGCGCGTTCGCTGCTGGAGATCTATCTCGGCGGCGATGCCGGCCGGCGCGTGATGGGCGGCCTCATCCGGCGCGGCGAGAGCGTCACCATCGCCGCCGCGATCTGGCAGTGCGATTTGCGCGACTTCACCGCCATGAGCAACCAGCTCCCGCGCGACGAGGTGCTGGCGATCCTCAACGACTATTTCGACGCGGTCACGCGCCCGGTGCTGGCGCGCGGCGGCGAGATACTGAAGTTCATCGGCGATGCGGTGCTGGCGATCTTTCCGATGCGCGACGATCTCGACCGCGACGACAAGTGCATCACCGCGCTCGCGGCGGCGGAGGAGGCGCTGGAGGCCCTGCGCGACGTGAACGAGCTCAGGGCCAGCGCCGGCAAGGCACCGCTCAATATCGGCATCGGACTCCATGCCGGCTCGGTCAGCTACGGCAATATCGGTTCGCAGACCCGGCTCGATTTCACGGTCATCGGCCCCGCCGTCAACCTCGCCGCCCGCATCACCGGCCTGTGCCGCCCGCTGAACCAGCCGCTGCTGGCTTCGCGGACCTTCGCCTCGCCCTGCGCCAGCAAGCTGGTGCCGCTCGGCCACTACCCCATGCACGGCTTCAATGCCCCGCAGGAGGTATACGGGCTGCCGGAGGCGTGAATTTCTTTCGAGGATTGGCGACCCTGGTAGGAGCTAAAACTCTTGTAGCCTTGGGGCTGCTCGTAAGGCCTGGAAAAAAAGCGATGCGGGGCAAGCGATGTCCATCCGGGCCAGGCGGTGGATCTGCGCCGCTGTTCTTGCTGCAGCCTTCGCGGCGAAGCGCCTGCCCATCTACATCTGGCGTCTACACCCAGCGTTTGCGGCGGCGATACGACTTGATCTCGCGGAAGCTCTTGCGGCCTTCCGACGACATGCCGAGATAGAATTCCTTGACGTCCTCATTTTCGGCCAGCACCTTGGCCGGCCCGTTCATCATGATGCGGCCACTCTCGAGTATGTAGCCGTGGTGGGCATATCTGAGCGCGACGTTGGTGTTCTGCTCGGCGAGCAGGATGCTCACACCTTCCTTTTCGTTGAGCTCGCGGACAATCTCGAAAATCTCGATCACGATCTGCGGAGCGAGACCCATCGACGGCTCGTCTAGCAGCAGCGTATTGGGCTTGGCCATCATCGCGCGGCCGATTGCGAGCATTTGCTGTTCGCCGCCGGATGTGTAGCCGGCCAGGCTGCGGCGGCGCAACTTCAGCCGCGGGAAATACGCATAGGCCCGCTCAAGCGCCTCGCGCAGTTCCGCGCGCTTGAGCCGCCGCGTATAGGCGCCGGCAGTCAGATTCTCCTCGACCGTCAAATGGGCAAAGCAATGACGGCCCTCCATCACCTGGACCATGCCCATGCCGACCATGTCGCCCGGCGTTGACCTGTCGGTGCGTTTGCCGCGGAACTCGATCGAGCCTTTGGTGACGGCGCCGCCCTCCTTGGCAAGCAGCGTCGACACGGATTTGAGCGTGGTGCTCTTGCCGGCGCCGTTGGCGCCGAGCAGCGCGACGATCCCGCCCTGCGGCACTTCGAGCGAGACGCCGTGCAGTACGAGGATCACCTGATTGTAGATCACCTCGATGTTCTTCACCGCCAGGACCGGCGCCGCCGCCGGACCGGAGCGGATGGCGGCAGATGGTTCGACGGACAGGGTCATGAAAGCCCCCTTGGGCGGTTCGGGCGGGATGGGGTGGGAAGCGCCGCTTCCCACCCCAGTTGCTGCCGATCAGGAGGTCACTTCCACACCCACGGCTCCCAGTCCTTGCAGTCGCGGATCGGCATGTTGTGCTCCTTGGCGTATTTCAGCGCCGATTCCTTTTCCAGATTGTCGATGAGCGCCGGATCGTCCGGTCCCAGCCAGTCGTGAACGACGTCGTACTTCTTGCCGTTCCACTGCAATACCAGGAACTTTTCGCCGCCTTCATGATCCTCGCAGCTGACCTTGAACGGCGGGAGGAGGCCGCCGAGGCCATAGAAATCGCGCCTGGCCTTGGACGTAAAGTCGAGGTGCTCGTAACCCCAGCGAAACTCGTCACCGGTGATGGCCTTGCCGACCTTGTCGAACTTCGCCTGCGCGATTCTCATCGCCTCGGTCCAGATTACGGCCGCCGCCACGCCACGGTTGTAGTAGAGCGTGCCGACACGGTTCGGGTCTTCCATGTTCCCCTTGTCGGCGCCGTAGACCTTTTCCCAGATATTATGGATCAATGGAATGTTGTCCCTGCCGGGAAGGACGTGCCCCATGGCATAGGTTCCCACCGCATCCTTGCCGCCCGCGATCATGTCTTCCTCGGCGCCGCCGAAGGTGACGAAAATGACCCGGTCGGCCGGGAAGCCGACGCTGGCCCTGGTGGTGTGCGCCGTGCCGCTCATGCCGTAGCCGGCGCCCCAGAACGTCACCCAGTCGACATGTTCCGCGCGGACGCGCCGCCACTGGGCCTGCTGCTCCAGTCCCGGAGGCGCGATGGGAATCTCGAGCAGCTTGAAGCCCCAGTTTTTCGCGATTACGCGCATGGCCGGGAGCGGCTCCTTGCCGTACGCCGTGTCGATGTAGAGGTGCGCGACCGTCTTGCCCTTCATCTTGTCGATGCCGCCTTCCTTCAGCGCCATGAAGCGCAGCGTCATCGCAATCTGGGTCCAGTAATTGCTGTGCACGCCGAACACCCATGGCCAGACGGGGCCGTAGGCGGCGTCGGTGCGGCCGAAGCCGGCCTGCGCCAGCACCACGTGGTCGTCCGCGACGCGGCCGATCACCGCGTAGGCGAGCGGGGTACCGTACGGATCCCACTCGAGCATCTTCTGACCCTTGTCGTTGGTCATCAGACGCTGGTAGCATTCGACGCTCTTCGCGGCGTTATAACTGGTCTCGCACTCCTCCCAGGTGAGTTTTACTCCATTGACGCCGCCGGTCATGTTTACGTAGTTCATGTAATCGATTTCGCCTCCGAAATAGCCGGTGCCCATGACGTTGTAAGGCCCGACGCGTATGCTCGGAATGCCGAAGTATTGCTCGTCGGTGTAGTCCTGGGCGCTGGCCGTGGTTGGCGACGCTGCAAGCAGCAGACCCCCCAAAGCAGCGCCTGCGACGGCTTGCCGGAGAAACTTCTCGATCAACATGGTTTGTCTCCTTTCATGGTTGCCTCCCACCGGGCGTTGACCGCCTCTTCTCATTGTCCCTCTTTTTGTTGCGGCCGGCTCAGTGCCTGAACGGCCAGAGCCGCAGCCGTTGCTTGAACAATTGCCAGATCCGCGCAAGCCCAAGCGGTTCGAAAATCAGGATCACGATGATCATGACCCCGAAAATCAGTTGTTCCAGCGCCGACAGCAGCGACAAATTGACGGCATTCCCGAACACCTCGTTGGAGATGACATTCAGCACGATCGGTATGAACAGGATGAATGCCGCGCCGAAGAACGGCCCCTTGATGGTGCCCAGCCCCCCGATAAGGGCCATGAACAGGATGAGGAATGACATATGGATCGTGAACGCCGAAGGCTCGACGGTCTCCAGGTAGGCGTACGTATACAGGGCGCCGCCGACCCCGCAGTAGAAGGAGCTGATCGCGAACGCCTGCAATTTTGTTCGCAGCAGCGACAGGCCGTTCACCTCGGCCGCGACGTCCATATCGCGCACCGCCATCCAGGCGCGGCCCGGGCTGCCGTGCGCCATGTTCGCGGCAAGGAGTGTCAGCACGCTCACGATGCCAAGGACCACCAGGTATTTTTCCACTGAAGTGTCGAATTCGTGGCCGAGAACGAAGATGTGCTGCGCCGTGATCACGCCGGCCGGATCGTAGTTCGTGAACCACTCAATCTTGTTGAGCGCCCAGACGATGAAGAACTGCGACGCCAGGGTGGCGACCATCAGGTAGAGGCCGCGGACCCGCAGGCTCGGCAGGCCGAATACGATGCCGATCAGAGCGGCGCAAACGCCGGACAACAGCACCGCGGCGATGAAGCCGATGCCGTCGATTCGCAGAATGATGTTGTAACAGGCGAAGGCGCCGGCAGCCATGAAGCCGGCCGAGCCGAGCGAAAGCTGGCCGGCATATCCCATGAGGATGTTCTGGCCCTGCGCCACGAGCGAAAGCGTGAGCCAGGGAATGAGGATTGCGTCCAGCCAGTAGTCATTGGCGATGAACGGCACCACCAGGAAACCGGCGACGAGCAGGATTGCCATGCGGATGCGGTCGCGCCGCAGCGGCAGGAGCCGGGAGTCCTGCGCATAGCTGGTGTGGAACTGGCCGGCCTCTCTGAACAGCATCGCAATCTTCTCCAGCTTGCCGAGACGTCAGACGCGCCTGATGATCTTTTCGCCGAACAGGCCCTCGGCGCGGAACATCAGAAACACGACGGCCAGCGCGTAGGGCGTCCAGGCATCGATGCCGCCGCCGACCAACGGTCCGATGTAGAACTCGGTGACACTCTCGAAGGCGCCGACCAGCAGGCCGGCGACCACCACGCCCGGCACCGAAGTGAAGCCGCCAATGATCAGCACCGGCAGCGCCTTCAAGGCCAGATCGACCAGCGCGAACTGCACACCGTTGCGCGCGCCCCACAGCATGCCGGCGACCAGCGCCACGACCCCGGCGGTGGCCCACACCAGCATCCAGATGTGGCTGAGCGGAATGCCGATCGACAACGCGGCGCTGTTGTCGTCCGCGACCGCCCGCAGGCCTCTGCCGACCTTGGTGCGCGAGAACACCAGCGCCAGCACCGCCACCAATATCCAGGCGACGATGGCCGCGACCAGGTCGAACTTGTTGATCAGCATGCCCCACCGGTCCATCACCCATTCTATCGGATGGTGCCCGACGCCGAGGTCGAGGGTGCGCACTTCGACGCCCCAGACGGCCTGCGCCAGGCCTTCGACGACGAAAGCAAGGCCGATCGTCGCCATCAGGAGGGTCTCCTCGCTCTGGCCAACCAATGGGCGCAGCACCAGCCGCTCGGTCGCCATGCCCACCACCACCATGAGGCTGATCGCCACGGGCACGGCGGCCCACATCGGCAAACCAAGTTCCATGAAACCGCACAGCGACAGGGCCGCGAAGAACACAAACGAGCTCTGCGCGAAGTTGAATACAAACGAGGCCTTGTAGATCAGGACGAAGCCCAGCGCGACCAGCGCGTACAGCGACCCCGCAAGCAGGCCACCGATCAGCACTTCAAGAAAAAACAGAAAATCGCTCATTGCCTGACCTCAATGCGCAACGCCGAGATATGCATTGATCACGTCCTGGTTGGACCGCACCTCGTCGGGCGTGCCGTCGCCGATCTTCCTGCCGTAGTCGAGCACGACGACACGGTCGGACAGGTCCATGACGACGCCCATGTCGTGCTCGATCAGCACCACGGTCGTGCCGTAGTGGTCGTTCACGTCGAGGATGAAACGGCACATGTCCTGCTTTTCCTCGATGTTCATGCCGGCCATCGGCTCGTCGAGCAGCAGGACCTTCGGGTTGGCGGCGAGGGCGCGCCCCAGCTCCACGCGCTTCTGAAGGCCGTACGGCAGGCGCGCCACCGGTGTCCTTCGGATATGCTCGATCGCGAGAAACTCGATGATTTCCTCGGCGGCTTCGCGGTTCGCGGTTTCCTCGCGGCGGGCGCGCGGCAATTGCAGCGCGACCTCCAGAAAACCGGCGCGGCTTTGCAGCGTGCGGCCGGCCATGATGTTGTCCAGCACCGACATGCCTCGGAACAACGCGATATTCTGGAAGGTCCGCGCGATGCCGAGACGAGCGGCGCGCGTGGGCTTCATCCCCTTGACCTGCTCGCCGCGGAAGGCGATCGTGCCTTCCTGCGGCACGTAGACGCCGTTGATGACATTGAGCATCGAGCTCTTGCCGGCGCCGTTCGGACCGATGATCGCACGCACCTCGTGCTCGAGCACGTTGAAGGAGATGTTGGTCAGCGCCTGGACGCCGCCGAACCGCAGCGAAATCGATTCAAGCTCCAGGATCGGCGCGCCGATGTCGAAGGCGCGCCGGGGCGATTGGACAGGCGCCGTCATGTTCAGGCCGCTCCCCGGTCCGCCGCCGGCGCGACGGTCTGTGCGTTCCGGATCTTTGTCCTGGGAGATCCGGCCTTCCCCGCGTCCGCGTGCCCTTCGTACATGGCTTCCACAAGCTCCCCGTATCGATCGGCAATGACGTCGCGGCACAGTTTCCCGGTGTGGGTCAGCAAGCCGTCATCGGCGCTGAGCTCCTTGTGGAGGATCGAAAAACGCTGGATTTGGCACCTTGCCAGCGCGGCATCCAGCGCCAGGTGGCCGTTGACCTCGGCGATGCAGCCGGCGATCAGATCGTAAACCTCCTCACGCGACACCAGGTCCGCATGGCCCATGTAGGTGATGCCGCGCTTGTCGGCCCATCGGCTGACTACGGCGGGGTCGATATCGATCAGCGCGCAGACCATGCCGCGCCTGTGGCCGAAAGCCGCCGCTTCCTTGATGTAGGGAACGAACTTGAGCTTGTTCTCGATCGCCCGGGGCGCGTAAGGCGTCCCGTCGGTCAAAGCGCCCACGCACGCCGCCCGATCGACGATATGAAGATGTCCCTCCTCGTCGAAATAGCCGATGTCGCCGGTTCGGAACCAGCCGTCCGCGTCCATGGCGCCGGCCGTGGTTTCCGCGTCGCGGTGGTATGCCATGAACATCCCCGGCGAGCGCACCATGATCTCGCGCTCCGGAGTGAACTTCAGCTCGACGCCATCGGCCACCTGGCCGACGGTGCCGGGCTTGACGCGCCGGTCCCGCGGCATCGCGACGAAGAAGCCGGTCTCGGTCGAGCCGTACAGCGGCTTGAGGTTGATGCCCAGGGACCGGAAGAACATCAACAGGTCGGGCGCGATCGCGTCGCCGGCGGAGTAGGCCACGCGCACATTCCTCATCCCCAGCGCGTTGCGGAGCGGCCCATAGATGGAACGGTCGTAAGCCGCGTACGCGGCGCGGTCGATCACGGAAACCGGCTCGCCGGCCAGGATCCGCGCACCCACGCGGCGTGCCACCGCGATCGCGCGCCGATAAAGCGCCTGGCCGAACCTGCCCGCATCCTCCAGGCGGATCGATACCTGGGTCAGCAATGCCTCGAGCACGCGCGGCGTCGCCAGGAAGCAGGTCGGGCCGATCTCGCGCATGTCGGAAAGCAGGGTCTCGGCCGATTCGGGACAACAAACGCAGGAGCCGACGACCATCGGCTGGACATAGCCGCAGAGATTCTGACCGATCCACCCTGGCGGGAGATAGGCCATGGTGACGTCGGCATCAGTCATCCCCTCGATTGCCGCCGCCACGCGGGCGCGATCGATCAGGGACGCGTGGGCGACGACCACGCCCTTGGCCGGGCCCATGGTGCCTGATGTAAAGAACACGACGGCCGGGTCCTGGCCGGCCACGCGTTCGGCATCCGCCACCGGAACGGCGCTCTTCGATTCCGCCAGGCCGCGTCCCTCCGCCAGCAGGCTGGCATAGCTGACAAGCTCCCGCTGCTGGTAGTGGCGCATGCCGCGGTCCTTGTCGTAAACAATGCAGCGCAGAGCCGGACACGACGGCAGGATCGCCAGCAGCTTGTCGACCTGCTCCTGATTCTCCGCGAAGACGTGTGTGACCTCCGCGCGCTGGAGCGGCAAGGTCAGCTCGGCCGCTGTCGCGTCCTGGTAAAGCGGCACGACGACGGCGCCGAGCCAATGTGCCGCGCACATTGCGGTATAGAGTCGGGGCCGATTGTCACCCAGCAAAGCGACGTGCGCACCGCGCTGGACGCCGCGCGCCGACAGCGCGGTGGCCAGGGCTTCGGCTTCGTCCGCGAGATCCCGCCATGTCAGGGTGTGCCAAATCCCGCGTCTTTTTTCGCGAATGGCGGGCCGGCCGCCCCGCTTCCGCGCGTGGTATCGAAGCAACTCAGGGAATGTATCTACCAGGTCGCCTGCCATCGACGAACGTCTCCCGATGCATTCGAAGAGGGTGTTGCACCCTGATCCACGCGGGAGGCGCGACGCGGCTTATTGCCATTCTGATTCGCCGTGAAACTGCGCACCAACCCGCGCCGGCGGCCCGGGTTGTTACGAAGCACAATATTTGCGAGCAATCCCGTCCGATCTTTCCGATCGTTTTTGTGACGACATGCAACGCCCCCTGACACTCACGTTACATACAGCATACCTCATACCAGCAATCGTACCAAGCATCTTCAACAACTTTTATGAACCATTCGCCGGTGACCGGGACTTGGCCGTCACGAAACGAAACAGAATTCGGATGAAACGGCAGGGCCTGGGCCACTTGGCTCGCGGACCTGCAAGCGCAGATGTCCTGGCCCGCCGCCGCCGAGGTGGGGTCGCCCTCGAGCTGTCGGTGACTGGTCATGGAACGCGAGGGGAGGAAAGCGCTACGAGGTTTCGGTTTCGCCCCGAAGACCAAGCCGCCGAGGGATGGCGGCGCACGTTCGAGCAATGGATGTATGACGGCCGGCAGGCCCGAACGTAATGCCTACGCCTTGGGAACGCCGACTGCCGCGCCCAATGCATAGCCCGCCGCGACCGCGATCAGGCACAGTACAACCGACCCTCCGACATTGAGCGCCGCCTTGGCGAAGTGCCCATGCTGCAGCATGGTGAGCGTCTGCAGGCTGAACGACGAGAACGTGGTGTAGCCGCCCATGATGCCGACCATCATGAACTGGCGACCCATCGGGCCGAGCAGATCGCGCGCGCCCATCACCGGCAGGGCGGCGATGAGGCCGATCAGGAAGCTGCCGGTGATGTTGGCGATGGCGGTGCCCCAGGGAAATTCGACGCCCCACCACTTCAGGCTTGCTTCCGTCAGCCAGAAACGCGCGACACTGCCGATCGCGCCGCCGATGGCGACCCAGAACGTGGCCAGTATCATGTTATGGTCACCACGACATTCCCGATGGCCTTGCCGCTCTCGACCGCCTGGTGCGCGTCGGCGATCTTCTCCAAGGAATAGCTCTCCGCGATGGCGTGCACCAGCGCGCCCTGCACCAGCGCCTGATTGATGTCCTGGATCGCCTGCCGCCGCGCCGCCTCCGGCAGGATGTAGACCAGCACCAGCCGCAGCGTGATTCCCTGGAACATCATGGCATAGAAGGGCAGCTTCGGCTCCATCGTCCCCGATGACGCATAGGCGGCGATCACGCCGTTGGGCTTGAGGCACGCCAGCGCGATCGACAAGTTGCCGCCGAACTCCACCTCGACGGCGCGGTCGACGCCCTGCCCATCGGTGAAATCCTTCACCGCGCCGATCACGTCCTCCGTCCGGTAGTTCACGATGCGGTCGGCGCCCGCCGCCCTGGCATGCGCCGCCTTTTCGGCGGTGCTGACGGTGGCAATGACCGTGGCGCCGCCCCAGCGCGCGAGCTGGATGGCATAGTGTCCGACCGCGCCGGCGCCGCCGGTTACCAGGATGGTCTGGCCCGCGACCGGCCCGTCGGCGAACACGCAGCGGTGGGCGGTCATCGCCGGGATGCCGAGGCACGCGCCAGCCTCGTACGGCACGCCATCCGGCAGGTGTGGCGCCTGGAACGAGGGGAGCGCGATGTATTCCGCCGCCGTGCCGAACGGCCGTTGCCACTGGCCGTTCCACAGCCAGACGCGCTCGCCGACCCGGGCCGGATCGGTGCCGGCGCCGATCGCCTCGATCACGCCCGCCCCATCGCTGTGCGGCACCACGCGCGGCCACGCCATCCTGGCGCGCAGTCCCGCGCGCGACTTCACGTCCGACGGGTTGACGCCCGAGGCGTTGATCCGCACCAGAACCTCGCCGGGACCGGCGGCCGGCATCGGCATCTCGCCGACCTGCAGCACCTCGTCGGCAGGTCCGTTGCGCTCGTAGAAGGCGGCCATCATCGCAAATCCCTCGCCAAAAACCAGGAGCGTAGGAGAACCGCTCGAGTTCGCCAATCGGCTCCCGCGCGCTGCAGACGCGCGGACTGTCGGAAATGAACGACAGGCCCGTATATGGCCTTTACGATTGTTAAGATCGATCGAAGATCTCTCGTCAGGCAGCGGTGGGCGGAACCAGATAGCCTGATCCGGGTTCGTGCCTCTGTCCCCATCCCCTGCGATCATCCTGGGAGAGCAATATGACGCGTCTCACTGCCATCGCGATCGTCCTTGGCGCAACGCTGCTGGCCGGTTGCGCTGTCTCGAAGGACGGAGCGTCGCTATCGGAATTCAAGTGGGTCGACAACAACTGCAGCGGCGACGGATACTTGGTGAACAAATCCTGGTGTCAGGACACGCTGCACCCATCGATGGGCCCCTACGCCGCCAAGTAGCGCCGTACCCGCTTCGGCGCGTCACGCGATGCACTCCCCGCCGTCGACCACCAGCGCGTGGCCGGTCATGTAGCTGGAGCGGTCGGAGGCGAGATAGAGGACCGATTCCGCGATCTCCTCGACGCTGGCCCAGCGGCCCATCGGGATCTTGTCTTTCACGTACGCCTCGATCGCGCCGCGCCCGCCCATCTGGCGGATATAGGGGTCGTTGAACGGCGTATCGACCCAGCCGGGGCAGAGCGCATTCACCCGGATGTTGTGGGGACCGTAATCCAGCGCCATCTGCCTGGTCATGGCGATCACCGCGGTCTTGCTGGTGATATAGGCCAGCATCCCCTTGTCGAAGAACACGCCGGAATTGGACGAGGTGTTGATGATGACGCCCTTGCCCCGGCGCTTCATGTGCGGCAGTGCGGCCTTGGCCGCGACGAAATGGGCGCGCACGTTGATCCGGTAGCTGTCGTCGAGCCCGCCGACCGGCACCTGTTCCAAGGTGCCCTCGACCTGGATCCCGGCGTGGTTGTGCAGGATGTCGATCCGGCCGTGCTTGGCCGCGACGTCCGCGATCAGCCGATCGATCTCGGCATCCTTCGTGACATCGAGCGCGCGGCCTTCCGCCCGCCCACCCGCGTCGCGGATGCGGCGCGCGGTTTCCTCGGCGCGCTCGGCGACCAGGTCGGTGGCGATGACGACGGCGCCTTCGCGGCCCATGATCTCCGCCCCGCCGCGCCCGATGCCGGAGCCGGCGGCGGTGACGATCGCGACGCGATCCTTGAGGATCATGCTTTTCTCCCTAGGCTGTGCGCGGAGTCCCCTTGCGGCGCAGCAGCAATTGCGCGCCGAACAGCATGACAAGCGAGAACATCATGATCGCCGTGCCGATCGCGTTGATCTCCGGCGTGACGCCGCGCCGGATCGAGGAGAAGACATAGATCGGCAGGGTGTTGAGCGGTCCGGCGACGAAGAAGGCGATCACGAAATCATCGAAGCTGAAGGTGAAGCACAGCAGGAATCCGGCCAGGATCGCGGGCGCGAGCTGCGGCAGCGTCACCTGCCGGAAGGTCGCCCAGGGATCGGCATAGAGGTCCATCGAGGCCTCGATCAGGCTGCGGTCCATGCCGGCGATGCGGGCGCGCACGATCACGATCACCAGCGCCATCGAGAACAGGGTGTGCGCCGCGATGATGGAGCCGAACCCCATGTGGAGCTGCGGCGGCGCCTCGCCCGGCCAGATCTGCGCCAGCAGCGCGTTGATCGCGCCAAAGGTGGTGACGAGCGCGATCAGGGTCGCGATGCCGATCACGATGCCCGGAACCATGATGGCGATGTAGGTCAGCCCGTCGAAGATCAGCCGCACCACGCCTGTCACGCGCTGCAGCGCGAGCGCCGCCATGGTGCCCATCAACGTGGCGAGCGTCGCGGACGAGAACGCGACGATGAAGCTGGTCTTCAGCGCCTCCAGCATCAGCGAGTTGCCCGCGACCTTCCCGTACCAGCGGATGGAAAAGCCCTGGAAATCGGCGGCGCTGAGGCCGGAATTGAAGCTGAACAGCACGATCAGGGCGATCGGCCCATAGAGGAAGAGATAGACGAAGATCGAATAGGCGCGGAGCATGGCCACGCCCTCAGATCAGCGAGGCGTCGCGCCGTCCGCCGGTCGCGGACGTCGCGCGCAGATAGAGGCTGACCGTCACCAGCATGATGATGACGAGGCCCATCGCGACCGCCGAGCCGTACGGCCAGTTGAGGCTCTGCAGGAAGAGGTCGACCAGGGCGTTGCCGATGAAGAACACCTTGCCGCCGCCCAGCATCTGCGGGATCAGGTATTCCCCCATCAGCAGGATGAAGACCAGCATGCAGCCGGTGATGATGCCGGGCGCCGACAAGGGCAGCGTGATCTGGCGGAACGTTGCGAACGGCCCGGCGCCCAGATCCTCGGACGCCTCGAGCAGCCTCTTGTCGAGCTTCTCCAGGCTGACATAGATCGGGAACACCATCAGCGGCAGGTAGGCATAGACGATGCCGCACATCACCGCGAACGGCGTGTTGATGAGGCGCACGTCGCCGAGACCCGCCGCCTCCAGCAGGGCCGGGATGCCACGTCCGCCGAGGATGAAGATCCAGGCGTAGGTGCGGATGAGGAAGCTGGTCCAGAACGGCACGATCACCAAAATCAGCAGCAGCACCCGCCACCGCGGGCTCGACCTGACCGCGAGGAAATAGGCCAGCGGATACCCGACGACGAGGCAGATGAGCGTGCCGAGCGGCGCCAGCGTGAGCGTGTTCTTGAACGCGGCCCAGCGCGCCGGCAGGTTCAGGTAGTTGTCGAAAGTGAAAGCCGCCTGGTAACCGCCCACCGGCCCCCTGACGCCCACGCTATAGACGAGGACGACGGCGAGGGGGAGGATCAGCAGCACGAAGAACCACACCGCGCTCGGCGCCAGCAGCAGCGCGGTCACCCACCGCCCCGACTGCTTGCGCGCGGCAGTTGCGGGTGCCGCGACGGCCTCGGTTCCGGCGGTCATGCTTCCCGTCTCCAACCTCGGAGCAGGGCAGTTCCATAGGAGATGAACTGACGATCGATCTTGCTCGGTGAGCCCCTTCCCCCCTTGTGGGGGAAGGTTGGGATGGGGGGTGGTGCAGCGCTGCACCGCCGACGAATTGCGCTCTTTCGAGCGCGCGCGGCTATCGCCGCGCTACCCCCCATCCAGCTCCGGCTAAGCTCACTTCGTTAGCTAAGCCTGCGCAACCTTCCCCCACAAGGGGGGAAGGGGATTGTTGTCAGAGCTGCACTCACCAAATGCACTCGCCCTGCCGCCTACGCCGACTTGAAGCGGGCCATGATCTCGGCGCGGGCGGGGTTGGTGAGCGTCGCCGCCGCGCCGAATTCCAGCGGCGCCAGCAGCTCGGCCGCCGGATACATGATCGGGTCGTTCACGATCTCCGGCGGCAGCAGCTCGATCACGCGCTTGTCGGCGACCGGATAGCCGTGGAACAGCAGCTCGTCGCGATTGACGTGCGGCTCCAGCAGGAAGTTGATCAGCGCATAGCCGGCCTCGCGGTGCGCTGCGCCCTTCGGCACGGCATAGAAGTCGGCCCAGATCTCGCCGCCCTCGCGGCCCAGGATGTATTCGTAGGCCGGATCGGTCTTCTTGAGCTGCTTGGCATCGCCGGTCCAGCACACCGACATATAGGCATCGCCGTTGAGCAGCGAGGGCTTGTAGTCGCTGTTGATGGCGAACAAATTGGGCTTGGAGTCGAGCAGCAGCTTCTCGGCCTCGGCCAGCTCCTTCTCCTCGTTCGAGTTGAAGGAGTAGCCGTAGTATTTGAGCGCGTTGCCGATGGTGGTGAGCTGGTAGTCGTGCACCATCGTCCGGCCCTGGTACTTGGTGTTGGTCAGATCCCAGAATTCCTTCCAGGTGGTCGGCTTGTCGGTGACCTTGGCTGAATTCAGAACGTAGCCCGTGGTGCCCCAGTCCTTGTGCACGGCATAGGTCTTGCCGTTGACCGTGCCGGGCTGGGTGAAGCGCTGGTCGGTATAGAATTTCGGGTCGTAGTTCGGCAGCAATGCGGTGTCGAGCGGCTCGAACATGTCTTCGCTGACATAGGTCTCGATCGTGTAGTTGGTTGGAACCAGAACGTCCCAACCGGTCCCGCCCGCCTTCAGCTTGGCGAACATCTCCTCGTTGGAGCCGAACACCGTCACGTTGACCTTGACACCGGTCTCGGCGGTGAACTTCTCGAAGTTCTTCGGCTCGTGATAGTCGGGCCAGGTGGTCAGGTTGACCTGGTCGCCCAGATTGCCGGCATAAGCCCGCCGCGCGGTCATGAGCTGCGGCATGCTGGCGGCCAAGACCGCGGTGGCGGTCCCGAGCCCGGTGATGCCCATGAAATGCCGGCGGCTGATCGAGCCCTTCTTGTACCGGCGCAGTTGCTGGATGAACTCCTTGCGATCCATGATTGCTTCCTCCATCCCACGCGACGTCCTGGTTGCTGCGGCATCGGTGCCCGTCGCCGGCCCGACGCCCGAAATGGTCACGTGGCGCGCAGCGCCAGCGCCTGGTCGCCCCGCCAGCCGAGCTCGATCGAATCTCCCGGCTGCAGGCTGAGGGCCAGCGGATCGGATTTGGGCAGCCGCACCATCAGCTCGCCCAGCTCCGCCGCCTGCACGCTGAATTCCGTATGGTCGCCGAGATAGATGCGGTTGCGGACCCGGCCCTGCCGGGTGAGGTCGAGGTCCGCGGGCGCGCGCCCGGCGGCCCACAGGCCGATCACCTCCGGCCGGACCGCGATGACGCCGTCCTCGCCTGCTGCCAGATGCGCGCCGGCCGCGCTCCAGCGCCCGGTGAGGGCGAGGCCGCCGGCAATCTGCAGGGTCGCACCATCCGGCCGCACCGCCGCCACCGTGCCGGCGAAGAAATTGGACTCGCCGACGAAGTCCGCGACATAGCGGTTGAGCGGCGCGTCATAGAGCAGCTGTGGCGTGCCGAACTGCACGATCCGCCCGTCGCGCATGATGGCGATGGTGTCGGACATGGACAGCGCCTCCTCCTGGTCGTGGGTGACGAGGATGAAGGTGATGCCGACATCGCGCTGCAGGTTCTGCAGCTCGATCTGCATGTCGCGGCGCAGCTTGCGGTCGAGGGCCGCCAGCGGCTCGTCGAGCAGCAGCACCGTCGGGCGGTTGACCAGCGCGCGGGCGAGGGCGACCCGCTGCTGCTGCCCGCCGGACAGCTCCCAGGTGCGGCGCGCGCCCATCTTCGGCAGGCGCACCAGCTCCAGCGTCTCGGCGACGCGCCGGTCGATCTCGCTGCGGCCCAGCTTCGGCCGCGCCTGGCGCAGCCCGTAACCGACATTGTCCGCGACGTTCATGTGCGGGAACAGGGCGTAGTGCTGGAACACCATGTTGACCGGCCGGCGATAGGCCGGCACGCCGACCATGGAGCGGCCGCCGATCGAAACCTCGCCCTGGTCGGGCTGCTCGAAGCCCGCGATCAGGCGCAGGCTGGTGGTCTTGCCGCAGCCCGACGGGCCGAGGAAGGAATGGAACGAGCCGCGCGGGATCTCGAACGAGATCTCGTCGACTGCCGTCACCGTCCCGAAGCGCTTGGTGACGCCGCGGAACTCGACGTCAGCCGGCGCACTGGCCGCTCGCGCAACGGCCATCGCCTTCGGCTCAGCCAAAGCGGTCACACCCGTCTCGACTCCCTGCATTCCGCCCGCGGTCGACAGCCCATCGCCGGAGTCTATTCCTTGTTGTCCATCAGGTTGCGACAAGCCCCCGCCCTTGTATATACCTCCAGAGGGGTAGTGAGCGTGGCTGCCGTGGATTGTGGGGATAGATGCTGAAACGCGCGCCGGACTGGCATCCCGCCCTGGCGGAGGCGATCCGGGAGCTCGACGGACCGCTGTTCGCGCCAGCGCTGGCGCGCGCCCTGCGGCAGGTGGCGCCCTATGACTACACCGTGGTCTTCGGCTATCGCGGCGAAGACCGGCCGCTCGACCTCTATGACGATTTTGGCGCCCGCATCCGCGACATTTTCGTCACCGTCTACCAGGCCGGCCCCTATCTGCTCGATCCCTTCTTCCACGCCAGCCGCGGCAATGTCACGCCCGGCCTCTATCGCATGCGCGACCTGGCGCCGGACCGTTTCTACCAGAGCGAATATTACCGCTCCTACTACGGGCAGACCGGCCTCACCGAGGAGATCGGCTTCTTCCTCGCGACCGGCGACGGCGCGCGCGTCGTGATCTCGCTCATGCGCGCGGGCCATTCGCCGGCCTTCAGCGCACGCGACATGGCGCAGTTGCATGCGGTGGCTCCCGTCGCGATCGCGGCGGCGGAACGCCACTGGCGCGGCCTGGCCCGGCGCTTCGACAGCGCGCCGGAGGCGCCGTCGGCCGATGCCGCGTTGCGCCGGGCCTTCGCGGCGTTCGGCCGGCACCGCCTGACACCCCGCGAGGGCGAGGTGGTGGCCCTGGTGCTCCGCGGCCACTCCTCGGACGCGATCGCCGGCGCGCTGCGGATCGCGCCGGGCACGGTCAAGATCCACCGCAGGAATATCTATGCCAAGCTCGGCATCGGCAGCCAGGCGGAGCTGTTCTCAATGTTCCTGGCTTCGCTGTCCGGCCGCGACAAGCCGCTTGCGCGTCGGCCAGGCCGGCGCACAATGGGCGCAAAGGAGACGAGCGATGAAACTGTTCGGCAAGGGCCACAGCGCGCCGACCGAAGGCTATGACGTGACGAAGAGCGATGCGGAATGGCGCGAGCAGCTCAGCCCGCAGCAGTATTCCGTCATGTTCGAGCATGCGACCGAGCGGTCCGGCACCTCGCCACTGCTGCATGAGAAGCGGAAAGGCACGTTCGTCTGTGCCGCTTGCGGGACGCCGGCCTACGACACGGGAACGAAGTTCGAGAGCGGCACCGGCTGGCCGAGTTTCTGGGCGCCGATCGAAGGCGCCACCGCGACCACCGCCGACCGCTCCCATTTCATGGTGCGGACCGAGGTGCACTGCGCCAAATGCGGCGCGCACCAAGGCCACATCTTCGAGGACGGCCCCGCGCCCACCGGCCAGCGCTACTGCATCAACGGCGCCGCGCTCAAGTTCGAGCCGGGGGAGTAGCCCCCCATGAATACGGCCCCTCCCCGAAGTTGGGGGAGGGCCCGTCGGCGAATGCCGACTTGCGTCGGCGGGGAGGGGGTTGTTCTATCCTGCGAAAATTGCGTCGAGCGGAACCGCCGTCGCCCCCACCCTAACCCTCCCCCGCCTCGGGGGAGGGAACTGCGGGCTGCGTGATCGACGGAACTACGCTCGCAAGATCGAGCAACCCCAGCACCCTTTGAATCAACCGGTCGCACCGTGCGCCGGCGAAGGGGAGCATTTCGCCGAAAGTCAGCTTCAGCTCGCGCTGCAGGCGGTCCTGCAACTTGCGCCGCGCGCGCAGGAACCGGGTGCGGACGGTCTCGGGCTTGAGGCCCAGGACCTGCGCGGTCTCCTCGACGCTGAATTCCTCCAGCGCCCGCAGCACGAACACCGCACGCTGGTCTTCCGGCAGTGCGCCGACCGCCTCCTGCAAGTACGGCCGGAGCTGTGCGCGCATGGCGGCGGATTCCGGCGACAGAGCCGGATCTTCCGTCGGCTCGGTGGCCGGCGATTCCTCGGGACGCAACGGGATGACATTGCCGATCGAGGCGGCCTGCGCCTGCCGCTTGCGCCGGCGCATCAGCGCCTCGTTGATCGCGATCCGCGTCAGCCAGGTGGAAAGCGCCGCCTCGCCGCGGAAGCCGGGCAGTGCGGCAAAGGCCTTGAGATAACAATCCTGCACCGCGTCCTCGGCCTCCTGCTCGTCGCGCAGGATGCCCCAGGCGGCGCGATAGAGCCGCCGGTTGTTGCGCCGCATGATTTCGGCCAGGGCGCCGGCATCCCTCGCCAGGGCGCGGGCCACCAGGGCGGCCTCGCTGGCTTCGCTTTCGACCCGTTCGATCCTGGGGTGTGCCATGGTTCCTCGCAAACTGTCCCGCCACATTAGATGCAGCGTTCCCGCAAATGTTCCCGGCAATCGACTGTGCGCCGGACCGGGAACGCGGCGCAAGCCGGCCGCATCCAATCGGCATCGCAACCGAAACGGGGAGGAGCGCACCCATGTCGCGTAAAATATTGGCCGGCCTTGTGCTGGCCGCAACCCTGGCGGCCGGCTGTGCCGGCGTCGCATCGGCCCAGGATCCCGCCAAGCTCAACGACCTGGAGATCGCCCACGCCGCCTACACCGCGGGCGAGATCGATGTCCGCAACGCCCATCTGGCGCTCGCGCTGTCCGACGATCCCAGGGTGCGCGAGTTCGCCGACCTGATGATCCGCGACCACGAGGCCGTCAACCAGGCGGCGCTCGACCTGCTGAACAAGCTGAAGGCCAAGCCCGAGGACAACGCGTTCAGCCAGGCGCTGGTGAAAGGCGCGCACGACAAGCTCGCCGAGATGGCGAAGCTCTCCGGCCACGATTTCGACAAGAGCTATGCGCAGAACGAGCTTGCCTACCACCAGACCGTCAACCACGTGGTCGGCGACGCCTTCATCCCGAATGTCGAGAATGCGGATCTGAAGGCGCTGCTCGGCCAGGCGCTCGACACCTTCAAGGCGCACGAGAAGCACGCCGCCGAGATGGTGAAGGAAATCGGATCGTGACACGGAGTGCCGCATGGCCCCGCGCCGGTTTCGGCCGGCGCGAGGCCCTGGGCTGGCTGCTCGGCATCGCCGCACTGCCGTTCGCGGGAAGCGCGCGTGCCGAAGGCGCCACCGTCGAGATGCACCAGCTCAAGTTCGCGCCGGCCGAGATCGAGATCGCAGCCGGCGGGACCGTCACCTTCGTCAATCTCGACCTGGTGCCGCACACCGCCACCGGCCCCTCGTTCGATACCGGCACGCTGACCAAGGGACAGCGCAAGGAGATCGCATTTCCGACGGCCGGCGAGTTCCCCTATCTCTGCAAGTTCCACAAGCACATGACGGGCAAGGTCGTCGTCCGTTAATCCGACCGGTCTGATCACGCAGTTCCATCCTCCGTCATTGCCGGGCCGCAGCGAAGCTGCGCGACCCGGCAATCCAAATACCCACAACGAGCATTCCTCCCCGAGTTTGGATCACCGGGTCTTCGCCCGGTGATGACGGGGTTGGAGGGGGTCCTGAATGGCGGCCCGGCGCCATTCAGCAGGATCGCATGTCGCCAATGCGCACCTGATCCGCTATCACTGTCCCCTGACCCAGATCAGGAACAGGAAGACCCCATGCGGACCGTCGGCATGTATCTGGCCGAACTGCTGGAGGCCTATGGCGTCGAGGTGATCTTCGGCATCCCGGGCGTCCATACGGTGGAACTCTATCGCGGCCTGCCGAACACCAGGCTGCGGCACGTGACGCCGCGGCATGAGCAGGGCGCGGGGTTCATGGCCGACGGCTATGCGCGGGTCAGCGGCAAGCCGGGCGTCTGCTTCATCATCACCGGCCCGGGCATGACCAACATCGCGACCGCGATGGGCCAGGCGTATGCCGATTCGATCCCCATGCTGGTGATCTCCGCAGTCAACGCGCTGGGCCAGATCGGCTCCGGCGAGGGCTGGCTGCACGAACTGCAGGATCAGCGGCAACTGGTGAAGCAGGTTTCGGCCTTCAGCCACACCGTTACCACGCCGGCCGAGCTGCCCAGGATTGTGGCGCGCGCGTTCGCGGTTTTCGCCGGCGGCCGGCCGCGCCCGGTCCATATCGAGCTGCCGCTCGACATCATCACGGCCGCCGCCGACAAGCTGCCGCCGGTCCACGCCGTTGCGCCGCCGGCGCCGCCGGCCGCCTCTCCGGCGGCGCTGCAGAAAGCGGCGGACTGGCTGAACGCGGCGAAGGCACCCGTGCTGCTGCTGGGCGGCGGCGCGCAGGATGCGGCGCCGTTCGTGCGGGCGCTGGCGGAGAAGCTCGATGCGCCCGCGGTGATGTCGGTCAACGGCCGCGGCCTGCTGCCGCCGGGCCATCCGCTCGCGGTGCCGTGCAGCCCATCGATGCCGCCGACCATGCGGCTGATCGAAGGGGCCGACGTGATCCTCGCCATCGGCACCGAGTTCGGCTCGACCGACTATGACTGGTTCGAGCAGGGCGGCGCCAAGTTCAACGGCAGGAGCATCCGCATCGACATCGACCCGCAGCAGGTCGTGCGAACGCGCCAGCCCGATCTGCCGATCGTCGCCGATGCGTCGGAAGCCGCCGCCGCCCTGGCGCCACTGCTGAAGCCAGCGCAGCGCGGCGGCGCGGCACGTGCGGCCGCGACCCGCGACGCCGTGCTCGGCGATCTCAGCCGCGTCTATCGCGCCTCGCTGCACCTCATGGAAACCGTGCGCGAGTCCCTGCCGGGCGCGGTGCTGGTCGGCGATTCGGCGCAGCCGGTCTATGCCGGCTGCATCTACTATCCATCAGCCGCGCCCCGCTCATGGTTCTGCTCGGCGACCGGCTACGGCACCCTCGGCTACGCGCTGCCGGCGGCGATCGGCGCGCAGCTCGCGGCGCCGGACCGGCCGGTCGTCTGCATGATCGGCGATGGCGGCCTGCAATTCACCATCCAGGAGCTCGCGTCCGCGCGCGAGGCGGAAACGCCGGTCATCGTCCTGCTGTGGAACAACAACGGTTATGGCGAGATCAAGAGCTACATGGTCGCGCGCCAGATCCATCCCATCGGCGTCGACATTTTCACGCCGGATTTCCAGATGCTGGCGAAGGGCTTCGGCTGCGAGGCGGTGAAGCTGAAGCAGGCGTCCGATCTTCCTGCCTTGCTGCGCGCTGCTGCGGCGCGCAGGACGGCGACCGTCATCGAGATCGACGAAGACGACTACGTCGCGAACTTCGAGGGCTGATCCCGTGCGGATCGACGATATCCGGAACTGGGGCGCCCAGATCGCGGACTGGTCGGTGCGCTATCTCTCCACCGTGCGCGAACGGCCGGTGCGCTCGCCCCAGGCGCCGGGCGCCACGTTGCAGGCGCTGCCCGCGGCGCCGCCGGAGCAGCCCGAGGATTTCGCGGCCATCTTCGCGGACTTCGAGAACACCATCGTGCCGGGCCTCACGCATTGGCAGCATCCGCGCCACTTCGCCTATTTCCCCTGCAACTCCAGCCCGCCCTCGGTGCTCGCCGAGTACCTGACGGCGACGCTCGGCGTGCAATGCATGCTGTGGCAGACCTCGCCGGCGGCCACCGAGCTTGAGATGCGGGTGATGGACTGGCTGCGCCAGATGATCGGCCTGCCGGAGGGATTCCACGGCGTCATCCAGGACACCGCATCGAGCGCGACGCTGTCCGCCCTGCTGACCGCGCGCGAGAAGGCGCTCGATTGGCGCGGCAATGCGAAGGGGCTGAGCGGACAGCCCGCCATTCGCGTCTATTGCTCCGAGCAGGCGCATTCCTCGATCGACAAGGCGTGCTGGATCTCCGGCATCGGCCAGGAGAATCTCATCAAGCTGCCGTCAGGCGGCGCGCGCTACGGCCTCGACCTCGCCGCGCTGGAGCGCGCGGTCGCGGCCGACCGCGCGGCCGGCCATCTGCCGGCGGCGATCGTCGCCAGCGTCGGCGCGACCTCGATCGGCGCGTGCGATGACGTGCGCGCGATCTGCGAGATCGGGCGCCGCCACGATCTGCACGTCCACGTCGATGCCGCCTGGGCCGGCAGCGCGATGATCTGCCCGGAGTTCCGTGCTCTCTGGGACGGGGTCGAGCTCGCCGACAGCGTCGTCTTCAACCCGCACAAATGGCTGCTGGTCAATTTCGACTGCACCGCCTTCTTCGTGCGCGATCCCGCGGCGCTGGCGAGGACGCTCGGCATCCGGCCGGAATACCTCAAAACCCAGGGGCGCGATGGCATCGTCAACTTCAGCGAATGGTCGCTCCAGCTCGGCCGCCGCTTCCGCGCGCTCAAGCTGTGGTTCGTGATCCGCGCCTATGGCGTGGAGCAGCTGCGCAGCCTCATCCGCGACCACGTGCGCTGGGCGCAGGGGCTGGCGGTGCGCATCGCGGCCGCGCCGGACTTCGATCTCGTGACGCCACCCATCCTCTCGCTGCTCAGCTTCCGCTATCGCCCGGACGGCGCGGCCGACCTCGATGCGCTCAACGCGCGCCTGATCCAGGCGATCAATGATGACGGCCGCATCTATTTGACCCAGACCCGTTTCCGCGACCAGTTCGTGATCCGCTTCGTGGTCGGCCAGACCTACACGACCGAGGCCGACGTCGCCTTTGCGTGGGATGTGATCCAAGAGATCGCGCGCGGACTTCTGCAAGATTGAGATCCTCCTCCCCCGATACGGGGGAGGGTAGGGTAGGGGAAGCGCGCGAAGATTGTCTCGCACCGAAACGCGGCTTCCTCCTCCCTGACCTCCCCCAATTGGGGGAGGGGCTTCGGTGCGGCCTCCGCTGCCCCACCCTACGCCCCCTCCGCGGCCACCTTGGCCTTGGCGATCTCCAGCGCCTGCCGCGCTGCCGCGCCGGCGTCTTCGCCCTGCGCGACCTGCACGGTGGGGAAGGCGAAGCTGATGCCGTTGGCGTCGAACGCCTTCTTGATCATGGCAAGTGCCTTGCGCTTGATCGGGAACTGCTCGCCGGGCTTGGTCATCATCTTCATGCGGATCTGGATGGCGTAGTCGCCG